>CAYMZW010000122.1:0-16198 GCA_964395005.1 uncultured Rivularia sp.
CCGTTGCCCAACTCCATCCGTTGCCCAACTCCATCCGTTGCCCAACTCCTAACTCTTAACTCCTAATTCCTAACTCTCCTCCATCCATTCCAATATCCGATTCCAAGCCCACCAGGGGTCATTATCTCCGCATTCTTGCTGACACTTTTTGCTGCTTAAATAACCTACGTGACCACCGTGTTCGGTCAATATTAAGTCTATAGCTGGATTTTGTTCGCTGGCTGTTTGTAATTCTGGTACGATATCCGGTGCAAAAAATGGGTCGTCGGCGGCGTAAATTATTAAAGTTGGTTTGGTAAGGTTTGGTAAAATATATAAACCGTTACTTGCATCATAATAAGCTTCTACTGAGGGAAAACCTAATTTTTCTATCACCAATTCCTTGTCAAATCCCCATATGGTGTTTGCTCTTTTAATTGATAAAGGATCTAAGCTTCCTGGGTGAGTGTCGTGAATTTTCCATGCCAGTTTTTTCAATGCTTTAACAATTCTTTGTTCTAAAAATCTACCTACCGGATAACTTGTTAAATATTTAAGGGAACGATTGGAATCTAAACTCGGACAAATTACCGCACCACCAGCTATATCGCTTTCTTTAATCCCAATTTTGGAATCTTTTGTGGAGTCTACGGCTGCTTTAATTCCCCATAACGCTAACTGCCCTCCCAAAGAAAATCCTGTAAACCAAAATTTCGGTGGACATCCCATTGATAATGCTGCTGCGGCGATGCGAACAAAATCTTCTCCTTCGTACAAGCCATCGCTAGTTAAAGTTGGTGATAATTCAGCTGTTTTACCGCGGCCACGCCAATCAAACAATACTACTGCATAACCTTGAGCGTAGGCTTTACGTCCTAGTATTCTCAGTGTCCATTCTTCTTCTAAGTCGCCAATAATACCGTAGGTACCTATAATTGTTCCGCGAGCATTCTCTGGAATCGCTACTAAGCCGAATATTGGTACTTCCCCTGCACCTGTAAACACTTGCTCTTGATAGCTAGGCTCGGGTAGTTTGAGAACAGTTTGCCAATTCTTTTTCCCCCACAATGCTGCATGGATGGTCATTAATACGCCGTTTTGCAAAAACCAGGGTGGATTGTAGGTTGAACAATGCATTGTATAAGATATTCTGTCTAATTTGTAGTTTATGTAAGAATATTTTAATTTTAAGCTTTATGTTAAATTTCAAATTTTTTTTATAATCATTAAAGCAATCTTTGTATTTTCAAAAGATTCTTAACTTACCTTAACGTCTAGTAACAATTACTTCATAATGCCGAGAATTCTTGTCATAGATGACGATCCAGCGATTTCTGAGTTAGTAGCCGTTAATCTAGAAATGGCTGGCTATGATGTTAGCCAAGCTGAAGACGGTATCAAGGGGCAGGCTTTAGCTCTCCAGCTACAGCCCGATTTGATTATGTTAGATTTGATGTTGCCCAAAGTTGATGGATTTACTGTATGCCAACGTTTGCGGAGAGATGAGCGTACTTCTGATATTCCGGTTCTAATGTTAACCGCTTTAAGCCAAACTCAGGATAAAGTTGAAGGTTTTAATGCTGGTGCGGACGATTATCTTACTAAACCTTTTGAAGTAGAAGAAATGTTGGCACGGGTAAGAGCATTGCTCCGACGTACCGATAGGATACCCCAAGCAGCGAAGCACAGCGAAATTCTTAACTATGGTTCGCTAACTTTGGTTCCCGAAAGATTTGAAGCAATATGGTTCGCTAAAACAGTGAAATTAACTCACTTAGAATTTGAACTGCTTCATTGCTTGCTGCAACGACACGGACAAACTGTTTCTCCTAGCGAAATTCTCCGAGAAGTCTGG
This sequence comes from uncultured Rivularia sp., assembly GCA_964395005.1. Lineage (GTDB taxonomy): Bacteria > Cyanobacteriota > Cyanobacteriia > Cyanobacteriales > Nostocaceae > Rivularia. The sequence goes on from CAYMZW010000122.1 coordinate 1,835, forward strand.
GGTTACGATCCAGATGATGATATTGAAACCATTCGCGTTCACGTTCGACACTTGAGAACTAAACTAGAACCAGATCCGAGGCATCCCCGCTATATAAAAACGGTATATGGTGCTGGATATTGTTTGGAATTACCGAGCAATGCTCCATCAACTGAAGAAGTATCCACTACGGAAGTTGAAACCAGTCCGAATTAAATTCTAGTTTTAAATAAATAAATCAATTTCAAATTTCTCCCATGTCAATTTTTAATCAAAACACTTGGGAATCATTCTTCATGGAATTTTGGATTTCAGATTTTAACAACGGATGCTTTTGTTTTAGATTTTAACAACGGATGCTTTTGTTTTGGATTATAAAATTAGTTAGGAGTTAAGAGTTAGGAGTTAAGATTTATCTTCTCCTAATGCCCAATCCCCAATTCCCCATTCCCTACTCCCCAATTATTGGAAAAAATTCCAAACGATATCTATATAAAGCAACTGGTTTATTAACTGCTTTAAAGTAATTTGGATCTTGAGATGAAAGATATACAGCTGTAACTTGATTCGCTTCAATCGCTGGATTTGATTTGGATAATGTAGATATTTTTCTATATGCCGTTGTTGATTCGACTGTATTAATGTAGGGGCGCGAGCCGCCTTTAAATAACTGTTTGAATACTTCAGTTGCAATAAATTTACCGTCTGCGGTGTTTTCTGTAGCGCGATTTTTCACTATAGAAATTAGTTGGCGATCGCAAATAACCTCTTGGGCACATCGGCTCTGCAAAAATGTGATCTGACGGTTGGGAGAATCGGGATCTACTTTAACTGCTCTAACTGCATTTTTACCTAAAATGGCTCTTGCTAAGTTCAATCCGTTGTATGCGCGATCGGCAATCACAGGATTTTTTTGTGAATTGTAATTAACCTCACCCCCTTCCCCTCTCCTTATCAAGGAGAGGGGTGTGCGATAGTGCGGAGTAAGGTATCGATTGATAAATCTAACTTTAAAACTAACTGGCACATCTAGGTACTGACGATTACTTTCAAACCCTGGTGTAACAATATCTGGAGCTAAAGGCGCAACTAAATCTACTAAAGTACTTTTCACTAACCATTCTCCCTTCATCCATTCGGGATAAATTAAGTCTCCTACCGCAGGTTGCACTTGTGTTAATTTCTCCCATTCAGGAAAATTTTCTAATCTTTGATTTAATTCTCCAGCAATAGCATTATCGCCATAGAAAACTGATAAAAAAATCAAGCAAAGAATACTACATATAAGCTTCATAGCAAGTATTTACCAAATATATTACGAAGTGTTAATTATTATCTGATTGATTGCTCATTCAATCAAACGAAGTGTTGCGATTTATTCATCAAAATTAACTTAAGCGTAAATAATATATACATGAACATGGTTTTATATAGAGGTAATGAAACAAACAATTGTAATTAAGAAAAGGGCATGAACTTTTTATATTAAATAGCCAATACTAATAGGTATTCGAGTAATATTACAGAGTATTAGATAAGTATGATTACTAGCATGAATCAAGATATTCTTTTAAAAAAGTTACTGAAAATACACTTGTTACTTATATTAAATAACACTGTAAATGAATAAAGCTTAAGGGTTATCACGTATGAAGATGTAGTTAGTCAACTTGTATTGAGTTTTATATGCCGAAATTTGAGCAGCAAAGCTAGTACTATGCTTTTACAACGATGGTAGAACCTCATAAGTAGGCTGCTTTGAGTAATATTACAGGGTTGTAGTTTCAGTAACAAAAAAACATTATTACAAGTAATATTAAAAATTATGAGTCTTAGCAGTTCTTTTACCGATTTTTCCTTAGCTGAATTGTTTCAATTAATCGACCAAGGACGAAAATCGGGTTGTTTAAGTGTGTGTACTTTGCCAGATATTAATTCTGCTGAATCTAAAGCAAAATACTTTTATATTTGGTTTAGAAGCGGACGTGTTGTTGCAGCAGCAAATCGTTTAAATGGTAGGGGTTTAAGTTCTAAAATTACCCAAAGAAGTTGGGCAGAACCTGAAGTTATAGAAACTATTTATAGTAATGCATCTACAACTACACCTTTGGGTTTGCGGTTCAAAACTCAAGATATTTTGAGTGCAGAACAATTAAACTTATTATTTGCCAATCAACTACAGCAAGTTCGTCAATTATTTGAAATTCAAAAAGGTGTATTTAAGCTAGATTGTAAAGCTGTTTTACCAATGTCTGAGATGACAGGATTAAGCTTGAGGGCTACGGAAGTCACTTTAATGGCTTTGAGAGTATTGAAAAATTGGAAAGTACTTGAAGATGCGCTTCCCGATGAAGAATCGGGTATAAGAAACATTACCGAGAATAAACCGCAAATTCGCTTGAATCCCTTTGAATGGCAGTTGTGGGAATTTGCTTCAGGGGATATTTCTATAAAAGATATTGCAACTCAACTTAATCAACCAGCTATCAAAATTCAGCAAGCAGCTTTCCGATTAATGCTTGTAGGTTTGATTGAAGAAGTACCCCAGATAACATCAAATTACCTTGAGTACCATTATGATATGGATTTGACTTGGGTTAGCAAATACGGTTCGCGAGCAGCTAAAAAATATCGAGAATCGCAGGCACCCACAGTCAGTAGCTCGTTGCTGCAAAATCTTGTAGGGTATTTAAGGAGTAAAGCTTAATGTCACCAGAAATTCTCCGCATCGTAGTTACAGGAGGTGTAGGAGCGGGAAAAACTACATTTATTCAGACAATTAGTGAAATTGATGTTGTTAACACCGATAAAAGAGCAACTGATGAATTAGCCGAATTAAAGCAAAAAACTACAGTCGCTTTGGATTTTGGCAAATTAACAATTACATCTAATCAATCATTACACTTATACGGTACTCCCGGACAAGCCAGATTTGATTTTATGTGGGATATTTTGATTCAAAAAGCCCACGCTTACATTCTTTTAGTAGATGCACATCGCCCTAATCAATTCCGTGAAGCACGCAAACTTTTAAACTACATGAACCAAAGTGCGTCTATTCCGGAATTAATAGGAGTAACCCACACTGATTGTGCCGATGCATGGGAAATAGAAGACATAGCCTTAGCATTAGGATTTCAAAACGAAACCAATTCACCCCCCATAATTGCTGTCAACCCTAACCAACGCGAATCCGTATTTGAAGCATTAATTAAAATTGTCGAAGAATTAGAATCCATTCGTCAGAGGGAAGGAGTTAGGTAGTAAGAGAAGGTGAGACAAGGGGATGGGGAGATGGTAAGCCACTGCGTTGGGCGGGTTCCCCGACTTGTAGCAAGTGGCGCAACCCGTTCACGCGAAAGCGTGCGGCTCAGGGGGAGATGGGGAGACAACTAACTCCTAACTCCTAACTCCTAACTCCATCCGTTGCCTAACTCCTAACTCCTAATTCCTAACTCCTAACTCCATCCGCTGCCAAACTCCATCCGTTGCCTAACTCTTAACAGATTTGTAAAACATAAAGTATAAATAATCTTTTCTTATTCAAGAATTAACCTGTTTCGTTTTAAAATTTACCAAGTCTTGAGTTTTACGTTTTTTTAGTTACGCTTTATTGTAATTAAAACCCAAGATAAAGCTCAGGAGTCAACAATAAATGCCTCTGGGTAAAATTATCAATTTTTTAAAGGAAGTGTTTCAAAAGCTTCCTATTGAGCCAGTAGATTCTTCGGTATTGCCCGAGACGGAAAATAATCCATTAAAGGAAACTACGGAAAATACTGTTTTATCGTCAAAAAATGTAAGTGAAGTTACAATAACTCAGTCTATTACGGAAATTTCTCAAACATCATTACCAATAATTCTGGAGGGAAAAAAAATGATCAACGTTTCCATGTTGCAAGACGAACTGCAAAACTTTGTCAGTGCTGGTTCCGATGTTCAAGGTGCTGCTTTAGTTAGCCCTGATGGCTTAGCTTTGGCTTCTGTTCTACCTGGGGGAATGGACGAAGAACGTACTGCTGCTATGTCTGCATCCATGCTTTCGTTAGGCGAACGTATCGGTAGAGAATTAGCTCGTGGAAGCATTGATAGAATTGTTGTAGAAGGTGAAAAAGGCTACGGTGTATTAGTTGGCTGTGGCGCTGATGCTGTTTTATTAGTTTTGGCTGGTGCTGGGGTCAAACAAGGTTTATTGTTTCTAGAAGTAAAAAGAGTTGTTGGCAAAATCGCCCCGTTAATGGCTTGAGCCAAAACTCAAAATAGCCCTTATAGCGATGTTTGGATTGGCGATTTTATGTAATTCCAGTCCAAACTTTTCTGGGTTACTTTAATGCTACTGACAGATCCTCAGCGCGGTAAAGTCAAGTTTCATAGTTGGCTTTTGAAAAATCATTTTCGTAAAAGCAATATTGCTTTGTATGATTTATGACAAAAGGTGGCACATTTGACTAGACTTATACTAAGATTGATTTTTTTGATAAATAATAGGAGCTTCCAAGAATGTCTATAGAACCACAAGCGTTTATGTCTACTTTAGAAAAGCGCGTTTGCTTAACAGCAGAAGATAAAGCCTTACTTAAATCTGAAATAGATTGGGGAAAAGAAATTGCTCCGGAAATGGCAGAACATTTTTATGCTTATTTGGGACGCGATGAAGAAATGAATTCCATTTTAACTGTCTCTGAAGGACGCATTCATCGTCTGAGAGAAACATTTGTTGAGTGGTTTTACGAAATGTTTACAGGCATGGATGACTGGGGTAAAGATTATGCCAATCGCCGCTGGAATATTGGTTTAGTCCACGTTCGTATCGGTATTGGTCCACAACATGTTGTGCCTGCAATGGCTACCGTAATCAGAGAAGCAGGCCAACGGGCTAAAGTAGACGGTAAAAGCGAAGAAATCAAGGACGCTTTAGGGCGGATTTGTATGATTGACTTAGCTTTTATCGAGCAGGCTTATGTGGAAGTATCTTCAGAAGCTGTTTTGAGAGAAACTGGTTGGACTGAAGGTTTATTCAGACGTTTAATTGCTACTGGTGCTAATTCCATGTAACGATTTTTTTACAATCTTGGCTTTCATGTTCCACTTACACCTATTGAAGCGGGAGATGAAAGCCCAGGCAAAGTTTATGATACTATTAAATCGATTAAATATGTATTTCTTCGGTGCAATGGCAATGTCAAGGTAATGCTAATTCTTGGTAAGCAAATTGGGTAAGGGGAATAAAGAATAGAAAAAAAGATCAAACTTACATTTGAATTGCACCTACGATATGGCGATCGCCCTATCTTAGCTAGCGCCACACAAGTCAATCTATCAAATCTACTAGCAATAACTAATAAGCCTTGATTGAGTAGGAAAATAAATTAAAGCACAAGAATTATATTATTTCAAGTTATTTCGAGGTAATTGTCATCATTTGATTAGATATAGATTTGCAAATAACTCCTTTTCTATTCATAATTTTCTAATTCGTCAATAGTTAATTTACCTATTTTTTATGTTCTAACTTTTGGGTTATTCCTATAGATAGAATTAACAATTTAAAGTATTAGCTTACATTTTCTTCATTCTCTTTGTTTTTGTTAACTTTTCTGCCTTTATGAAAGGTTTAGAGTTAACCGTTTTATAGTTTTTTATTAATAAATTGTATCTAAACAGACTTTTATTTTTTAATTCGTTAATTATACTGACCGCATAAAAATAAAGTTGAACGGGTGTTTCTACCGAAGCGATTGAATCGCTTTGACAGTAAGACTTCTGACCGCACAATATGTAATTGTGGGAGTCGTACTTTTGATTGTTGTTAGATAAACTGTGCGATTCCTTGTCAGTTTTTTTGGTAATCTACATAGTCTAGTAAGGTCTGCTTATTTACCTTTGCAGGACAATTATTGTGTATGGCAAGCTCTTTTTCTTTTTTAAAAACACCTTTCGATTTGCATTCCGATTTTCAAGTAAAAAGTAGACAGAATCAAACAGTGAATGATAGTCAAATAGACAAACCAACAGCTTTAAGTGTCTATTTACTGGAGCGAAGAATAGACTGTATGTCTATCTCTTCAATTGTTGAAGCAATTCATAAGGCTTGCAGAGAAAATAAGAAAATAACTGTAGCGAATTACAATATTCACAGTTTTAACTTATCTATGCAACTGCCTTGGTATTATGAATTTCTTCAAAGTGCAGAAATTGCTAATTGTGATAGCGTAGGAATTTTAAAAGCAATAGGGTATATGGGATTAGAATTACCCTTAGATTATCGAACTTCTTACACGCTCTTAATGCCTAAAGTCCTAGAAAGTTGCGATCGCCAAAAATATTCAGTGTTTTTACTAGGTGGTAAGCCTCAATATTTACAAACTGCGATTGATAATTTGCAACTTAAGTATCCCCAAGGGAGTTTTGCAGGACATCATGGGTATTTCGATAAACAAGATCCTCAAGCAAATCAATCGGCTATTGAGAAAATCAATCATTTTAAGCCTAATATTTTGATTGTAGGTATGGGAATGCCGATTCAAGAACATTGGGTACAACAGCATCGTCATAATTTGCAAGTTAACGCCATTATGCTTGGTGGAGCAATTATCGATCGGATGGCTGGAGTAGTTCCAGATTGCCCGCACGTAATATCAGATGTTGGGCTTGAGTGGTTTTATCGTTTCTGTCGCGAACCTAAACGGTTAGCTGCACGTTATTTGCTAGGGAATCCGGCTTTTGCACTGCATATAGCTTTAGCAATGTTTCATAAGATGTCTTTACGAGTTGAATTGACACCGAAATTAGAAGCCCTAGATTTATAGCGGTAAAAGTTTGTAGTAAGAATTTAGTTCTTGAATCAAAACTCTTAGAGGATGTGTAGGAAAGTTATAAATCATACTCTAAATTTTGAGATCCCCCTAAATCCCCCTTAAAAAGGGGGACTTTGGCTCCCCTTAAAAAGGGGGACTTTAACTTCCCTTAAAAAGGGGGACTTTAACTTCCCTTAAAAAGGGGAAGCCGTTACCCCCCTTAAGAAGGGGGGAAGGGGGGATAATCCGAGAATTGCGATCAAAACTTACTTAGAAAACATCCTCTTACTACAACAGGATTTAAAAGTAATCTCAAAAACTGGCAATAGTGACTACCCTATTATTTTATGGGTTAATAAAAGTCTTTATTAATCTTAACTATTGCCTATTTCTTGCTTTCGATTATCTAAAAATCAACAACATTATTACTTCGATCGGTAAAATAATGAAAATTTGTTATTTGATCCAAACTCATAAAAATCCGGAGCAAATTTATCGTTTAATCAAAACAATTCAAACGTCGGGAACTGACCATCAGATAATTATTAGTCATGATTTTACTAGTTGCAATTTAGATGTAGATAGTTTAGAAAAGAATAAAGTTAAAGTTTTAAATGGAAAGGGAGGACGTGGAAACTTTACGGCAGTTCAATCTTATTTAAATGCAATAAAATGGTTAGTTGATAATCGGATCGAATATGATTGGTTAATTTATATTTCCGGACAAGATTATCCAATTAAACCAATAAAAGAAATTGATAGTTTTTTATCTGAAACCGACTATGATGGCTTTATGGAATACTTTAATGTTTTTTCAGTACTTAGTCATTGGAGTATAAAAGAAGGTAAAAGCCGTTATTTATTTAAATACCAATCGGTCGAGTTTTTGAAACAATTTCCGAATTGGCTAAAACAATTGTTAGTACCAATAAAAGTTATCAATTATTTACAGCCTTTATTCAGAATTAATTTAGCTTATGATATGTTTGGTGTCCGAAGAAAATCGCTATTTAACAAAAATTTTCTTTGCTATGGTGGTTCTTTTTTTACAACCTTATCTAAAAAATGTGTAGAGTATTTGCATAGTTTTTGTCAAAAGTATCCGGAAGTGGTCGAATATTATCAGAAAGTATGCGTATCGGATGAATCTTTTCTACAAACAATCTTAGTTAATAGTAGAAAATTTCATTTATGTAACGATAATAAGCTATACTTTGATTTTTCTAAAACTCAGAATGGACGACCCAAAGTTTTAGGCATAAACGATTATAATTCAATTTTGCAAAGCGATGCTCATTTTGCAAGAAAGTTTGATATGGCTCAAGATCGAATTATTTTAGATATTTTAGACGAAAAAATAACGGATACTCAGCACTTTTTACACGGCATTAAATAGTCGATCGCCAATTCCCTATTCCCAATGCCCAATCCCCAATGCCCAATCCCCTATTCCCAATTACCAATTATGACCAAAATACCAAAAGTTAGCGTTGTAGTTCCTGCTTACAATGTCAGCAAGTATATTTATTCTTGTCTGGCTTCTTTAGAAAAGCAAACCTTTTGTGACTTTGAAGTGTTGATAGTTGATGACGGCTCAACTGATGATACTGCGGCTGTTGTGCAAAAATTCACTTCTAGAGATTCTAGATTTAAGTTATTGCAGAAAGCGAACGGAGGCTTATCTTCAGCCCGCAATTACGGTATTAGTCACGCTCAAGGTGAATATATTGCTTTACTTGATGGCGATGATATTTATCACAAAGATAAGTTGGCAACTCATGTTGCTCGATTGTACAGTAGAGCCGATGTTGGGATAGTTTATAGCGCTTCGCAAACGATTCGCGATGATGGTAAACCAACGCTTATTACTTTGAGCGGTAAACCAGTGCATCCAAATCCTCTATTAGCTTTACTATGTAAGAACTTTATTGGACATGGTTCTAATGCGGTTTTTCGCCGTTGTTTGATTGCGGAAGTCGGTGGTTTTAATGAAAGCTTACGTAGTTGGGAAGACGTTGATTTGTGGTTACGGATCGCTGCAACCCAAAAATGGGGTTTTTACCGGGAAAAACGGATTTTATCTTACTATCGCGTCCGTCCTTCCGGATTATCTTTTAATATCGCGCAAATGCAGGCTTGCGGAGAACGAGTTATCAAAGATGCTTATCAACGTTCTCCGGAAATAAAACCGATACTACCGACTGCCTACGCTTATATGTATCGCTATCTGACTCGCTTGTCTCTTCAGAGTGGAGATATAGAAACAGCACGCGAGTTTATTAAACAAGCTTTGATTTCGGATAAGTCAATTTTCTACCGCGATATTCGTTCTTTACTGACTCTGATATCGGTACGTTTGTCACCATTAGCAAATCTAGCCATCGGAAAATCCCTTGGTTTTGCAAAAACAGCAAAAGGTAAGCACTAATAGTGAAAGCAACTGCACTTTTCAAAAATGGTTTATGGATTTCCTATGCTACATTTATCACCCGTATCTTTGCGTTTCTGAGTAGTCTGGTTTTAGCAAGGCTATTACAACCATCTGATTTCGGAATTATCGGCATTGCTTATGTTTTTTGGTCTTTTTTCTCGTTATTTATTCAAGGCACAGCGGGTGCTTTCATCATCTATAAAGGTATAGAACATCCAAAATATGTCAACACTGCTTACACTATTAGCTTATTAGTAGGATTACTTTTAGCTGTGGGAGTGGCAGCGACAGCCCCGTTAGTGGCTATGTTCTTTAAAGAGCCAAATTTAACCGGGATATTATTTGTTTTTGCGTTTAATCTATTACTGTCTTCTGCTAGTAATGTTTACTCTAGCGTGATGACAAGACAGATGAAGTACCGGGCGATCGCGAATATCACTTTAGCTAATTCGATTACGCGATTAGTTTGTACTACAGGTGCTGCATTCTTGGGATTAAGTTACTGGTCTTTTGTAATCGGTGATACTGCTTCTTGGATGGTTAATTGCGTTCTAAATAGGTATTATTCCAAGTATGAATTCCGCTTGCGAATTGATTCAGAAGTTAAATCGGAAGTTCAAACTTTTTACTTTAATACTATTGCTTCTAGCTTCGGTTTATATACCAATTTCAACCTCGATAATTTTGCTGTAGGAAAACTATTAGGCAGTGCCAGCCTTGGTTATTACAATCTTGCTTATCAACTAACAAATGCATTTTCAAGCATTGTTGGTGCTATATTTAATCAATTGGGAATGCCAGTTTTTGCTCAATTACCCCAAGATGAACAAGAAATTACTCTTTTAAAAGTAGTAGAACAAACGGCAATTTTAACGGCTGCAATTTGCGGTTTAATTTTCTTAACGGTAGATTCGCAAGTAGTTACTTTTGTATTTGGCTCGAAGTGGTTGCCTATTGTCAAAGTAATTCCCGGCTTACTAATTTTTTCTTATTTTCGTATCATTAATTCTTCACTTTTTTCAATGTTAGTTGCTAAAGGTCGTCCTGACATCAATGCTAAAGTAAACTTACAGATTGCTCCGATGGCAGTAGGTAGTTTTATTCTTGGAGCCAATCTAGGTGGAATAGTGGGAGTGAGTTTAGCTGTGGCAATAGTATTAGGAATTGGCTGGACTCTATACTGGTGGTGGATTGCTTGTCGTAGCTTGCAATGGTCTTTTCCTAAATTTATTACTCCCTGCTTTATTCCAATTCTGTTAATTATTCCAGGTTTAGTTCTTGCAGTAAATTTGCCTTTATTTATTCGACCATTTGCGTTTATTTCAATTTATTTAATTGCCATACGTATTTTCCAGCCTCAAATATTTTTGCAGTACAAAAGAAAATTAAATCAATTGGTTAGACGATTCGGAAAGGTTTAATTACCCGGCGGTTGAAACCGCTGCTAAACAAGCGAAACCCACCTGCGTGGGTTAATACAGAACGTTATTTTGTTCCCTATTCCCCGTTCCCTATTCCCCAGCTACCCGGCGGTTGAAACCGCTGCTAAACAAGCGAAACCCACCTGCGTGGGTTAATACAGAACGTTATTTTGTTTACTATTCCCTATTCCCTTAAAAATGATAAATCACAAACCACTTATATCTGTAATTATCCCTGTATACAATGGAGAAAAAACAATTGGAGAAACAATTCATTCTGTTTTAAATCAAACTTATAAGAATCTGGAATTAATAGTAATCAATGATGGTTCTCTGGATTTAACTTTAAATATTACTTCTAATATTAAAGATTCTCGTTTAAAAGTGTTTTCCTACAAAAATTCCGGTAAATCGATTAGTCGCAATCGTGGAATTGAACGAGCTTCCGGTGAATTTATTTCCTTTTTAGATGCAGACGATATTTGGACTTCGGATAAACTTGAAGCACAATTGAAAGCTTTACAAACGAATCCTCAAGCCTCAGTTGCTTATAGTTGGGTTGACTATATTGATGAATACGGTGAATTTTTTCGTCATGGCAATCATATAACTATTAATGGTAATGCCTACGAAGAAATGTTGATCCAAAACTTTTTAGAAAATGGTTCTAACCCTTTAATTCGCAGACAAGCATTAATTAATGTTGGTACTTTTAACGAGTCATTAAACCACGCTGAAGATTGGGATATGTGGTTACGTTTAGCGGCGCGTCATGATTTTGTTACGGTACCGTATCCTCAAATTTTATACCGTGTTTCTTCTAAATCTGAGTCAACTAATGTTTTGGGGATGGAAAAAGTTTGTTTACAATTTATAGAACAAGCTTTTATCAGCGCTCCTGCATCGCTGCAATATTTAAAAAGAAAATCTCTTGCAACCCTTTATCACTATCTTACTTTTAAATCATTAGAATCTCCTTCAGGGCAGAAAAGCGCTATTACAGCTATGCGATTATTTGGAAATGTCATTCTCAATGATTTATCTGTAATACTGCAATGGCAAACCATCTCTAAAGTATTCCTCAAAATTTTGATGGCATTTCTTCTATCACCACAACAGTATAAAGATTTGAAAATTACACTTAAAAGATTTCTCGTCAAAATGAACCCAGCAATGGGGTGATAGGTAATTGGGGATTGGGCATAGGGCATAGGGCATAGGGCATTGGGGATTGGGCATTAGGTAATTATTCTTAACTCCCAACTCCTAACTCCATCCGTTGCCCAACTCCATCCGTTGCCTAACAACTAACAACTATCAACTAACAACTAACAACTAACTCGTAAAATGTTTAATTTTGGTTTTATTGTAGAGCAAGCATTGGGACATGTTACCCATTACCAAAACTTGAAATATTGGGTAGATAAAGATAATAATATCAAACCGAATTGGATGCCTGTGGGAGCAAGCACAAATGATATTTGGGAGAAATTGCCAGTTATTCGCAATAATTGGTCGCTGCAAGTTAGTTTGCGTGCTCGTAAGGCGATAAAGACGGCTATTAAATCGCAAAAACCAGATGCATTATTTTTACATACCCAGACGCTGGCGCTGTTTTCTATTCCTTTTATGCGTCGTATACCAACGATAATTTCTACTGACGCTACACCTTTTAATCTTGATAGTATTGCGGCGGGATATAACCATAAAGTTGGCGGTAATTACTTCGCCGAATATGCTAAATATCAATGGAATAAAAGTACGTATAATGCTGCCGCAGCAATTGTAACGTGGTGCGAATGGGCTAAAGATTCGTTGGTTGATGATTATGGTATATCTGCCGATAAAGTTTTGGTAATTCCGCCAGGTGTGGATTTAGAAAAGTGGAATTTTTCGCTTAATAGCAATAATAAATCTATAGAATATACTCCTAAAAATCCCTTGCGATTATTGTTTGTAGGAGGAGATTTTGCTCGTAAGGGTGGTTATACTCTGCTCGAAGCTTTTCTTAATAGTTTAGATGGCGATTTTAGGCTTGATATCGTTACCAGAGATACCAGCTTAAAACGGGAATTAAGTGGAATCGAAAACATCGGGCTATATTGCGATCTAACTCCTAATAGCGAGCGTTTAAAACAACTTTACGCCCAAGCAGATATTTTTGTTTTTCCGACACAAGCAGATTGCTTACCTAGTGCGATTTCCGAAGCAATGGCAGCAGGTTTACCAGTAATTACTACTAACATTGGTGCTTTGTGCGAGCAAGTTGAACATGGAATTAATGGTTTAATTGTGCCTCCATCAGATGCTACAGCTTTGGCGATCGCCCTACGCACTCTCAAAAATAATCCAGAAAAAATTGCGGCTATGGCTGCTGCTAGTCGTCGGATAGCCGAAAAGCGTTTTGATGCTCAACGCAATTATGGTGCGATTCTCAATTTGATGAAAAGTATATCTCATAAACCACAGTTGCAATACAAAGGGGAGAATCTTTTCCATGTCTGAATCTTCACCAGATATTGCCATCTTTCTGCGCTGCCTTTATAGCGGAGGTGCGGAAAGAGTAGTATTAAATTTAGCTCGCGGTTTTGTACGGCAAGGGCTGAAGGTTGATATGGTACTTGCAAAAGCCTGCGGCTCTTTATTAAAACAATTGCCGTCAGAAATTCGGCTGATAGATTTAAAAGCAGAATCAAAAATTAGTACTCTGCCTAAATTAGTTAAATACTTGCGAGACGAAAATCCACAGAGTATGCTCGCAGCTTTGCATTATCCTTGCGAAATAGCTCTTCTAGCAAAACGCATTGCTAAGGTATCAACCAAAATAGTAGTATCCGAACACAATCATCTTTCTTTAGAAGCCAAACGCATCTCGCAACTTTCAGTACGTTTAACACCATTTGCAGCAAGACTTTTGTACCCTTTAGCTGATGGTATTGTCAGCGTTTCTCAAGGAGTTGCAGATGATTTAGCCAAGGTAACTAAACTACCCAAGAAACGCATCGATTTAATTTACAATCCAGTTATTACTCCCGAACTGTTTATTAAAGCACAAGAAAAAATAAATCATCCGTGGTTTCAACCAGGAGAACCGCCAGTTATCCTTGCTGTAGGAAGATTGCATCAGCAAAAAGACTACCCGACTTTACTACGTGCATTTCTCAGAGTCCGACAATTGCGTCGATGTCGGTTAGTAATTTTAGGGGAAGGGCCAGAAAAAGACAATTTAAATAATTTAGTTAATGAATTAGAGTTACAAACAGATGTTGCGATGTTTGGTTTTGTCGATAATCCTTATGCTTACATGGCTCATAGTGCAGCTTTCGTATTATCCTCTGCTTGGGAAGGTTTTGGAAACGTAATTGCAGAAGCCTTAGCCGTAGGAACTCCAGTAGTATCAACAAATTGCGAAAGCGGCCCAGCCGAAATTTTAGCAAACGGTAAATATGGTGAATTAACCCCAGTCGGCGATACCAAAGCTATGGCAGAAGCCATTTTAAGCGTACTTGCAGGCAACATCAAGCAAGTAGATGCAGATTGGTTAAATCAATTTAAATTAGAAACCTGTGCCGACAAATATTTACAGGTGTTGGGAAGAGAGTTAGTTGTTAGTCGATAGTTGATAGTTGATAGTTGATAGTTGTTAGTTGTTAGTTGATAGTTGTTAGTAGTTATTTGTTAGTAGTTAGTCTCTTTCCCTACTCCCTACTCCCTACTCCCTACTCCCTACTCCCTA
>CAYMZW010000123.1:0-16192 GCA_964395005.1 uncultured Rivularia sp.
ATTATTCTAATTAGTAATTATACGGAAGTCTAAAACAATAATTACAAGTTTTAATGTCAGTATATTCTCAACTTTAAATCATCTTTATATTTACATTAATTATCAGTATTATTTGGTACTCAAACAATGAAGTCTTTATTGAAATATTTAAAACAAACTTGTCACGAATCGATAAGCACCCGTGACAAATCTGGGAAAAAATGGGTAGTCAGACTTTTGCAAGATTTAGCTATAACATTGCCTGTGGCTAGTATTTTATGTTTACCACAAGCCGTTGAAGCTGGTGGAATCGCTCGTAACCTAACTTCTCGATTTAGTATCGACCAAAATGGTTCTATTCGTATTATTGGTAACTCTACAATGACTTGTGCTGATGATGCTTCAGGACAATTAGCGGATGTATTTTTTGATTCTTCTGGTAATGGACGAATTAGAAGATTTTTTAATAATCCTTACTGTGCTTCTGCTCGAAATGCTTCTGCATCCTCCACGAATAATGAAAATATTAATGACAACAACTATATGGTCTACGTTGACGTAGATGGTGACGGTTCCACCTTCAGTTCTAGTACAGCAGACTTTACATTACCAGCAGATGCAAAAATTACCAAAGCTTATCTTTATTGGAGTGGTAGTACTGAAGTTGTAGATTATAAATATACAGGTAATCGGCAATCAAATGGTGATTACATATACGTAACTCCAGGACAAGCTGCTCCTAATGTCAATGCACGGAATCAAGTATTACTGAAAGTTGGTTCGGGTGCTTATCAAAATTTGACTGCTTCTCAATTTGACACCGATGCAGATGGTGCAGCAGCAGGTGATGGCAATATTTATCAAGGTTTTGTGGATGTTACCGATATAGTTAAAAACCAAGCTAGTGGCACGACGCAAACTTACACTGTTGGAAACATTCAGTCAGCACAAGGTGCTAGAGGTTATGGTTCTTGGTCATTAGTGGTTGTCTACGAGAATCCCAACGATCCTTTACGTAATTTGAATGTATACGATGGCTTTATTCGTCAGCAAAATGGCGATCCAAATCAAACAACTAATTTTAGTGGTTTTATCACTCCGAATACGGGAGCCATTAGAGCAGAAGCTGGTATTGTTGTTTACGAAGGAGATACTGACTTAACTGGCGACCAATTCTTGTTTAATGGCACGCAAGTCAGTGATGCTCTCAACCCCGCAACTGATTTTTGGAATAGTAACCTGACTCAGTTTGGTACTAGTATCACTGCAAGAAATCCCAATCGAGTAAACTTGTTCGGTACAGATATTAACTTGATAGATGTTTCTTCCTCTATCAACAATGGTGATAATAGTGCGAGTCTTACCTTTACGACAGAGGGAGACCAATATTACATTGGTGCAGTGACCTTTGTTATTGACATTTTTAAGCCAGATTTGACTCGAAGTTTTATTAAAAAAGCATTAGATATTAATGGTGCCGATTTTGAACCTAATGACGAGGTTGAGTATGAAATTACTTATACTAATACGGGAAATGATGGTGCAGCAGATGTAGTGCTATCAGACCCAATTCCCGCAGCAACAACTTTCGTGCCGGGTTCTATCCAAATTGTTGCCGATCCTGATGCAGCGAATGTTGGCACAAAAACCGATACACCCGGAGATGAACAAGCAGAATTTGATAGCGCCAATAATCGTATAGTAATTCGTACAGGAACTGGAGCTAATGCCACTCAAGGTGGATTAGTCGATATAGGAGAAACTGTCAAAGTAAAATTCCGGGTACAGATTAATCCTAATTTTGCTGCTCCTGACTCTTTTAGTAACCAAGCTACAATCAACTACACAAGTCAAACAACAGGTACTTCCTATAACGGTGTTAGTGATGACCCCGATACACCAGAAGAAAATGACGCTACGCAGGTAAATGTTTCAGAACCAACTGCAACTAACCCCGACGTAGTTCTAGTTAAACGCATCACCGCAATCAATGGCGATCGCACTAAAAACCCCAACGACAACACCCCGTTAAATACCTTCGTCGATGATACAGATTCTACTCGTAAAGAAGATGATAACTCTCCCAATTGGCCAGATAACTATCTAATTGGTGCAATCAATGCAGGGAAAGTAAAACCCGGTGACGAAATTGAATATACTGTTTACTTCCTCAACGCTGGCAATTCCGATGCTGATAATCTACGGATTTGCGACAGAATTACCCCCAACCAAGATTTTAAATTAAACGCTTACGGTAATGAAGGTGAGAATAATGACCTGCAATTAAAGCTAGACACCAAATCAGAAATTAACTTAACTAGTGCAAACGATAGTGGCGATCGCGCTCAATTAATCCCTGCTGGTACTGCTGTTGATGCAAAATGCAACCTCAAAGGAACAAACGACAACGGCACATTAGAAATTGACATAACTGGTACAGGAAGCACCAGCCAATCTGATTTAACAACCGTACCCGGTTCCACAGGAAAAGGAACCCCTGACAACTCCTACGGATCGATTAGATTTACCACCACAGTCACAGAATAACCCCAAATGTAGAGACGCAAGGGTATCGCGTCTCTACACAATTGCGAACACAACACAAGCAACCTATATACAGAGACGTAGCACTGCTACCTGTCTACCAAAAAATTATTTTAAATATTAAAAAAACTATCCTATGCTAAATCCTAAATTAAAACCCAAATCACCCCGCAAAAACAAACGAAATCGCCGCAATAAGCGTATTTATAAATATCGTTCTCTATTAGTAGCAGCATTATTTTCTAGCAGCAGTCTATTACCGATGTTTCCCGTATTAGCTGCAAGTCCGACACCCGGTACTGTAATTGATAACCAAGCTACTGGTAGTTTTACTGACCCCAGCGATGGCTCGGAAAAACAAATTGAATCGAATATAGTTCAGGTAGAAGTCGCCGAAGTTGCTGGTATAACTATCTCCCAAGCTGCATTACCAGAAGAAGCCCCCAGTGGTGTTAGCGGTGCTGGTGGAAATCAAGGCAATGGTGATATTAACCCAGATGACATTATTTACTTTACATATAAAATTACTAACGTCGGTAACGATCCGACACAATTTTTTATTCCCGACGCACCTAGTAATATTACTAATGGAACTAAATCTGGAGATATTCAAATTGTTGAATACGATCCAGATGGTTCCTCAGCAGTTGATTTAACTAGCAATAATATTACTGTTCCCAACAATGGTGACACCACTGGAAGTTTATTAAATGGAATTGCTAATACTAATGATGGTTCTGTTCCTGTAGGGGGAAGTATTACAATTCGCGTTCCCATTAAAGCTAGTTCTACACTGAGTGATGGGGATAAGGTGACGGTAGTGATGGGTGATACAGCACCTAATGATAATTCTGCGGCAACGCAAAACCAAGTTTACGCTGCGGGAAACAATGATGTGTACACAGAAGATAATCCAGATAATACAACGGGTGAAACTAATGGTACTCCAATAAATGGGGACGCTACGAATAATCGTCAGGAAGCTAGTGCTAGTCAAGAAGTGGCAGTTACTGTTACAACAGCGACAGTTCCCCCACCAGGAACCTGTCCGGCTACCCCTATAGGATTAGTAAACTTCGGAATCACAACTTTCAATATCGAACAAGGTGATGGAAAGAATGTTGGAGATGTAATACGCTATCCCTCAGTTGGTACGGTAAACGGTAAAAGTGTAGATATTGTCGCTACCGTCGTTGACTTAACAGCAGATGATGGCAACATATACCCTCTGGAAAATAATGGTGTCCGAACAACTGGCGACCCACCTCAACCTACGGGTTTAGCTGTTACCACAATAGCCGACTCACCAGCAGGAGTAACAGCTATTGCTGAAATTCGCTATGATTTAGTTGAATCGGGAACAAATACTCCTATTAGCTCTAGCTTTGAAGTTGAACTTTCAGATATTGACGGAAGAACAGATAGAATTGAGTCGATGTTCGTTCCGTTGAATGGATTCGACAGTTATTTCACTTCAAACCCCACTAATATACAACTCTCTATAGACGGTAATAACTTACTGGTTACAGGGGGAGCAAATCAAAGTTCAGGTGACGCAGAAGGAGCTATCAGATTTCTTTACCAAAATACAAGCAGTTTCAATCTCATTTATCGAAAATTAAAGCCAGATGGTATAACTTCTTCTCAAAGTGCAGCCTTTTTCCCAGATTTTACCCTTTTCGCTGCTACGGGAAGGTGTGCGCGTTATGATTTTGGTGACGCACCAGATACGGGAAGCGGAACGGGTACGGGTAATTACGAAACTCTACAAGCTAATAGCGGACCTTATCACCAAATAGTTGACGGTATATATCTTGGTAGCCAATTACCCGATGCCGATAATGACGGTACACCAACAACAAATGCTGACGGTGACGACAATAGTAATAGTGATGTAACCTTTGATGATGACGACGGTATAACTTTAAGCGGAAATGATTTACAAGGACAAACTTTAACCGCAGGTTCTACCGTTAACTTAGATATCACAGCCGCAGGTAACGGAAGACTCAACGCTTGGATTGACTGGAACGGCAACGGTGATTTTACTGATGCTGGCGAACAAATTGCTATAGATGCCGATGTTTCTGGTGGAACTTTAAATGTTACAGTACCAGCGGGAGCTACAGTTGGTAATACTTACGCTCGCTTCCGTTACAGTACTCAAACTGGATTAACGCCTACTGGGGCTGCTAGTGATGGGGAAGTGGAAGATTATCAGGTAACAATTGCAGCAGACGACGGCAACCTTCCCCTAGGCTCACCCTTCACCTGCGATTCAACCTTCTACATCACCATCGGTCCAGGTGGCGGAAGAGACCAACAGCTTTACGATGTAGACCGTTCTGGTGCAACTTTTACTTTTAACCCAATCGGAGCAGCTACAAATACAGCAGGTGGCTATCCAGTTAATTTTGACTATAATGCTTTAGCATTTAACCCTATAGATAATTACATCTATGCTTACATTAACAGGTCAGATGCAACAGATGGTCTTTATAGTCCTGGTAATGTAGTCAAAATTGGTAATGATGGTATCGTTCATTCTTTAGGAATACCAACTGGTGGAAATATTTCTGGAAGCTTTTTTGCTGCAACTATTCTGTCAGATGGTACCTATGTAATTGGAGCAGGTGGTAAATTTGCTACTCTCGATGTAAGTACCACTCCACCAACGATTACCAATTCCCAAGTAACAGTTTCAGGGATACAATTCAATGACTTTGCTGTAGACCCCAGAAATCCAGCTTCAGTTAGTGGAAAGGAAGTTTATGGTATTAATGAAAATGGTAGTCAGGATATATTAGTTATTTTGGATATGACTACCTTCCCACCAACGATAAAAAGTCAAGCCACTAACCCCACAGGATTTAATCATAATGCTGGTTCTCAGTTTGTAGATGCTTTCGGTACTCTTTATTACCGCAGTAACAGTACAAACACTTTATATAAAGTGAATACCGACTCCAATAGTCCCGATTACGGTAAAGCTACTGCAATTACAACCGCTCCGTCTGGTGGTAATCATGATGGTGTTAGTTGTTTATTTGCGACTGCAATGGAAAAAGAGGTACAAAATATTGATGGAAGTCCTATCACGGAGCCAGTTCCAGCCGGTGAAACCGTTCAATATGTTTATAAAATTGCCACTGGAAATCCTTTAGATGTAAATGGTGTGACATTTACTGATGATTTACGCTCAGCAACTGGGGGTAATCCCGTTAATGGTACTTACCTTACAGATCCAGGAAAAGTAACTGTATCCAATGGTTCTGGAAATATTACATTTGATAACAGCAACCAAACTTTGCAAATTACTAATTTAACCTTACCGGGACAAGATCCAGCTACACCTGGAGCAGATACAATCACTATTACCGCAGAAGTAGAAGTTCCCAAAACTACAACACCTGGAACTTATCTAAACCAGTCGTTTTTAACTGATTTACCAACAATATATCCTCCGTCTATTCCTTCTGACTACCCACCATCGGCACCTTACGAAGACCCTACCCCTGTTGAAGTCACCGAACCTCTGGCTACAAACCCAAATGTATTACTAGTCAAACGCATTACTGCTATCAACGACGGTACCACAACTAAAGATGGTGATGACCTCTCAACTTACAACCAAGATAACAGCAACCCCTACGACGATAATAAAGTAGACATTACCGAATTACCTGAAAATCAAGGAGATCCAAAACCCGACACCGACAAATGGATTGATACTACTTCAGATACAACTAGCACTTTCCTCATCGGTGGAATCAACGGTGGTAAAGTTGAACCCAATGACGAGCTAGAATACACCATTTATTACCTCTCTGCTGGAGATAGCGAAGCCGAGAACGTTCTAATCTGCGATCGCGTTCCTGGAAATGTTTCGTTTGTCCCCACCAGCTTTAATAATCAAACAGCAGCAGCAGGAGGATTACAAGGTTCAGACAGAGGTATTATGTGGCTTAAAGATGGTCAACAACAATCTTTAACCAATACTCAAGATGGAGATGCAGCCCAATATTTCCCTCCTGGAGTTGAACCTTCTACCGTTTATCCCAAAATCAAATGCGACGGTGCAAATACTAATGGTGCAGTTGTTGTGAATTTGGGTAATTTACCTAACGCTACTGCTCCCGGAACACCCAATACTTCTTATGGTTATGTTCGATTTAGAGGAAAAGTAAAGTAATCGGTAACTAATGTAGAGACTTCTTCTGTGCTACGTCTCCCAACGTTTCGGAGAAAACGAACCATTAATTTTAACGGGTTCATTTTCTTCAAAACGTAGGAAGACGTTATGTATAACGTCTCTACATTATTTTGCCTAAACATCCAGCGATGTATTAATAAATACTATACAACTATTATAAATAGCAATGTTGATATTTGCCGAAATATCGCAGTAATCAATAGCTAAGATGCGCCTATTTCACTTCTCTATCAAGGCTGTATAGATATTCCTACAAGACTTTGCCATATGCTAAATTTGCTCAATACATAAAATTACCAAAAATTATTTTTATTTTGATAAACTTTATTACTTACGTATAAATACTGTCGAATAAATAAAATATACAATTAAACTTAATGAAGTAGCCTAATGATTGCTATGTATTTGCTAGCAAACAGCTTGATGGTTTATAATTCAAGCCGCGTGTCACAATGCTGAGATATTTTTGGTTTATCTTTTAGGATTATTTTTCCTAATTATGAGGGGCGCATTCCTCATTAAAAATCGAAGTAAATCGGCTAATAGCGGTACTTTATAGTCATCTAAATTTATTGTTTGTTAGACTACCATTTTATTTGGCAAATAGTGATTAGGCTTTCCTTCTTTTAACGGCTATTTTAGCTATTACTTTTTGTTCCCTATTTTTTTATTATTCCCTATTCGTTATTTAAAAATATAAAGCAATTCCATATAGGATATGAGCGCTAATTTTTTGGAGGAATACTTTTCTAGTTTTCTCTAATATTGCTTAGTTAGTTGTTCGTAAATATTCTAAATATATGGTGAGTTTACTAAGGATTTTCTCAAAAAGTTAGCAAATGATTCTTTGTGATGAGAAATTTTAGTAAATTATCTAGAATGCTTTAAATACAGGACTTACGCAAGTGTCACAATCAGTGGTTGGTGCGTGACACCACAAGTCTTATTACTACGTTCAGAATTTCTATAAGTGTCACAGCACCCTACAAGAAAATATGCCAGTCTTTTTCCACAAATGATGTCAGATTAGGACCAAATCAAGATCCTTACAGCAGTGAAGACAACCGAGAGCAGCTATTTTGGCAGCTTGACGGTAAGTTACCAGTTGGCGGAAAGGTTGAGTTTAGCTTTAGGGCTACAATTGGGGTTAGTGTTCCAGATAATACTTATGCCAACGATTTGAGAGCATTGTATAAACTTGGAAATGACATAGTTATTAATATAATCGATACCGCACGAGTTACCTTGGGAACAAATCTCAAAGCTGATGTATTGTTAGTCAAACGCATCACGGCAATTAATGGCGATCGCCTAAAAAACCCCAACGACAACAAGCCGTTAAATACCTTTGTTGATGATACTGTTTCCACTCGCAAAGATAACGACAACCATCCCAACTGGAAAAGTAATTATCTATTAGGAGAACTTAATGCAGGCAAAGTTAAATCGGGTGATGAAATTGAATATACGATCTACTTCCTCAACGCTGGTGGTAGCGATGCTGAAAATGTCAGAGTCTGCGACAGAATAAACGAAAATATTGATTTTAAATTTGATGCGTATGGAACTGATAAAGATATTCAATTGCAACTTGGGAATAATGGAATTATTGATTTAACCAGCGACGACGATAGTAGTGACAGAACTCAATTAATTAGTGCTGGTGCTTCCGTGCCAAATAGCTGCTACCTCAAACAAGCTAACGACAATGGTGTTTTGCTTGTAGATATTACTGGTAATGCTGGTACCGGGGAACTAAATTTAACTAGTTTACCCGCTTCCACCGGAGAAGGAACTCCGAATAATTCTTACGGTTTCTTCCGCTTTGTCGTCAAAGTAAAACCCTAATTTTCAATCCTGCTTTTGAAAACCTGTATTTTCCCGGATGTTACGCAATATCCGGGAAAATTTCTGCTATTTACTATAATTTCAATATTTTTACCTAGATACAAATAATGATTTTATGGGCAATATATAAGTTAAGTCAAAGGTAAAATTAAGTTTATCTGTTTTGAATCTATGTAATTTATTGTTTTTGCAGCTTGAAAAAGTAAATTTATTTTCTAAGCAAAAGCAATCAACTTACTATAGCTCATAACAAAAAAACTTGATTGAATTTTGTATTGGGATAAAATTGATTCTCGTTTAAGTAAGGAATGCGCCTCCTCACGATAGTTAACGGTGAATTAATAACTTGTTTTCAAAAAACAATCCCATTCTTTTTACTGAATGGCTTTATGAATTCAGATGTCTTGACGTAATGTATTGCGTTGAAATATTGGTATGTTGAAAAACAAGTTCATAGCTTAAATCAGTAAAGTTATCTAATTGTGACACGCGGCTTGAGTATATCAATGAAATCAAAGTTAAAGCGTTTACATCTTAGTAAATCTAGGATTTTTGACGTTAAAAAAAACCGTAAAAAAAAAGATTGTAGTAATGTAATTATTACAATGTGCATTTTGAATTTTTGGGCTACAGCAGCACAAGCCGAAGGTTCAAAAGAATTAGTAGCAGAAATGGGAGACAGACCATATATAGAATGGTCGAATAGATTCACTGCAAATATTTCACGTAAAACTCTGCTGAAAGTAGTTGTTAACAATGGAGAAACTGTTAATTTAGGTTCAAGCGTTCATAACAGTTTTGATAGCAAAGACATTGTTTTTCGTACTCCCTTTGGTGTAGAAAAGATTTGCGACGTTAAGGAATCTGGTGAAGGTTTTATAGATACTTTAGTAAAAGAAGCAGCTGGACCTTTCCCTAATTCCGGTGGTTATACTCCCTGTCAATTTACAGCAGATAGCACGGGAATATACGAAGTAGAATTTCATTCTCCTGATCCTGATGGTGGAGATCCACCAGCAAAATCTACGGAGGAAGCTTTCCCTATTGATAGTACACAAGAAATGACCGTATCAGCATGGGATATTACAGTTAGAGATAAAGATGGTAATACCGAAAATGGACGAGTATTTACTAATTACTTAGCGATGAACTTGGGGAACCTACCGCAAGCTCTGAATTCTACTTTTTACATTCAAACAAAAGACGGCTTTTTGTATAAAACCGAGATGAATGAATTAGATGCCTTTGGTTTTCTATTCTTCGGAAACAGTCGGGGATTCATTGACAAAACCGACAATAGCACTCTGTATCATTCTGCTAATGCAGGTCAGGATAACTCTAGTCTTGAACCTTTTATAGGAAACGTGCAAGTACAGCGTCCAGATGTTGAAGATACTAGTACAGATATTACTCACTTAGTATTTTTCAATCTCCCAGATACAGATACTTTAAATCAACTTAAAATTCCACTTGCATCAGCAATGCCTGTAAAGCCAACGAATTTTAAATTTACTGGTGGTAATGGTGGAAGCGGAAATCAGACTTTTGTTGGAGTTGGAGGAAATTTCAGCTTTGATTCTATAAGTGCAGGTAGCTATGAAATAATTATCGACAGTGATGAAGACGGTATATTTGATCCAAGTAAAGATAGAGTTTTACAAAATGTAGTTTCTGTTGGTAGTAATGTAGTGCGTTGGGATGGTAAAGATCCCCAAGGTAATAATTTGGGTCCTCGAATCAACAACGATCCTTACAACGCCAGAATTCGATTGAGAACTGGAGAATATCACTTCCCCATGTTGGATGCTGAGAACAATCGCAATGGGTTTGTAATTGAAATGCTTAATCCACCTGCTGCATTTCCAGTTGGATTCAACAGATTTACGATATATTACAACGACGACAACTATACAACTAAAGATGGTACAGATGTAGACTTGAGTGGTAGTGGTGCGAGCAATCCTCGTAATGCTGCGACTGGAATTGATAGTTCTGTTGGAGAACACGAATTTAGCAATAATTATGGTGACTTCAAAGGAATCGATACTTGGTCTTATTTTCCTAGTGAAGCAGTATCTACCAATTTGATTGTCACCGATGATAAATCAGCAAATGTACGCGGGACAAAATCAGTACGCTTTTTGGAAGACGAAGATAATAGCGGTACGGTAACTGTAGGAGATACAGTTGAATACACCATTACTTACTCGAATAAAGCTCCCGATGCTAAAACAGACGCAACAAATTTTGTGATTGAAGACACATTACCATCACAATTAACTTACGCTAATGCTGAAATAATCTCCAAAACCAATGGCAACAATATTCAGCTAAATTCTTCCTATAACGGTTCTGGTGCGTTGACAAATTCGGGTACTTTGCGAATTGATGATCGGATTGCGATTAAAATTACCGCCACAATTAACAATGATAGCGATGGAAACCCGATTATCAACCAAGCGAATGCTACTTTCAGTACACCCGAGAATTCTGCAACAATCGGAACCGCGCTAACCGATGCAGACTCTGCCGGAGTCACAGAAGATAACCCACCCAGCGAGGGTAATGTTTTCAAACAAATTGATGATGATAGTCAAAATACTGGAAACGATCCTTCAAACACCGCAGATGACGAACCAACTATTATTACAGTAGAAAAACCTGTAGTTAGCGGTCCTCCAAAGGTACTTTTAGTAAAGAGAATTACAGCAATTAATGGGGTTAACTTTAATCAATTTGTTGATGACCCCAATAGTACAGAAGATAATAATTCTAATTGGCCAGATAGTGACCCTTCAAATAGAAATAGTAATGACTTTTTACGGGGAGTGGTTAACGGTGGTTTAGTTGTTCCAGGTGATGAATTGGAATATACAATCTATTTTCTTTCTATGGGTGAAACAGATGCTAGTAAATTAAAAATCTGTGACTTAATACCAAACAATACAACTTTTATTCCTACAGCTTTCAATGGTTTAACACCTAGAGATGGTGGATTAACTACGGCAAATTCAGGTATTACAATTTCTTTAGACAATACCAATTTTTCCAGTACCCCTACAGCTTTTATTACTAACATTGCCGATGGTGATAGAGGAGAGTTTTTTGCGGCTGGAAAAACACCATCTATGGATTGTTCTCGAAGTAATAGTGGTGTTAACAATAATGGTGCTGTTGTTGTGAATATAGTTAATAAAGACAATGCCAACCAAGATATTATACCTACCGCAAATGTTGACCAGGCACAACCCAAACCAACTAGTTCTTACGGCTTTATCAGGTTTAAAGTAAAGGTTGATTGATTTTGTTATCAGACAAGTGTTGCTCGTGCTGAGTTGGTGTAGGTACCGCGTAAATTTTCGATTAGTGCGATAGGCGAAGCCGACACCAGAGGTGTATCGCGCTTTTGATTGTATTTTTCGGAAAAAGGTTTGTAGTAGCGCTACAGCGCCTCATATTTCCGAATCCGGAGGCGAAGACAGCGCAACTACGAACCTAAAATTATTAGTCCACGGAGGTGGACTTTGTCTGTGTAGTCGTGGTTTCAACCGCCGGATATTCCAGATATTCCGAATATTCCAGATATTTTACCCACGTCTCAAAAACCTCACCGTAGCATCTTCTTGCTCAACATCTCTTTGTGTATATCGAACTCGATCGATCCGTCTGCCTTTACCTTGATTATCGTACAAACTAATCACTCCACCACGATTTGATAACATTACCGGGCTTAAAGGCTGTATTCTCACAGCTTCCCCTGGTTGTAAAATCCTTTGCTGCTCTTTCAAGATCGAATTTAGCTGCAATGCTTCATGTTTAGTATCCGATAATCTCCAACCTTCTAAGTTAACTGGCTGCGAGGAAAGATTTATTACCGAAACCCATTCGGATGCTCTTTCATCTCCTGAAGGATTCACCATCGCAGCAGCAATAAAAATGGCAGCGTTATCAACAGCTACTGAATCCCTTTGTTCACCTTTGGAAATCATTTCACCAGGTGCATCAACTTCAATTCTTTCGGGAAATTGTTCGATATGAAGTTCTTCTTGCTTTTCGGGATTTTCGTTGAATAACAACGGATTTTTCTCGTAAATATCATCGTCAAATTCCAAACCCGTTAATCTTTCAATTTCAGTAATTGTCACCTGATAGGTTTGAAAGTTAAACAATTTATTACCTTGCTTATCCCGTAATGCTTCTTCGTCTTGAAACATTAAAAAAGCTCGGACATCAAGTTCGTTACTGTCTTTATTTACAAAACAAACAACCTTGAAGAAAGCCGAAGGAATCAAAGCGGGTTTTCTTCCTTGTGGGGTAATGGTGCGAGGAAAATCGCCATAAACTGGCCCGGTGAAAACGGTTATTTTACCATTACTATCTAAATTGAGATCAAATACCCAATTTTCTAGCGCTAGCCATTCATCTTGATTAAAATTTTCATGCTGTAGCGCTGCATTGGGATAATAAAAAGTATCATCGGAAGCTCGTTTGGCATCCCTTTGTGTTTTTCCCCAAGCCAAACTACCTCTTCTCGCTAAATGTCCTCTATCCCATTCATTGTTGCGATAGTAGTCGTTATCAAGTTGAAAATCCGCACCGATACGAGTATCAATATCCCAACCCCGCTTCCTTGGTACATTTTTAATTAGATTCTGGTCGATATTTGCACAAGTAACAATTGTCGATCGCCTAACTCGATTGGTGATGATGGAAAAATTAATATAGTGAGCAAAAATATCGTCTTCTAATAAAGAGCTGCGAAGTACATCACCTGCTAACGATGGAGCAAAGCTGGGTACGGGAAGATTAATCCCATTCCCTAAAAAATCGGGATTGTAGCCTGCCATAATATTGCCCTTGTAAATTCCACTCAATAGTATAAGGTTCCAAGTTGCGCTGTCTTCGTCTTATATTTCCGAATCCAGATGTGCTGAAGCACTACTACGAACTTAATTTCGGAAATTACGCAGACAAAAGTAATAAAAACCCCTGCTTTATAAATATTTAATGAAAAAATCTATAAATTAATTTCAAATTAACTTTCCTCACTAAAATATAAAATTCAATAAATCTAACTAAAATAATTTTATGTATTGGTATCAATAAACGCGAGAAGAATAAAATATATCAGAAAATTCTCTGAAGTAACAAAATATTCTATTTAACGAATACTGCTATATTTGCCTAAATTTTACCCTTGAAAACACGATTATATATAAAAACACAATTTGAACTGCGATGATTAACTGGTAACTGATACTGGCAATTAATTGAGAATTTACGAACAATCAACTACTGACAAACACCCAAGGGGTGGAAGTAAACTAATAAGATTAATGTTCGTTTTTGTATAAAATAGCTTTATGTCTTTTCAAATAGAACGCGGTCTATTTAAGTATGATTTTATAGATTATCACGCAATCTTATGCGTTCGAGTGGATGCAGATGCTTCAGAAATTCGCAAGCGCTACTTAAAAATTGCCCGTCGCTTGCATCCCGATAGCTGTGCAAAAGCTGGTGATGAGGAAAAATGCCTAGCGAGCGAATTATTATCAAAATTGGTCAATCCAGCTTACGAACATCTTCATCACGATAAGAATCATGCCGAACATAATGCTGTTTTAATTCAAATAGCAAAGCGCTTGGCTCAAGATTCTGCTTCTGTGGAATTAACTACCAACAATGCCAGACAGTTGGCAAGTACCCCTAATTTCGATGGCGCTTATAAAAGTGCTATATCTCAAGTGGCGAAAATTCAATACAATTCTTTAACGCAAGCTGTAGAAGCTATTTCTCAAATCAGCGAGTTGAATTTAGTTTATTTGATGCGGAGTGCGGGTAAATCTTTAAAATCCAACTCCAGTACATCCACCGTGTCTGGTGGTAGCACTAATACAAATACTCATACTCACACGAAAAATAATTCGGCACCACCCCAACCCAAAGAAGATCCGGTTTTTGCTGGGTATATGCGCCGTGCCCAAGAATTGATTGCCAAAAATCAATTATCACAAGCTCGGGTTGAATTGCAGGATGCTATCAAGATGAAGCCTTCGAGCAACCAGTGCCACAGCTTGATTGGAGTGGTTTACATGAAGCAAAATCAAATTAAAATGGCGAAAATCCACTTCGATCGCGCTTTGCAATTAGATCCTAAAGATGCAACTGCCTTAGAAGGAAAAACAAAAATTGATAAGTTTTTGAATAAAACTGCACCCAATGCTGGTAAAAAGAGTACTGTAAGTGAGAAAGTCGCGAGTAAATCTTCAAAGTCTGAAAGTGGCGGTTTATTTGGTGGATTGTTCGGTGGGAAGAAAAAATAATGGTGTATCAACCTCCAGTGGGAGCCAGGGATTTATTACCTTTAGATGTCGCTCAAAAACGCTGGATTGAAGACAGATTAGAACAAGTATTTCAAGGTTGGGGTTATCACAGGATTATTACTTCAACCTTAGAGAGAATTGATACTTTGATGGCAGGAGGTGCAATCGATCGCTCAACGGTGATTCAACTGCAAAATATCCAAGATGAAGAATTGGGATTGCGCCCCGAATTAACAGCTTCTATAGCCCGTGCTGCTGTAACGCGCATGGCTGGCGTTGATTACCCGCAACGGCTGTATTACAACGCCAACGTCTTCGGAAGAAGTTCAGAATCCAAACATAATAGCCAGCAAGAATTTTATCAAGCTGGAGTCGAGTTATTAGGTGGTGGTGGCTTAGTTGCAGATGCAGAAGTATTGTTATTAGTAGTCGCTTGTTTGCAAGCACTCGGATTACAAAATTGGCATTTAATTGTTGGTGAAGCCGAAATTACTCAATCTCTACTTAAAGCCTTCCCCGCCGACTTACAAAGTAAAATTCGTAGCGCCATCGTTCACCTGGATAGAGTAGCTCTAGACACCTTGCCTCTAAGTAAAGAACATCGCGATCGCGCTAAAGTAATGTTAGATTTGCGCGGTAAAAGTGCCGACGTTTTCCTGCGTATCGGTACTTTAAATCTCGACTCCGGGCAACAACAAGCAGTTAACAATCTCAAAGCATTAGTTGAGTTGATAGAATCCCAGAGTAAATGTTCTTTAATTCTTGACCTCAGCTTAATTCAAACCTTTGACTACTACACCGGATTTGTATTTGAAGTAGTTAGCGACATCGATAACCAAGCAAGAGTTATAGGAAGCGGCGGACGTTACGATAAACTCTTAGGGCTATATCATCCCCAAGGAAAAGATATACCCGGTACAGGTTTCGCATTATTCATAGAAGATTTATACCACGTATTATCAGCTTCTAAGCAATTACCGCAAACAAAATTAGCGAGTAATTGGCTAGTAGTACCAGAAAATAACAGCGCCACAGCCGCCGCTTTCGCTTATGCCGAAAAACTGCGCTCCTCAACTCATTTAGTAAAAGTAGAAATGGAATTGAGCCAAAGAGATGCACAAATAATAAAACAATATGCACGCGACAGAAAAATTGCTCAAATTGCCTGGATAAAAGCCGACGGTTCAAAAACAGTTGAATCGGTTAGTGGTTAGTTGTTAGTGGTTAGTTGTTAGTTGTTAGTGGTTAGTTGTTAGTGGTTAGTGGTTAGTGGTTAGTGGTTAGT
>CAYMZW010000124.1:0-9842 GCA_964395005.1 uncultured Rivularia sp.
TCCTTTAATAAAAGCGATAAATCGCTTACTACGAACTCCCTAATCCTTTAAATATATTGTAACATTAATGTATTACAAATTAATCTATAATGAATGCAGCGACGAATATTAGCAGCTTATGACAGCCAAGGTATTTTTGTATATCAAGCATTTAAGCCTTCTATAACCGAAGAAGCCTTGCGTAAAGGAACTTTTGGCAAAGGTTTTAATTTAGAAAGAATGACCTGGATTAAGCCTTCTTTTGGCTGGATGCTTTATCGTTCGGGTTATGCTACAAAACACAGACAAGAATCCATTTTAAAAATCAAACTGACTCATCAGGGTTTCCAAGAGATTCTCTTTCAAGCGATACCGACATCATTTGATAGAAATATTTTTGAATTAGAGAAAGATTGGAAAAGAAGCTTAGATAATTCAGAGGTACGGTATCAATGGGACCCAGACAGAGATTTATCATTAAGACGCTTGGAACATCGTGCTTTACAACTAGGAATTCGCGGTAGTGTAGTTCAAAATTACGTGAATAATTGGATTTTGGGAATAGAAGAAGTTACTAACTTAGCTCGTGAGATTCAGAATGCTCTCAAAAGTAAATCCAAACAGCTACCAGAGGTTCCACAAGAGAAAGTTTATCAGGTAAATGAGGAAATTCAGAAAGCTTTAGGGATAAATGTTAGTCAGTAATATAACTCCTAACTCCTGTACAGACGCGTTAGCGCAGCGTGCCCGGAGGGCATTATATCGCGTCTCTACAACTCATAACTCCTAACTCCTAACTCCATCCGTTGCCCAACTCCATCCGTTGCCTAACTCCATCCGTTGCCTAACTTCATCCGTTGCCTAACTCCATCCGTTGCCCAACTCCATCCGCTGCCTAACTCCTTAAAACCTCGCTTCATACTGCACTCGAAATTCACCCGCTTCGTAATCGTAAACAAATCTTGCTGAAGAGTTTTCGTTAATATCTTTCAAACCAGTTACCGAAGGAAATACCTGCAATCTAGTTAACCCAATTGATTTACCCAAAGAGTTTACGGGTTTTTGAGCTTGATATAAAAATTCTTGAGTAATTTCGGTTTCTAAAGGTGCCACTAGATAATCTAAAACTAGAGATTCGAGTAATTCCCTTTCGTTTCCGCTGGTAATTTGCTTTTCGAGTTTTTGTAGTGCTGCGAAAGTACGATTCCCTAACAACGATAAAATTTCGCTGTTGCTACGAGTGGGAATACTTGTTAATGCTACTGCGGGGTTATCAAGCAAATCTCTTGTGTTTATGCTTACTTGACTATTTGCATTGATGCAGTCGGAAACTCTTCTTAATTTATTTGCGGATTCGGTAACGTTTGTGCCTAATTCGGATAACCGGATATTTCTTTGATATGTTATGCAAGCATCTCCATCAGATGCATCTCTACCTAAAGAAGCAAGTAAATCGTTTGCATTACCTTTAACTAAAATTCTGACATCAATTTGTTCGGGATTTTCTGCGGCAACGATATCATCTCGTATTTCGTTATCACTAGCTTCTAAACGGTCGAAGTTGGGAGCGTCAACTACTGTAGTTTGTAATTCTACATCAACTTGGGGATTTAGTAAACTGCGATTTGGTGAAAATGTAACTATTTGTTGGCGATCGCGAGTGATGAAGAATGAGTTTTCGACTAAGAATAAGCTACCACGTTTAAGCTCAATTGTTCCATCACCTCTGAGATTATTTAAACCACCATTAACTGTAATATCTCCTGCCATGCGGAAGTTAACTCGCGGTAGACTTCTACTAAATTTAAATCCTCTACCTAAAGTTACTTTAAAATCATTAAATTCGGGGTTGATGGGTAAATTATTTGGCTGTTGAGGTTGGTTTAATTGTTTAGATTGAGTTTCAACGTTAGCTGTATTTGTTAACCTTGCTGTTAATTCTTCGGTATTTTCTTCTTCCTCGCGTTTGGGAATTTCAACTTTCCCTCTTTGTAAAAGAAGATTTCCACCAATTACCGGATTTAATGCTGTACGGGAAACTGTTATATAAGAAGCAATTTGCCCATTATATAAACCTTTTAATTTAATTTTTTCAGGTTCTATATCTTCAAAGATTATATCTTCAGAATCAACATTTCTAGAACCTAAAATTACACTTAAGGGTTGATTCCCTTGAGATTGGAATATACCTAAATTGCCAGCAATACTAAATGGGCTATCGGCTAAACTACCGGATATTCCTTCTACTTGAATAATCTCATCATCTAAAACAGCATTACCAACAGCAGTTAATTTAATGTTGCTTTCTAACTGCTTGGTTTTGATAGTGGCATTTTCAATCTTAATTGCAGTTGTTGCCACTAAATCATTCAGCGCTCCTCGAATTGTATCAGCGTTGGGATCTAATTCACCGTTAATCGCGATCGCAACTTCTCCATTACCATCTACCCATTGCAATTGATTTTGCGTGAAAGCACCTAAAAGTTGAAAAGCTTGGTTATCAATATTAGCTTGTACGGCTACGGTATTAGTACGATTTGGTTGCAAAGGATAAGCAACCGTTGCATCAACTTTGACAATGGAGTTGGGAGTGGTAACAAGTTTACCGACAGAATCAAGGTAGTTGAAATTCCCGGCTAATTCTCCCAAAGGTCTTCCATTGATGGTACCGTTAACTAAGGAAAATGCACCTTGAGGAATATCGGGTTTGAATGCATTTCCGCCGAGGTTTGCTTGTAAATTAAAGTTACCACCGACATCAACGGGTAAATCTACAAACCTTTCGGCTAAAGTTACGGGAAGATTTTCAATTTTTACCGTTCCCAAAGATTTGAATCCATTCAATTCTAAACTTCCATCAACAGCAATTTCGCCACCTTCCACATTAACTTGTGCTGGCTGTAATTGAATTATTCCGTTGCTATAATTTCCACTAGCAACAACTTTACTAATATCTATAGCTTGATTTTGTTTAACAACAACGCCTTTGTCAGGATTGTATGTCACATATTCTTCTTGAGGTCGCCATTGCCAATCGTCACCTAATAGCTGAAAATTAACTTGGGGATTTGTAAGTTTTCCAGCAACGGCAACTTCGGCATCGTATTCCCCTTGAATATCAAATTGAATTGTATTTTCATCTTGCTTTAAAGCAGCTTGTTGTTGAATCCGATTTACAATTTCTGCAAACAAGCGGATTTGCTCTAATATCGGAGCATTAGGTTTTCCAACTGGTTGAGTTGGGATGTTAGCAGCATCACCGTATTCCGGATTTAATATATTATCAACTCCACCTTGCAAATCTTCTAAATTAAATACATTAACAGCAGCAAAGATATCTTGCACTCTGCCATTATCCGCTACCAATCTACCGTTAATATCCTGAGTATTTAAATTATAATTGCCTTGCAAAGCATATTCGGTTTTACCAATTTGCAAAGTTGCCGCATCAACACGAGCAATTTCCCCATCATAAGAGAAAGCGGCAACAAATTCTTCGGCTTTGACAGCACCAATGGCAGGATTCTCTACTTGAATATTTCCGGCAGTTGCTAAGTTGAAAAGATTTACATCCAGATTTCCCGTTACTTTACCATCTACAGTAGTGCCGATAGTTTCTTCGACGACGGGAACAAGATTTAATAAAGATAAGGAAGCGTTTTTCAAATCGATATCTAAAACATCACCTTGTCTTCTACCTGCGAGCAGAATCGGATTTTGAGTATTAACTCCTTGTCTTAGATCGAAAAAGCTGGGAAGATAAGGAGATAAGCAATCTTGTCTGGTACAAGGTTGTAAACTTGCGGCGATTCGATCTGTTTTACCTTGTAAATCAAATTCGATGCTGTTTCCTAAGTTTATATCAACGGGGCCTTGTAATAAAGGTTGAAATTCTATCTGATTATTATTTAAAGCAAGATTTCTTAAGTTTAAATTTCCTGCCAATCTCAGATTACCAGGAGCAAAAGGTGCTGAAATCAAATTTCTGCCGATAAGTCTACCGGAAAAATTGGCTCTACCTTTAATTTTTGGGATGCCTTCTTCATCTAATTCACGCGCTATCGATTTTAAAGGAATTTTAGATAAGTTGGAATTTGCATCAACATTTAAATCTGTGGCGACATTCCAAGAAGAGATTCCATCGTCACCAGGTACAATAACTATTCTTCCATCGGCGTTTAATTCTTGTTGCAGCGTGGTAACATAAGCTTGATTAGCTTGAATTAAAATCGGATTCCCTGAGAATATTGGTTTTACTTCTCCTGCTAAGTTTAATTTAGCCGATAGTTGGGAAAGATCCGGACAAGATATATCAAAGCTGCGACACAATAAAGGAGTGTTGACATTATTGGCGTTAATATTGCTAGTGATTCTACCATTATTAAAGTTGGCGATCGCTCTTACATTACCTTGAGCTACTGCTAAATTAGCATTAATATCGGCGTTGAGATTATCAAAGTTATTTGCTAAAAGCTCATTTATCTTACCAGTGACGTTGACTCTACTATTATTTACCGTCACGGGTAAAGGTGAATCAGGTAGAAGTTGATTTAACGAAATTCGATTTGCATTTACAACAGCTTGTAAATTATTCGTTGCTAAATTACCATTCGCATTAAAATTGATATCCCCTCTGCTGCCAGGTACAATTAATCTTCCATTAGCAGTAGCGCGGAAACTATTTAATTTATCTAAATTTTCGATATTATCAAATTCCAGTAGCTGATTTACTCTACCAGAAAGATTAACTCTAGTATTCGCTACCGTTACAGGTAAAGGTAATTCTGGTAAAAACGGATTTGCGGCAATACTATTGGCGTTGACATTCGCTTGTAATATTCCCCGATTCAAATTTCCGTCAACTCTCACACTACCGTTATTAACAGCCAAATTTAAATTAGCGTTACCGTTAACCTTGTTGAAATCAAAATCATTAATAATATCTAAATTTCCAGCTAATCTGACATTACCTCTTCGTAAAGTAACTGGCTGATTTAATTGATTTAACCGAAATTGCTTTTTCTGCTCCTCCGATAATAAAGATGTGACGGGAAAAGAATTAGCATTTGCAACCAAATTCCAATTCTTCGTCGCAAAATTCCCACTACCGTTAAAATTAACTCTACCTCTTCCCTTAACTTCCGGTAAAATCAAATTTCCGTTAACTGAAGCGCGGAAACTATCTAAACTATCAATTGATTGATAATTAATTAACTCATTCAACCTACCAGAAACATTAGCTCTGGTATTGGCAACCGTCACAGCTATTGGCAACTCCGGCACAAGTTTATTTGCATTAATTCCCCTAACATTCGCATTCGCCGTCAAAATACCTTGATTCAAATTTCCATTTACAGCAACATTCCCTTGATTAACATTCAAATTTAAATCCGCATTACCGCGAATGCTCCCTGGATTGAAATTATTTAAACTTCCCGCCAACCTTATATCAGCACGTCGTAAAAATATTCTACTTTGTTTAATCCTTTCCCCAACATTTTCAACTTTCGCCAAAAAAGGATTCAAAGCCAAAGTATTCGCATTAACAGCAGCATTCCAATTATTCGTAGCTAAATTGGCTCTACCATCAATATTTACCTTACCTTCGGCGGTTTGTATCGTATTATTTGAAATAACTCGATTACCAGCTAACCTTACATTACCACCGCCAGAAACCCTGCCAACAATATCCGCTACCGCTGTGGGTAACTCCCATGATAAATTGCCTTGAGGATTTGCGATCGTACCGTTAACCTCACCATCTGCCAATAATCTTCCCAACTTTACCATATCATTGGTAACGCCGTAACTCGCAACAATTGCTTGCGGATTAGCAATTCGAGCATCAATTTCTAAAGCTATTTTCGATTTACTAAAATCCTTTACTTCCGGTAGCGACTTCGGAAATGAAACCTTACCCTTAGCGATAATATCACCACCAGTTGCGGGAGTAGCGCGAAATTCTTGTAAAACAACTTGCTTTAAATCTCCCCCGAAAACAGTATTTAGTTTAGTAAAAGCAACTTTATCAACAACTATCCCTCGTTGACTGACAACATTGCCCAATAAAATTGGATTTTTCGCATCCCCCTTAAGTAATAACTCAGCTTGTAAATTACCATTTATATCTACAGGAGACTTTAGTTGAGTTGTTTTTAGCAGATTGCCAACATTAAACGAATTTGTATTAACCTTTAAATCAAAACCCTTATCTAAATCCGCAATCCCAGAAACCCCAGCAATTAAATTACCGTAATTAACAGCAGTTTCCCCAAAACTCACACTTTGCCCATCAAATTTTACATTCGCGATCGCATTAACGGGAACTTTCAACTGTGGAAATTTTACCTGTAATTTCTGTAAATTAGCAGTACCATTAACTTGAGTTTCAGCAAACTTTGATAAACCCGGTAAATCAATTTTTAGATTAGCATTTAGCTCGCCGCTAGGAATCGTTACCGGAAGATTATCTTTGACATAATTACTTAAATCTGGTAAAGAAAGATTATCAATTCTCGCATTAATCTTACTTTTATAATCAGTTAGCTGAGTAACGCCATCAATATCTACCTTCCCCTTAACAACCGGAGCATTTATACCATACTGTAATTGCCAAGATTTATTTTGACTGTAATTAAGATACCCATTAATATCCTCCACAGCAAAAGGATTTTTCAAAGCTTGGGGAAGCACAGCAACTTTTGCTCTACGTAAATTTATTTTCGCATCAATATCAAACGGAAGCTCCCCTTCACCCGTATCCAAATTAAGCCTTACCCATTCTCCCTGCTTATCTTCTTCCACATAAACATCCGGCTCAATCAAATTTATGCTTAAAGGAAGGGTTTGAGTAAACAACAACGGAATTGGATTAAACCCGATAACTACAGCTTTAGCTTTAACATAATTTGGGTCATTTTCTGTCGCTGGAATTGAAGAGTTTTCCAATCTAATACCAGTTAATGACCAATATTTTACATCACCAACCTTAACAGGGCGATTAATAAATTCAGTTAGCTGCTCATCTAATAAAGGTGGTAGCTTGCGGCGAATCCAATAATCCAACCCGAAAAAGCCAGCAACACCCAAACCAACAAGAGAAACACCAGCAATTTTGATAGCATTACGCAGCCAAACCCGTCTTCTAGGTTGACTTTGCACAATTGAAGAATCTGAATCTTGAGGAGTATTTGGCGGTGTCATAACTGATTATTTTAAAGAAAATTTGGTATGATTCGACCCGTATCTTTACATTTCGTAGATAAAGACAATTTAGGTATTTATGATACGCCTTTGAGAATTTTATACAAGGTTAATTTTTTACTTTTTCATTTTTTTCCTACAGGAATAAGACTTAATACTTTTAGGCAACAAAAATCTTGGTAATTTATGACAGTTTGTAATCTGGAATATTTATATCAAAGATAAAAGATAGATTTTAGCAGTGGGGTTGCTGTTTTTATTCTGCCGCGAGGTTGAATTTATATTATCTCAAGAAATATTGTTTATTTTTTAATTGTAGGGTGTGTTATGACGCGATCAAAAATTTGGATTGTAACTAGATATGTATGCTTCGCGCTCTTAGCACCATTTTATTAAGTAATGAATAATACTTGATGGTGCGTTGCGCGTATCGCGACAACACACCCTACTACGAGTAAACTTCTCCACAATAGATAATACCTCCTTATCTCTTCCCTCCGCGCTCTCGATTCTGCGGTTATTAAAAAAAATTAAACGCTGCGTTATTTGGAATCCCCCCAACCCCCTTCAAAAAAGAGAGCTTTTTAATTATTCCCAAAAATCCTAAATTTTATATATATTCCCGTATTCATACAGAAGATAATTTAGAAAAAATAGTAAGAAAATAGACACAGTCAAATACTATAAAAAATCAGTTTACACAAATGGAAATTTTAAAGGTTAACCTCAACGCAACAGGAAGTAATAACGGTACTTCCTGGGATAATGCTTATAAAGATTTACAATCGGCAATTAACGCTGCCACTTCAGGAGATCAAATTTGGGTAGCTGCCGGTACTTACACACCAGGAGACACCCGTGAGGATAGTTTTCAACTCAAAAATGGAGTTAAAATCTACGGTGGTTTTACGGGTAAAGAAGAAAACCTAAATGATAGAGATATCAAAAATAACGTTACTATTCTTAGCGGTAATATTGGTACTCAAACCGATAACAGCGATAACAGCTATGCCGTAGTTAAATTAAGCAGTGGTACTGCAATTGTTGACGGTTTTACAATTCAAGATGGTAATTCCAATAAAGACGGTGGTGGTGTTTACAACGATGGAAATCTAACTCTAAAAAATGTTGTAGTTCGCGATAACCAAGCTGCTGATGATGGTGGTGGTATTCGCAACAACGGTACGATTACTATTATTGATAGCACTATAGCCGATAATACTTCCATTGGAACAAGTCCAACCAGTGGTGGTGGTGGATTAATTAACACCGGCGAATCTGCGACTATTATTAATAGTACTTTTAGCGGTAATACAGCTAGAAACGGTGGAGCAATTCGCAATGATACAAATCTTGAGTTAATTAATAGTACTCTTAGTGGTAATACAGCATCTGAAACCGGTGGTGGGTTAGCGAATACTATTAATCCCCAAAGTTCCTCATTAGGAACAGTAACAATTACTAATAGTACTATCACGGATAATACAGCCGAGAATAAAAGCAATCTACCACTTGTTTTAGCAGGAGGTGGTATTGCTAACTTTGGTATCGCCAATATTTCTAACAGCATTATTGCAGGTAATGAGGACAAGAATAAGTTAGCTGATGACATAGCAAATAATTTTGGAACTGTAAATGGCACAAACACAAGCGATGGTAACAACCTCATTGGTAACGGTGAAGGTGTAAGCGGTTTCAAACATGAGACTAAAGGCGACATAGTTGGTACAAAAGACAGTCCCATCGACGCAAAATTAGATATTCTAAAAGACAACGGTGGAGCAACCCAAACTCACGCACTTTTAGAAGGAAGTCTTGCAATTGATGCAGGGAATGATAGTAATATTGCTAAGGATACAGCGGATTTAGATGGCGATAATGATGTAGACGAAGCAATTCCTTTTGAGCAACGAGGTGAAGATTTTGCTCGTGTTGTAGGTGATGCTGTTGATATTGGTGCGGTTGAGTTTGTAGGTGATTCTAGTGCCAGTAATATTATTATCAATGAAATCGATGTTGACACACCTAGTACAGATGAAGCTGAGTTTATCGAATTGTACGACGGTGGCGTTGGGAATACTTCTTTAGATGGTTATGTAGTTGTTCTCTACAATGGTAACGACAAGCAGTCTTATAATGCATATGACTTAGATGGATTTACCACTGATACTAACGGTTATTTCGTCTTAGGTAATTCTGGAGTTAGCAATGTTGGTTTAACTTTCGACAATAATACTTTACAAAACGGTGAAGATGCAGTTGCTCTGTACCAAGGTGATGCAACCGACTTCCCCAATGATACAGCGATAACAACAGAAAATTTAATTGATGCTGTAGTTTATGACGTTGGTGCTGCTGATAATCCTGAGTTACTTACATTACTAAACTCGGGGCAACCGCAAGTGAATGAAAATGATAGCGGAGACAAAGATAATCAATCTCTACAACGCATTACCAACGGTTCCGGAGGTTCCCGTAATACTAATACATACAAAGTTGCAACTCCAACTCCTGGTGCAAAAAATATTCTTGCAAGTGACACTCTACCTGGTGGAGATGATACTTTAACTGGTGGAGAAGATACTGTATCAGGTGGAGATGATAGTTTAACTGGTGGAGATGATACTTTAACTGGTGGAGATGATACTTTAACTGGTGGA
>CAYMZW010000124.1:9942-16006 GCA_964395005.1 uncultured Rivularia sp.
TGGAGATGATACTTTAACTGGTGGAGATGATACTTTAACTGGTGGAGATGATACTTTAACTGGTGGAGATGATACTTTAACTGTTAATGCAGGAAAAGGTGATGACACAGTTTACGGTGGTGACGGTAAAGATACTTTAAGTGGTGGAGACGGAAACGATTATCTTAAGGGTGACAAAGGTGATGATTCACTCAGCGGAGGAGAAGGTGATGACAAAGCTTACGGTGGTGATGGTGAAGATAGTTTAAATGGTGGAGACGGAAACGATTATCTTAAGGGTGACAAAGGTGATGATTCACTCAGCGGAGGAGAAGGTGATGACAAAGCTTACGGTGGTGATGGTGATGATATTTTAACTGGTGGAACCGGAAACGATTATCTTAAGGGTGACAAGGGTGGTGATTTACTCAGCGGAGGAGAAGGTGATGACAAAGCTTACGGTGGTGATGGTGATGATATTTTAACTGGTGGAGCCGGAAACGATTATCTTAAGGGTGACAAAGGTGATGACGAAGCTTACGGTGGTGATGGTGATGACAAAGCTTACGGTGGTGATGGTGATGATATTTTAAGTGGTGGAAACGGAAACGATTATCTTAAGGGTGACAAAGGTGATGATATTTTAACTGGTGGAGCCGGAAACGATACTATTTTCGGTGGTGCCGGTGATGACGAAATAACAGGTCTAAACATCGATACTTTCGGTGTCGGTGAAATCGACGTACTCGCAGGTAATGCTGGTGCAGATACCTTCGTTTTAGGAGATGAAAACCGTACTTTTTATAATGACGGAGATACGACTAACATAGGTAAATCTGACTATGCCATAATTAAAGACTTCAACCAAGAGGATGATATTATTCAACTTTCTTCCGCAGAGAAAAATGATTACTATCTTGGTAAGATTACTGGAATTTCTGGTATAGGTATATATATAGATGACGATGGTGAGAGCGGATTAAGTGAAAATGATGAACTGATTGGAGTCATTAAAGGAGTTTCCCTAGACGCAGGTAAAATCGAGAACATCAAAGGATTTAGTTCTGATTGATTATCCCAATCTTATTCTTAGAAACATCTTGCAACATTCTCAGCAAACATAAACAAACTAGTTTGCTTGTCATGAATGTATAGCTTTTCTTAGGACTTACACCAACAAAAAATTAAGTATTTCATTATTTATATCTCCCCTTATTTAAGGGGTTTTTTTGTAACTTCTATTAAAATATAGAACTTACGCAAAGCGAAATATTCGTTACAAGTGGAACGTTAACCACACCTCCGGGAGATAGCAATGCCACTATTTCTCGGGATTAAATTGCTGTAACTCATAATAAGGCAATTACGTTATTTTTGAAAACTTCTGTAAGAGTAATTACTCTTCTTTCATTCCATTTACTAGAGTAACTGTTTACCTAAGAATATATACGCAACAAATAAAACATAATTATAAGAAATAAGCAAAATTTCTGATGCTGTACGTAGGGAAAATTGATTATATTCTTTTAAAAATGTGCTAACAATTTCTTGATCGAGACAGATACACATTAGCTACTATCTCAAAAACTTAATTTTATACAAACTAATATAAAAATGCTATTAATAAGTTTACTTAAATAAATGCTAATCCATAAGTAATTAAATTATACAATGCCTGTAAAAATAAAGTGTTGCATCTCAATTTCATCTGTTGTAATATCGTATCTTTTAAGTAATCAAATAACATTAGCTGAACAAGTAAATTATTTATCAGAGAAAAAAAATCAAAAATATACTGAATTTAAAATTCCTGAAAAAAAATCTAAATTAATAATTAAAAACCCATTTAATAATTATGTATTAGAGACAGATTCTCAACTAGAAGAAGAAAAAAAAGTTTCAAAACAGTTTGGTAAAAATTCTCAAACAAATATTCGTAAAGGAGAATTGATTTTAACCGCAATAAATGATTTAGATAGAGCAAAAAAAAATAACAATCTAAGGGATAGATTATCCGAAAAAAATACCTTCACAATAATACCTTTAGTTTCTCAAATAGCCCAGCATCCAGAAATAAATTCATTAGAAAAGTCTTCTTGTATAGAAAGTAAACCATCAAAAACATCTGACTTAAACTCAACTTATATTTCCCCACCTAAAATTGCTGCTCCAGAAAAAATTCATCCTTTCACAACAACTTTACCTTTAAATAACGTACCCATCAGCCATTTAACCGATTGGGAATTTTATACTGGTTCAACTTTCGGAGATGATATCAATACAAGTATTTCTGCTGGAGGTATCGCTAAACTTAACGGACGAATAATAGAAAGTTTAAGTAAAAATAATATTTATACAGTAGATCAAAAAGCTAGTTATGTACAGCTACAGAGAATCAGAGAAACTAGAAAAATTGCAGTTACAAGAAACGAACCGCATACGATGCTTGGTATGCAGATGCAAATGAATTTTACTGCTTCTTGTTTAGTTGGTGATACTGAAAGCATTGAAAATAAAAAATGCTCCTATACTCCTGGTTTAATTACCGATAGAGATAGTCTCGATCCCGATTTCTTTGTACCAACTCGTATAGTCCAAACGGCTAATATGAATGAAGTTGTTACTCCCGAATCATTAGCTGTAATGCAGCTTCCAGGATTCCAAGCGGGAGCTAACGGACAGCAAGTTGGATTAGATTTATATTTTCCTAATTCTGGAGCATTTCCCGGTAATACTCAAGGAAATCAAGTTTTCTACGAAAGAAAAGAAGAAATTAACAATACTCAAATAGGGTTATATTCGCAAGTAAGACAAATTGTTAAAGCCAATGATAATAAAGCTGTTATTGGTAGAACTATTCGCGGTTTTGGATTGATCGCAGATAGCGATAATTTACTATTAAATTCCGCCGTACAGTTAGGAAATTTAGTTTTACCCGATGTGAAACCTCGTTTACAGGGTAGCAATAAAAAAGTTAATACAAATATCAATAAAAACTTATTTTTAGCAGCCAATACTGTGAGAATTCCCACAAGCAGTTACACCTTTTATCAAGCCGGAATAGGTTCTGCTAATAGTCTTAAACCCGATATTAAACGTATAAGTCAAATTCCCAGAGCAAAGTTTAATAGCCTTTGGGTTGGTATTTCTCCAATTATCGAGCGCAGAATAGAGAGAATAACTCGATATCAACCAACTGGAAAACAAAGAATATTATCTGATGGAGGTGGAGAAGGCGGAGTTGATTCCAATGTTAGCTTACTTTCTGTTGTTAACGGTGAAAATTTTACTGCTAACGAACTAGAAGATTTTTACACTCAAATTTATCTAACAAATTTTGCTCAAGATGTTAATTTGGTTACAGGAAATCGCTTTGTAGAAGATATCAAATATTATCCTCATATCAGCTTCACGGGAAATATTGTTGGTTCTTTAGATACTTTTAAATACTACACTGGTGTGATTGCAGGGAAAACTATCAAAGCTTATGCCGGTAGCGACTACACTCGAAACTTTGGTAACTTAAATATCTCTACGGGAGCAATTGGGTATATCAATCCCGATAGAGACTATTACAGTCAACTATACGGTAGTGTTTCTCAAAAAATTGGCTCTAGTAGGAAAGCGAATTTAGTTTTATCAAGTCGTTTCAATTACGCTTTAGATAGAGAAAATCGTATCGGAAAAATTGAAAGTAAAGCTCCCGCAAGTTTAGTTACGTTAGGAGCAAGAGCCAATTTTGGTAATGTTTCTTTCGGTGTAGTTAACTATTTTGACGATATTTTACCTGATTCTGTAGATAAAACCTTATTAGCAGATTTAGCAATTAATTTTAGTAAAAACTTTCGTTTAAGTGGTTACTATACTCCTGTTAATGAAGCTTCCAGCCAGTCTCGTTATGGAGCAACAGCAAAATTAAGATTAGGAAGTAAATACAATAGTCCAACAATATCTCTATCTTGGACAAATAATTATTATGACTTAGGTAAAGATAGCGAAGGGATTAAACTTCGTTTTACTGATAATATATTCAAAGTATTATTTAGAATTGGTTCGCCAGGAAATCCATTCAATAAAATAGATAATAAGCGGATTTTGCGAAGAAAAAGAAAGGATTTGATAGATAGATTGTTGAGAGGAAATAAAGCAATTTAACCTCACCCCCATCCCCTCTCCTTGTCAAGGAGAGGGGTGTTTTTTTTACTCATTCCCTTCTCCTTAACAAGGAAAAGGGTGTTTTTGTTACTCATTCCCTTCTCCTTAACAAGGAGAGGGGTGCCCGTTAGGGCGGGGTGAGGTTTTCACTTTGTAAGATAAACAAAAAGAGACACAGTGATAAACTGCGTCTCATATAGCATTTTAATTTTAACTTATCGGATTTATAAAAAAGCAAATGCTAATTTGATATAGAATTTACTATTATGGAGTACCACCAGTACCACCAGTACCACCAGTACCACCATTAGCAGAGCCATCAGGAATTGTAGCGATAACACTACCATCTCCAGTTCCTAACTGAATGGTTGCATTACCAGTTAAATCGTTTTGTTGTGCAGTTGTAAGATCG
Source organism: uncultured Rivularia sp. (assembly GCA_964395005.1). GTDB lineage: Bacteria > Cyanobacteriota > Cyanobacteriia > Cyanobacteriales > Nostocaceae > Rivularia. The sequence continues at coordinate 14,489 of CAYMZW010000124.1, forward strand.
GGATCTTGCTCACCAGCCATACTTGCCGCAGTTGGATCTCCTATACTAGTCATAGTGATTTTACCTGCAGAACCCAAAGCGAAAGCTGAATTAAAATTATTACCAACATCATTAAAAGCTGCGGCTGATGCATCGTTTTTACCTACAGAAGCAGCCACAGCAACTCCAGTTACATTACCATCAGCATCAATTGTGAAAGCAGCAGCACCAGCAGCACCACCTTCACCAGCAAAAGCTCCGGAAGAAAAGCTCAATACACTAGCGGTTGCAGCAAACAAAGAAATAGATAGTTTTTGGCAGAATCTCATGTTAATGTTCCCTTCTCTTAAGTATTAATTGTCAAATGACTGAAGCTGTTCGGACTCAATCGCGGTTGATATTTATGTAAAATCAATACGCTTATTAATATAATTTATTTCTTATTTTGTTACAGTGATAACCGAGTAATCACTTAATTATTAAATATGGTTTTTATTTTCTAATAATGAGCAAAATTCTATATTTAAAAGGTTTTATTTCTTGTGTAAATATATTAATAGTAACTTAATATTAAAATAAAGTATCGAATAACTTAAGTATAATTTGCGTATATAGACTGATGTAAAACGGACTATATATTTATGGCTGCAAAGAGGCGATCGCCATTGTTTTTAATGCGTTTTTTTCTGCTAATTAGAGTACCTTTTATCTGAAACCTTAAAAAAATACCTCTAGTGCAAGTCGGCGTAAATATAACTACTATTAAAAATGGCTATTTAACCTATAGAATCAAACTTCTGACTTCCGCGAAGCGGTACTAAACTGTAAGCAAGTTGGTTATTCTTACAAAGCCTACAGAGGCAAGCTATAAATCTTAACGCCACTATATCTCCACCAATATTCAACTAAAGCCAAATTTTTCGGTATTATAAAAATAATCCTAACTTCTTAACTTAAATCGCCCGCACTGTATTCGAGTACGGGCGATTTCCCTGTATGAATTTTTGTAATAAGGTTCGTAGTTGCGCTTTAGCGCTAATTCACTTAGTTTAGCGTTATTTTATTTAGTTTAGCGCCAATTTATTTAATTTAGCGCTAAATATTTGGCGAAGACAGCGCAACTACGAACGATTATGCATTTTGATCTAATTTCAATACTGCCATAAATGCTTCTTGGGGAACATCAACGGTACCCACGGATTTCATCCGCTTTTTACCTTTGGCTTGCTTCTGCAAAAGTTTCTTCTTTCGACTAATGTCACCGCCGTAACATTTCGCTAATACATCCTTCCGCAATGCTGGAATATGTTCTGAAGCAATAATTTTACTTCCAATTGCCGCTTGAATTGGTACTTTAAACTGATGGCGGGGAATTAATTCTTTCAATTTCTCAGCCATTCCTCGCCCTACACCATATGCTTTATCGCGGTGAACAATCATTGCTAAGGAGTCAACTGGATCGCCGTTAATCATCAAGTCTAATTTCACCAGATGATTTTCACGATACCCAATTAACTGATATTCCATACTCGCATAACC
>CAYMZW010000125.1:0-15961 GCA_964395005.1 uncultured Rivularia sp.
ACTGTTCACTGATAACTGTTTACAATTCCAATTCTTCGGGAATAATTGACTTAGGAATAATAGAAGCTTGTTTATTTTTATCGCTAGGTTTTGTATACCAGTAAGCCCAAGCAATTAAAACTCCTTGAAGTGGAAGTCTAATAGCTTGAAATAAAGGCGAACCTGAATATGGTATGCTTTCGATTTCAATATGATTAATTGCCATATTAATGTTAGCTGGATAAACTGCGATAAATAATGCAATTATTCCCCATGCAGTAGGTTGACTTAAAGGAGGAACTAATAAACCAATACCACCTAGTATTTCATAAAAGCCGCTTAAATAAACTAAACCCAAAGGATAGGGAAGTTGTGGTGGCATAATTTTTACAAAAGGTTGGGGAACCGCGAAGTGCAAAATTCCTACAGTTATTAAGGCTACGGAAAGAATAACTCTTAAAAGTTCTTTGTTCTTTTTGATTAATTCCATGTGAGCGAATGCAGAAAAATTACTAAAGTCTTCTTTCAGTTTGTTTACTCAAAGTTACTTTGTCTTCCGTCGAGAGTCAGAAAAGCGATTATTATAATCCTTTTAAATTTCTATTAAGATTAATTTCTCTTTTGTTAATTATATAAAATTTTTGTAAACTTTTTATTAAAGTTACTGTAAAGATTGCATAGATCACATTCTTAGACATCATTTATTCACTATATTGGAATAAAACAATTTGCTACATACTTTTTTACGTATACGCAGACAGAATTAAATAATAGTATATTTGGTTCTGAGTAATTGCGATCGGGCAAAGTATCTACCAAGAAATCTGAAGTCAAGGTAGCTTATTGATTGTTGGTAGGATAATGAACAAAATTTTCAAATTTTTCACAATTGCAAGTGCAGCAGCTATTGCAAATTTTAGTGTTTCTTCTCCTGTAAAAGCAGCAGTAGTGAATTGGACTCTCGATGATGTAATTTTTGATGACGGGGGAACGGCTACTGGAAGTTTCGAGTATGATGCTGATACCAATCAAATAGGAAATTTTGATATTTCTGTTACTAATGGAAGTACATTTTCAAGTTTTGATTATCAACTTGCTGGATTATTTAAGGGATTTGATGGCAGTGGTTTTAGTTTACGGAATTTAAATTCTAACAATAGATGGTTTCAATTAGTGTTTGATTCTCCATTGACTAATGCAGGAGGAATAGTTTCATATAATCCTAACTTAAGTTTTGAGGCAGCCTGTTTTGGTGTGGATTGTTCTAAACCTGTATTACCTGCAAGATTTGTCGATAAAGGTACTTTAGTAGGTACACCACCAACCGAAGAAGCACCCGAACCTTTTACTATTATGGGTACCGTATTAGCAGGGGGAATAGGAGTTGCAATCAAGAAAAAGCGAGCTAAGAAGAATTTGGAATCAGTCTAATTACTGATAGTTAAACCTGCTCGCTGATTATTTTGGATTAAGTAAATTTTAACAGCTATCCGGTGGAGTTATAATCAAACTTCACCGGATTATTGTTAATAATACTAATAATTTAATAATAGTTAATAAAAATATGAAAACAGTTGTAATTGGTGGAGTTTGCAGAACTGGCAAATCAAGTTTAGCAAATAAAATTTTTCAAAATACTAAAGCAACTGTATTTCATGGCGACCATTTAATGAATATTTTATACAATGGTTTTCCGGATTCAGTGAAATATAAGTTTCCAAAAGTATTGATAAAATTAATTAGAAATATGGGAAAGGAGTTTAATTATACAAGAATATTTGAATCTTGCCATGTCAATCCAATTATTGCAAAAACAAAGTTAAATTATCCAAGCTACATTTTTTTATTTTTAGGCTATCCACGAGTAAATGTTGAAAAGAAACTTCAGGAATTGCGGGAATATGCTGCGAATCATCCTGAATGTTGGACTAATCAACACGATGATGAATCGTTAATTTCACATATTAAAGAATATGCCCAACTCAGCCAGGAACATCAATTAAAATGTCAGCAAGCGGAGATTCCCTATTTTGATACTTCGGATAATTTTAATTATGTTTGGAATCAAGCTTATGACTATGTGATGGACAAATTGAGTGAATAATTTTTATTTATTCAAGACGTGGGTCTAAGTTAGACTGGGTTGGGACTATCTTAAGTAAGCTATAAGAAAAAATACATAATCTCCCTCTATCTAAAGATGATGATTCAAAGATATAAGAGATTACCGAAATGAACCTTTGGAAATTTTTTTAACCGAAAATTCTTACATCAAGTATTACCCAAAGGCAAAACAATAAGATAATCGGGAAAAATTGTAATGTGTGTAACATCTAAATATTAGATTTTAGTGAGGATTGACAGTTTGAGTCGCTGCAAAAGTGAAATACTCGAACCAGCGAAAGTTTTTTTGACAAGCAATTTTCCACCATAGCACACCAAAAGGAAATAACAGAGAGGAATATTTAACGTCAACTTATACAATGGTATCAGTCAATTGACGTTCGTGGTGAAATAGTTGAAAAATGTTTGAGCTGCTTTATCTCCAAGGTGCTTAAATATCAAACAAAACCCGGTTTTCTAAAAAACCAGGTTTATTAACTACCAATTACGAATCAATTTAATTACGAATTATTAAGAACCGATTCTAAATTAAGAAAACCATTAGCAATCAAATAAGTTGCATAGGTAGTGTATAGTTCAGCATCAATTGGATGACAAGAAACACCGCTTCCTGCGAGTGCATTTAAAGTTAGATCGCAGCTAATAACTGGTCTATTTTCTGTTAAGTATAAATCCGGAATGGTAAGTTGTCTTTCTGACCAACGTTCGAGTAAAAATGGACGCAAAGTATATAAAGGATTTTCCTCTGAAGTGACATCGTTGATTAACTTATCTTGCCATTCTTCGTAAGGAATCATCTTGATAGGAAAGCCAAAAGAACTCAACCAGTTAACTAATGTGCTTAAAGGTGCGGGTTCTGGATGTTGAAGATGGAAAGCCTTACCGAGAGATTCTTCCTGTCTGGATAAATAGGCGATCGCCTTACTTACATAATCAACAGGTGACATATCTAACATATAGTCTACGTCAGGGAAAGCTCCCATTTGCAGACAGCCTTTGGTCATTAAGTTTACAAAGTCGTCGGTGTTGCCTACACCAGTTTCGCTGTGTCCGGAAATTAAAGGTGGTCTGTAAATAGTGATGGGAAGTCCTCTTTCTCCGGCAATTTTTACTAGTTTTTCTGCTACCCATTTGGTTTGAGAATAACCTAAGAAAATGCCTTCCCAACGGTCGAAACTGTCATTTTCTTTAACTACTTTTCCTGCGTATTCGGGTGATTCAAATACGGCGACGCTGGAAACATAATGTAAGGGTTTGACTTTTATTTTACAAGCTAAACGGATGATTTCTTGAGTTCCTAATACGTTAGCTGTTTTCAATGCTGAATAAGGAAATACGTAATTAAGCATCGCAGCACTGTGATAAATAGCATCTATATTAGTTGCCAACATATCAAAAGCTTCAGTACTTATACCCAATAAAGGTTGAGACAAATCGCCAACTATAGGGATAATTCGAGGGCTAGATTCTCGATCCCAAATCCCATAAGATTCTAAGTTCTTTTTCAGCTTTTCTTTGCCTGCTTCTGCATCTGCCGCACGTACTAAGCAGTAAATATCTGCATCGGTTTGCTGCAAAAGTTCGTGAATTACAAATGCTCCTAAAAATCCGGTTCCTCCAGTTAAGAAGATATTTTGAGGATTGGGATTAAATTTATAAGAAGTTGAGGCAGGGCGAATGGTTTCATCAAGTACGGCTTCTGCTGCTAAGTTAGGAGTATTGGTAGTATCAACAAGGGGTTTGGTTTCTTGAGATTCTTGTGCTTCCTCAGCTAAACGTTCTGAAAGTGCTTCAATTGTCGGGTAGTGCCAAAGCAACATTGGGGATAATTCAAATCCCAACATTTTCTGTGCTTTGGTAACGATTACCATTGCTTGAGTTGAGTCTAAACCGTAAGTATCTAAAGGTTGGGTTACGTCGATTTCTTCGGCTGACATATTAAGTATTTGAGCCAAGTTAGATAGTAACCAATTTTGAATTTCTGTGGCGTTCATAAGTTGTTTTGTAGTCATTTTTTATATTTCCAGATTTTAGGAGAAAAAACCTTACTAGAGCGCGGAGGAAAGAAATGAAGAGAAATAGAATATTTTAGAGGGAAATGGGAGTAAGATTTATTTTCAATCTAAAATCCAAAATCCAAAATCTAAAATCAAAAATCCTAAGATGCGAATTTTTCTGGATGATATTGAGAATAGAAATTATCAATATGCAAACCTTGCATTTTCAAACTTTGGATGCGATATAAATAAGAAGTTCCTCTCATCATTTGGTTTGCAACATCAACTACATGACGATTACTTGGTTCTGATAAATAAGAATTTCTTACCCAGTCATTAAAACTACCCATTGCGGGGCCGCACCATACTTGATAATCGACTTCTCTTCCTTTTTCACCGGAATTTGACCATCTAGAAGATAATCCTAAATACCAGCGGAAAATTAAAGCCATTTTATATTTTGGATTTTTAGCGGCTTTGGTTAGTTTGTGAGGATTACTTTTAGTTTGATAAGCAACAGTTTCTTGCCAAATTTCTTCGATAGTTTTGCGAAAAACCTGTTTTTCTAATTTCGTTTTTTCTGCTGGTGGAAGTTCGTCGAGGGAGTTATAATTTCGGTAGATTTCGTATAGTTTTTGGGCTTTCAGGGGAAACATTGTTCCGCGTTTGAGAACCTGTAATTTTACTCCCATTTCAAACATATCAGCAGCAGGTGCCATCATCACGTCGGCCATATCAGCTTGTGCTAATAATCTTTTGGTATGTTTAGAAGTTCCTGCTTCTATACAAGATTGATTTATTGAACCAGTAACTACATATGCAGCACCCATCATAAAAGCTGCTAATGCCGATTGAGGAGTAGAAATTCCTCCGGCTACTCCAACTCTAATGGGTTTTTCGTAATTATATTTTGACTGTATTTCGTCTTTTAAAGCAATTATAGAAGGTAGCACGCAAACCAAAGGGCGGTTATCTGTATGACCGCCAGAATCTGCTTCTACGGTAATATCATCCGCGATCGGAATTTGTGCTGCAAGGGTTGCTTGTAATTCGGTAATTAATTGTTTTTCAACCAGTTCCTTAAGCATTTTTAAGGGTGCTGGCTGCATAAATTTACTTGCAACTTCTCGACGAGAAATTTTAGCAATTACCTTATTATTAATTTGAATTTGGTTAGCTGAATTTAAACTTAGCCCAGCTGCACGATAGTAAACAATATTCGGAGTTAAATCTAAAAATGCCGAAGCTTCTACAGTTTCTACTCCATATTTAAGATATAAATCGACAGCACCTCTTTCTATTTCTGGTTCGTTAGGGCTATGAATTAAATTAAATGCATAGGGGCCATTAGGTAAAGATGTTTGAATTACTTTAATAGCTTCTTCTAAACGATTTAAACTCAAACCTCCCGCACCAAAAGAACTCAAAATATTTTCTTTTCCCAGTGCAATTACCATTTCTTCGGAGGCAATACCGCCAGCCATTGCACCAGTTGTATAAGCGTATTTGAGATTATGAAAATTGATAAAATGGGGGTCGCCGAAGCTTTTTGTAAAAACAGGAGGAGCTGCAATTAGTAATTCTATTTCCGCCGGTTGGCTGTTATCAAGAGGACAATAACCGTAGTTAGTTGCTCCAATTCTGTCTCCAACTTTTACTATGTAGCAAGGTTTATCAGTTTCGAGTAATTGTTCTTTGATTCCTTCTGGATCGAAGGAAATACAGCTTATTGAACCTTTCCAAGTTCGGTTTTTTGTTGAAGTAGACCCATAATATAAGAGTCCGTTGTTTTGTTTATTTAGCACGTTTTTTTCAATTATCAATGAGCAGTGAGCAGTGAATAGTAAACAATGAACAATATCAACGAGCAACTAAATATTGATAATTGATAATTGTTCATTGTTAATTTTTAATTGTCAATCAAATGTTCGGCGCAAGCGATTTGTAGTTCAATTATTTCGCTCAGTTGTTGACTAAAGTCTTGGCGAGATTTTAAGAATGTGGAGTGGGTTTTGTGAACCATTAGATTATTTGCGTTTACTTGTTGGTATTGAGGTTTTTTATAATTAGTCACGCTTTGAGTAGAAGCTAATTTTGTTGTGGTAGATGCAACATATGAAGTATTTTTCGCCGGTGATGAGTCTTCTGTTTTGGATGCGGCGATTTTCATCGGACTTACTTCTGGCTTCGGTGTTGCGGGGATATTTGATTTAATCTTTGGTTGAGGTGTTGGAGTATTTTTAGCTTTTGGTGCTGCTTCGATCTCAATTTTTTTAGCCGCTACATTTTCAACAGGCTTTTGCTTAATTTCTGCTTCGTTTTGAAACAGCTTTTTATTTTCTGCTGTTAAAATACTTTCGGTAATATTATGACCGCCTAATGTAACTTTTCTCTGGCTAAGTTTACTTTTTTTACTAGTTTCTTCCACTGTCGAATATAGCGGCGATAAATCTAAATCAACTTGGTGAGAGGCTAGTTTTGCTAATGCTTTGATAATGCTACTATGGTCGTCTAAGCCTCTACGATTAAGGGAAATTGTCATGTGTTCTTTATCGCTTAAATTTTTATCAATCCATCGAGAACAAATGTTTCCAGCACCTGTTTCAATAAATATTTTTGCGCCGTCGTCGTAAACTCGATTAACTAGTCGTGGAAAATCAAGCTGTTTACAAAGCCCTGTAGCAATACCTTCTGCAATGGCTTTACTTTCTAATTCTATTGGCGCATATTTCGCCGCAGAATAAAGTATTAGATTTTGCGGATTTTCTTGAATTGGTAAAGTGTTAACGCGCTTCATTTCTTCATGTTCGGAAGCCATTGCTTCGCAGTGAATTACATGATCGAAAGGGGCACGAAATGCGTTACAATCTAATTTCTTAATGACTCTTTCGCAAGCAGATGGCTCACCGGCAATCACTACTTCTTCTGGCGTATTAATCTGAGTCAGGTAAACCCGATTTTCCGCTGCGATAGCTTCCTTAACTTGCTCCTGTGTGGCTATAACAACGTAATTGCACCAAAAATTATTATCGGGCGATCGCTCTACAGATGGTAGCTGCCAAAATTCACGTACTGCGTTTTTCGCACCCGATAATCTGTCTCCGAATAAGGTACTGCTGTTTAAAGCGCTGCTCACCTGACTAAATTGATTCCATATGCCGATAGCAGACATCATACTAACTTCACCCATGCTGTAGCCAAAAACAAATTTTGGTTTTACTTGGAAGTTATCTAGAAGCACTTTAGAAAGCAGTCTGGCAACGACTATTTCGTTTTCAAACATTGCCTCGGAATCATCTAACAGTTGTTTTTCGAGTGCTTCTAATTCTCTACTCGATAATTTATTCAAGCTGCGAGGATATACTAACTGCTCAACGTGACTGACGCGATTGTCTAAATTTTGCAGGATGATATCGTCGTGTACTTCGGGAAATAGACGGAAGAGATTTCTACCGATACCAAGATAGGAATTAACCGCAGCAGGATAGATAAATGCAACTTCTCCTTTTTTACCCAAGGGTTTGGCTGTAAAATAACTGCCTAGTGGAGTTTGCCATTCTTCTGCTTTATCAAATGCATTATTAACACCTTTGATTGCTGCTTCTATTTCTTTAGCTAATTCTTTTTGATTGCGAGCTAAAATTGCTAAAGTATAGCTTTCTTTGTTACGTTTTTGATAATCAGCAAAAGTCATTTTAGCAGCTACGGGAAGAGAAGTTCCCTTATTTACTACATTTTGCAAATTGTCAACTTGTTGTAATAAAGTTTCGCGACTATTACCGGCGATCGCAAACAGTTGGAGAGGCATTTGCTGCAAAAATCTGCTGCTACGGTCTTGTTTATTTGGTTCTTCAGATATTATTAAATGAGCATAAGTACCATCTATACCCATACTATTGATGGCTGCCGTTCTTTTCTCGGTGTCTGGATTAAGAAACCAAGGCCTCGATTCCGGAACAACATAAAAAGGACTGTTTTCCCATTTATTAATATCTTTTACACCAGTCCATTTTGGAGTTGCAGGAAGATATCTATAGTAGAGGCATAAAGCAGTTTTAATTAAACTCGCAATTCCCGAAGCAACGTAGGTGTGACCAATATTAGCTTTAACGCTGCCGATCGCACAGCTTAATTTGTTTTCACCGCTTGGATAAGCCCGAAGTAATCCGTCAATTTCTGCTTCATCTTCTTGGGAAATACCACTTCCGAAAACTTCTAGATAACTAATATCTGAAGGTTTAATTTCTGCTGTATCAAAAGCTTGCTGACAAGCATCTTCAACGGTGTTAGCATCCGTGGAACCCAAACGACTTTGCAAATCATTCTTAGTGGCATTTTTTTGCTTAAAACTAACTGCATCAATCACCGCGTAGATGCAATTGTTTTCCTGTGAGGCTACTTGATGCCGCTTTAATACGACTGCACCAGCACCTTCGCCAACCGCCCAACCATTGGCTTCTCGGTCATAAGAAAGAGTATTTACACCTGTATTAACTGTTGATAAATCGTTTCTAATTAAAACGTTTTCCATACCGCCAGCTAAATCCACCGCACCCACTAATACAGCATCTGCTTCCCCAGTGGTTAATAAATGTTGCGCTACTTCTAAAACTTTAAACGTGGAGTTTTCACCAGCAGAAATAGTTAATGCCGGAGCAGTAAAATTCCACAGCGAGGAAATACGACTCGCCATTATATTGGTGATGTAGCTAACAAACTCGCTGCTATCAGCAGGTTGGGGGTGAATTCCGTTTTTAACTATTGTTTCTAACTTCGAGATTTTATCAGAAGAAAGGGATATTGCACTAGCTTTTAATCCCTCTTTAATTTCCCAGTCTAAATTCCATCTTTGCTGGAGTTGATGAACGGAAACTTCAGCTTCTGTTGCGATTAAAACTGCTACATTATCACCTTCTTTTACCGAAGCATCTTTCAAAGCGCGTTCGGCTACTTTGAGCATCAATAGTTGTTGTTTATTGAGTTTTTCTAACTCGTTGGGAGGAATTTTACTAGATACGGTATCAATTTCAAATTCGCTAATATAAGCTCCTGTAGGTGCTTTGCCGTTAGGTAAATTGTATTTATCAAGTAATTCTGTGTTATTTTCTACACCGTGCCATCTTCGATCCGGTAGGGGAATAAAATGTTGTTTACCTTGAAAAATACTGCGTTCAAAAGCATCCAATCCATCGCAACCGCCGAATAAGGCATCCATTCCTACAATTGCCATTTTTGCGGGTTTTAAGGGCTGGCTCAATTCTTCAGCGATGGTGTTTTTATTTTGTTCTAAAATTAAATGAGCGTTGGTTCCACCCAAGCCAAAAGCACTAACTCCAGCACGTTTTATAGAACCGCTTTTCGAGTGCCAGTTAGTAGGACTAGTTACAATTCTATTCGGTGAAATTACGTTATCTTCCGAACCGATAGGATCTGTAACATTAATAGTTGTCGGAATAATACCCTTGCTCATACTCAAGAGTACTTTAATCATACTTGCACTAGCAGCACCAGTAAGTAAATGTCCGATATTAGATTTAACCGAACCCGTAAACGGAGTTGCTTGATATTTACCAAAGAAAGTTTCCACAGAGTTAAACTCAGTACTGTCTCCTAATAAAGTTCCGGTAGCATGACACTCTATATAGTCGATAACTTTGGGATTTATATCAGCTTCGGCATAAGCATTTTCAAAAGCTAAAGTTTGCCCTTTGGGATTAGGGCTGAGTAAGTGTTTTCCCCTACCATCATTAGAAAGTCCGTTACCCGCGATACTAGCAAAAATGCGATCGCCATCTCTAACTGCATCGCTATAGCGTTTGAGAACAAGCATTCCCACGCCTTCGGAGGTAATTAATCCTCTAGAAGATTTATCCAAAGGGCGGCTAATATCATTGTTTTCTGGATAACCTTGAATACCGGAAAACAGCATCCTGATAAATATCGGATCGGCACAACTAATACCACCAGCCAACATTAAATCAGCTTTATGAGTCCATAGATAATGAGACGCTAATTTAGCAGCATATAAAGGCGACGAGCAAGCAGCATCCAGACAAAAATGGATGTGAGACAGAGACAAAGCTTGAGAAATGATAGCGGCAGGTAAACCTGATATCATACCGTTATAAAATGTTGTTTCTTCCTGCCCCGGTAAACTTGCAGTAGCAAAATCCTCTTGCTGCAAAAGTTCTGCAATTGCAGGATTCAAAACCTGTTGATAGAGCGGTTCAAATAATTGATTTGATGATTTCGTAGGTAGCGAGAGTGTGCCCAACAGTACTCCACATTTGGAAAGAACAGACTTGTTTTCCAAGTAACCACTATTTTGTAACGCTTGCTTTGCAGCATAAAGCGACCATTTAAAGGTGTCATCTAGATTTTGTAGCAACGAAGAGGGAAGATTATATCCCGATGCATCAAACTTAAAATTACGTACAAACCCTCCTTGCAAGGAGTATACTTTGTCCGGTTTTCCTTTTATCGGATCGTAAAATACAGTTGGCTCTATACCAATCTCATCAATACTAAGCTCGGAAGTTGAATCCTTTTGTTCAATTAAATTATGCCAAAACTCTTCAGCATTTTTAGCATCTGGGAATAAACATGAGAACCCGATGATTGCGATTTTTTCCATACTTTTTATTCAGTTAACAGTGAGCAGTGAACAGTTATCAATGAATTAAGGGAATGGGGAACAGGGAATGGGGAATGGGGAATGGGTGATGAGGGAAAAATAATTTATAACTATAACCAACCACCAACTATCAACTATCAACTATCAACTTTCACCCGGAGGGTGCGGCTCATCAACTATCCCTTTAAAGACTTAGTTGGAATGATAATTCCTTTACCACCTATTAAGCGGGAATAAATTTTGCCTTGGTTGTCGTGTATTGTAAAATCGGCAGCAACGCTGGTAGCTGTTTTACTTACAACTTCGCAGGAAACGTAAAAAGGTTTATTACTCGGAGTTGCTGCAAATTGCTCGTGTTTCTGAATTTGGGCGGGTAAACAAACTTCTTGATGATAGTGCTGCAACCAAACCCATAGAGGATGAGTACTTAAATCAACGGAGAAGGGATTTACCCATATAACGGGAAATTGCCCTTGTTGTTTTCTATCGATTTCATTCCAGACACATTCGACAGTAATTTTTTCTGGACTAATATTGATTACTTTTGTCAGCCCTTTAAAAGAATCTCCGTGGAATAAAGGAAATATTGCGGGATTTTCTTGATAAAAATCATTACCTTTAATGGTAATAATATTATCTTCTGTCATATTCACGTTTTCGTAAATCGGACTTTCAGTATAGTGCGGCAATAAATGAATATCATCAATACTGAAATGATAGTTAATTTTTCCTTTTTTATTCCTACTCCATATTTTCGCTTTAAAAACTATTTCTTGATGCTCGTGTTTAGCAATTTCTTCTAAATCTAGAATATATTCATCTGCCAAGTTTTCATCGAAAGGAATTCCTTTCAATACCTTAAAATTGTTATAGTAAGAAAACCTATATCCAGGATAAAGTTGCTCGCAAGCATTAATCATCCATTGCGTTCCACAGGTAGCAGGTAAAACTGGCTTTCTTCCTACTATATGATCTTGTAAAAACGGATTTGCTGCTTCCTTTAATCGTCGATGAATACGATAACTTCTCAACTGAGAATTTAAAGGTACTGGAGGTGGAGAAATTGGACTACCAATTACAACTTGCGTAGAATCCCGAAAAGAATCATCAAGTTCGTTAACTAACATTTTCGCTCCCGCTTCTACCGGAATAATTTCAATTCCTCTACGGGCAAATTCTTTCTTCAATTCCGGCGTTACCATACCGCTATCCCAGCCACCCCAATTGATAGCCACTACATGACATTGGGGATACTGTTGTTTGAGCAGATGAGCCGACTTGTTGAGAATTTCGTTAGCTAAAGCGTAATCTGATTGACCGATATTGCCGTAAAATCCAGCAACAGAAGAGTATAAAACTAAATGTTCCAATTGAGAAAGATTCACGCAGCTAAGAAGATTTTCTAAACCTTGAATTTTAGCGCTATAAACTTTTTCAAAATCTGACTCGGTCTTATTTTGAATTAACTTATCAGCTAAATTACCTGCACCATGAATAATACCAGTTATTTCACCCATGTATGAAGTAACAGCGGTTATCTGCTGTTGTAAATCGTGAGTATTTGTAACATCAACGCTAATATATTCAGCTGAACCTCCTACCTGTTTAATTTTCTCTAACGTTTCTTTTATTTCTCGGTCAGAAATAATTTGATTATAAATCTTTTTCACCTGCATAGGAGTAGGTTTTTCTCCCCTATCAAGCAAATCTTTCATAATCCGTTTTTTCAAAACCGCTTCATCAAAGCAATTATTTGCAAATAAAGGTTCCGATTCTAAAAGTTGCGATCGACCTAGCAAAATAAACTTACACGGATATTGTGTTGCCAATTCAATCGCACATTTTGCAGTAATACCTTTAGCTCCACCACTAACAAGAAAAACCGATTCCGGACGAATTGAAGTTGCTGTTTTCATAGATTTTCTAATGAGATAATTAGTGAGAGGGGGGAGAGGGGGATTAGGGAGTAGGGAGTAGGGAGCAGGAAGGGGTAAGAGGGGGGAGATAATTATTAACTCATAACTCCTAACTCCTAACTCCTAACTCTTGACGGTAGATGATGAAAATTGATGTAATTATTCTGTCTATCGTTGAAACGTTCTTTTCTAATAGCGGATACGATCGCGAATGTTGTGAACGTAAAAAAAGTTACCATCAATGCTATTAGTATTGGTATTAATCGGTCGGTATCGCTATTATTTGTGTTATTGCTATTGCTGTTATTGGTTGTATTAGCTGTATTAGATGGAGTAGGTGTACTAGGTGTAGTAGCTGTATTAGATGGAGTAGGTGTAGTAGATGTACTAAGTTCATCAGGTGTATTACTTACATTCGGTTGAGGAGTTTCGCTACTTGTACCTCCAACCAGTGTAATATCGCCTAAGTCACGCTTATCTCGGGGTAAACTAATTTTTGATTTATGGGTTTGATAACCGTTCGCTTCTACTGTTATGTCTCCCTGGAGAACTCCGTTATTATCGGGATTTGCTCCAAATCGGTAAATTCCCTCGATATCGCTGTATGAAACTGCGGAATTACCTTGATTATCATCAAATATGACCTTAGCCGCTCTAATAGGCGCTTGTTTGCTCCAATCAACAACGCGACCAATATAATTAGCTTTTTGATTTCCAGACATGGTATATTAGTATGTAATTCAAAACTCCTAACTTTGAAGACGGAGTTCCGAGTAGTTAAGGAAGTCGTAAAAATCTACCTTCTTTGGCTTATGAGAACTCCTTTCCCAACCCCAACCCCCAACTCCTAGTTCCCGTAGAGGCTTCGCAATCGCGAAGTCTCTACTGCTTTTTAGGTAAGGGGTATAGGGGACAAGGGGATGGGGAGATGGGGAGACAAGGGGATGGGGAGATGGGGAGATGGGGAGAAATTAGTTCCGTTCCTCACTACTCGCTACTTGCTACTTACTACTCATTCTTAACTTCTAACTCCTAACTCCTAACTCCCAACTCCTAACTCCTAACTCCTAACTCCTAACTCCCAATTCCCTACTCCCAACCGTAATAGTCATTCTTCCTTGGGTACCGTAGGCAACTTCGGTGATTAACCTATTAGGATCGTGTAGTTCGGCTTGGATGCTCTCGACGCAGTTTTGAGGATCGATTTCGGGATGTATGTCAATTGCTCTACAAAAGACTTTTCCCCATTCCCAAGTAAGTGTTTTGGTTAATCCGAATAATCCACCTGCAATCGGGCCAAAGTTAATTTTTTGTTCTAATCCAAATGCGCCATCGAGTCGAGTTACCGTACAGAAGCAGCCATATCCGCTTTCTGCTGCTGCGTTGAGGGATTTTTTGAGATGTTTGGCAATGAAGAAGACAAGTTTTGCGATCGCCTTTTCTTCTGGGAAGTAGTTTATATGGTTTTCGGTAGTGTTAAATATTGGATGAATATGGATGAAGGCTGCGATGGAACCGCAGTTGGCTGCAATTGCTGCTAGCTGTTGCTGTAGATGTTGTTCGCTTGTGTCTTCTAAAATTATGTTTTTGATATTGCTCGGTAGTTCCGAACGTGTGGGAATTATCGATTGAGGAAAGCTTAAAACTACTACTTTCAAACCCTTTTGAGTTAACGATTCGGCTAAAGCGGAGGTGGTGAGGGAGCCATCATCGGTTATTAGGATGATGTTTCCCTCTGGTAGTGCAAATTCTAAAAAATCGGGTTCGGGAAGGAATTGCAATTTTGCGGGATGTCTTGCAACTCCTCCGATTTCATTTAATGGCTGGCTGGTGTTAGAGTGTAGCTTTTTTTTTTCACCTCCAGATAATGTCTGGAGATATTCAACTATTTGTCCGATTGTTCTTAGTTCGCTTATTTCTTCTAAGTTATCGGGTTTGGGTAAATCCGGGTATGCTTCTTGTAATGCACCCATGATTTCTACCCTTTTAATGGAATCAATACCTAAGTCGGCTTCCATATCCATTTCCATTTCCAGCATTTCGACAGGATAACCCGTCTTTTCGCTGGTTATTTCTAGCATGGTTTGACCGAGGTTGCTGGTATCAACGCTGGTTGAAACGATTTCTGTGGGAATTTTGGCTTCGATAGTTTCAATTTCTGAAGATTCTACCGCTGTTTTGGCCATAGAAATATCAACTATAGGTTGATTATCTTCAATTTCAGCAGTTTGTATTTCAACGGTACTGTTATTAGAATCACCAGAAGAAAGAGACTGTAGATATTCTACTATTTGACCGATAGTACGCAGTTCGCTTAATTCTTCTACGTTATCAGCAGAAGGTAAACCGGGATACATTTCTTGTAATGCACCCATAATTTCCACTCGTTTGATGGAATCGATGCCTAAGTCGGCTTCCATATCCATATCCATCTCTAGCATTTCCACAGGATAACCCGTTTTTTCACTGGTGATAGCTAGGAGGTTTGTATCTAAACCTGATAAGTCTACGGTTGTGGAAAGAGCAGTGGGAGATGGGGAGATGGGGGGAGTGGAACCGTTAGCTGGAGCTTCTTGGGTGACGGTATTTATATTAGAAGGTTGCTCCGTTTTGTTTGTGGCAACTGCTACGGTTTCCGGTTTTGGTTCAGTTTTTGGTTCAGTTTTGGTTTCAACTACTGCGTTATTACCATTAGTTGAAGTTTCTTCAATAACGGTATTTTCTACGGTTTGTTGTGCAGCTTTATTGGTGACGGGTAATGTCAAGCTTGTTTTAACTTGAGGCTCGGTAGCACCTTCGTTTTGAATTACCTGTTCGTATTCTTGCTGGATCTGTTGGAAGAAGTTTTTAGTGTATTCTACTTGATTTTGTAGATACTGTTCGTGAACTTTGAGGGTATCTCCTTGATGACTGTGAAACTGAACCATACCGCGCTCTAAGCTTTCGATAATTTTCGGCTTGATTCCGCTCGATTCTTTATTAACAAACAAGGAATTCTGCTGCCCCATCAGTTGGAAAAATGTTTTGATGTATTCTACTTGATGGTTGAGGTATTGAGCGTGAACTTGCAAATTCTCGCTTTGATTTTGTCCGAATTGAGTTAAAACGTATTCCAAGCTTTCTAAAACTTGTTCGTAATTTATAAGTTCGTTAGGCTTACTTTGCATATGCACGTTTGATTTAGAAGTTGATTGCGAAGCGGTGGGAAGAGATTGAGTTGAAGAATTTTCTACAGCTACTTGTTTGTGTTTCTCCTTCTCTTTTATTTCTACTACTTTGTTATGTCCGTTTCCGTTATTGTTATTAGGAAT
>CAYMZW010000126.1:0-8223 GCA_964395005.1 uncultured Rivularia sp.
CTTGAGGGAAACTGGGGTGCTGTAAAGCGCTATATTACTCAGGTTTTGCAGGCTAGGGGATTGGAGGGAATTCAGGCTGAAGAGTTGGCGATTCTACCGGGGATGGATGAAATTTTCGGCTTGGTAAGAATGAAACGTCATTATGATGATGGGGAATTCGACGTTTTAATCATTGATTCTGCTCCTACTGGTACGGCTTTGCGGTTGTTAAGTTTGCCAGAAGTTGGCGGTTGGTATATGCGCCGTTTCTATAAGCCTTTCCAAAATATTTCGGTAGCTTTGCGTCCTTTGGTGGAGCCGATTTTTAGACCAATTGCTGGTTTTTCTTTGCCAGATAGAGAGGTAATGGATGCGCCTTATGAGTTTTATCAGCAAATTGAAGCTTTAGAAAAGGTATTAACTGACAATACTCAAACCTCGGTGCGTTTGGTTGCTAATCCCGAAAAGATGGTAATTAAAGAATCTCTCCGCGCTCATGCTTATTTAAGTTTGTACAATGTCGCCACAGATTTAGTAATTGCAAATCGGATTATTCCTCAAGAAGTGCAAGATCCATTTTTCAAAAGATGGAAAGATAATCAAGAACAATATCGTCAAGAATTACATGAGAACTTTCATCCTTTACCCGTGAAAGAAGTTCCGCTTTATTCAGAAGAAATGTGCGGTTTAGAAGCTTTAGAAAGACTCAAAGAAACGCTTTATAAAGACGAAGATCCTACTCAGGTATATTACAAAGAAAATACAATTCGAGTTGTTCAAGACCAAAATCAATACAGCTTGGAATTATACTTACCTGGCATTCCTAAAAACCAAGTGAATTTGAGTAAAAGTGGCGACGAATTAAATATTACCATCGGAAACCATCGCCGTAATCTAGTATTACCGCAAGCCTTAGCAGCACTCCAACCATCAGGAGCAAAGATGGAAGATGATTATTTGAAAATTCGTTTTTCGGAAGTTGTGAATGCGTAATTTAAGGTCAAAGGTTAAAGGTTAAAGGTTAAAGGTAAGAGTTAGGAATTAGGAGTTAGGAGTGAGGAGTTGGGGATGGGGGATAGGGGATTGGGCATTGGTAATTGCGAGGAGTTAGGAGTTATGAATTAGAAGTTAAGAGTTAATTGATATTTCTCCTTGTCTCCTTGTCTCCTTGTCCCCTTATCCCAATCTTCCAATGCCCTATGCCCAATGCCCTATGCCCAATAACTAACTTCTCAACTGCACTGGCATTGCTAAATATGTCATCTTAATTCCTCCAACGGGGGAAAAGATCACGGGAGCTAAATTATTATTCAACTGCATTTGAATTTCTGCTGAAGGTAATGCTTTTAAACCTTCCATTAAATATTTAATGTTAAAAGCAATATCAATATCATCTCCTTTTATTTGCGCTGACATGGATTCCATTCCACTACCAATTTCTTGAGTTTCTACAGATAAAGTAATTTCTTGAGATTCGCTATCGATACTAACCTTAGCAATATTGTTTTTTTGGTCGGCTAATACTGCAATTCTTTCTAAGGCGCTAATAAATTGCTTTCTATCTAATATTAATTCCCGTTCAAATGCATTAGGAATAAGCTGATGATAAGCTGGATATTGCCCTTCTAAGGTTCTGCTGGTTAAGCGCTGGTTTTGCCACTCAAAAATAACTTGCCCGCTATCGAAATACATTGCTACAGGTTCATCTTCTTTTGAACTGTGAGCTAACATTCTTTCCAATTCTCGTAAAGCTTTGCTAGGTAGAGTTACCTGTAACGAATCTGGCTGCTCATCATCGTCAAGATTTTCATTTATAGTTTCTACTACTGCTAAACGATGCCCGTCAGTGGCTGCAAATTCTAAAGTGTCTTGTTTAACTGTTAAATGTACTCCCGTCAACACTTGCTTGCTTTCATCTGAACTTGTGGCAAATAGAGAACCACCCAAGCCTTCAATTAATGCACTTGCAGGAAGATGAATTGCTTTATCGTTTTCTGTTACGGGTAGTTCGGGATATTCTTCTGCGCCCATTGCCCGTACTTCGTAGCGTCCGCTTTTTGGTTTTAAGGTAACGGTTAAACCGCTATCCACCCCACGATTTTCTTTTTCTGGAATTGTATCGTCTAGAATAATTTCTCCTTCTGGTAAACGAGAAACTATATCATTAAGTAGCTTAGCCGGAAGAGTTATTGTTCCTCCTTCTAAAACTTCGGCATTAAAACTGGTACGAATTCCCAAACTTAAATCAAAAGCTGTTAAGCTTACCTGACTATTTGCAGCATCTGCTTGTAGAAGTACGTTGGCTAATATGGGATGAGTCGGGCGCGAAGGAACAGCACGAAAAGTCAGTGAGAGATGAGTGTTTAAATCGCTTTGGCTGCAAACTAGTTTCATAATTTATAGGGATGCTGCTTTTTTGTAGTTAAATATAATTAAACACAACAGAGGCTACAAAGATGCCCACCTTCTCTAAATATTTTTCGATCTGCCAATAGTTGTATTAGCATCGGTGGATTCAACCAACAGCTTGATATCTCTTTGTGAAAAAATTTTAATTTATAAAAATAAAATTGGTTTTAGAAAGAATTGGAAGCTCTAAATTAGATTTTGCTCAATTTTTCTCGTTCAACATAAAAATATTGACTATTTATTGAAATTCGCCGCGCTAAGTTCTAAATCGTACATTTGTAGCTAGAAAAATATTATTATTATTCTAACAGCCATATTTGGGGAAGTTGTGGAAAACTCATTACAGCCTTTCTCAAAGATGGTTGTATAAATGACTAATTGTGGAAAAACCTGTGGAAAAACTAGCTCTTTTTCCACAGTTAGTTAGTAAATAGCTGAGTTTTCCACAAAATGGTTAGAAGTTTTCCACAACATTATTCGTTATTAATTGCTTTTTATACAATGCTTAACCTCTAAATTACTCTTAATTAATTACTGATAATTCATTCATATTCATTTTTTTAACAACGATTATAGAGTCCCCTTTTTTAAGGGGGGTTGGGGGGATCTAGAATGTCTGGAACACACTCCTGCTCCGTTCTCGCCGCGTAAGTCCTATTTTAAACAAAATGATTCATTTTCATTTAGGATTGCTCATGCCGATGCGATCGCCAAGTTGACGCAGGGTTTGTGCTAAATTATGGTCGGTTTCTTTAAGTTGAGCAATTTTGTCACAACTGTAGATAACCGTAGTATGATCTTTGCCACCAAATTCTTCGCCGATTCGAGGGAAACTTAAATCCGTGTATTGCCGCATCAGGTACATTGATATTTGTCGCGCCCAGCTAATTTCTCGTCGTCGCGAATTGCTTTTTAAGTCTTCAATCGAAAGGTTAAAGTTGTCGGCTACTATGCTTAAAATAGCCACTGGAGTTGCTTCCACCTTCTCAACTTGCGGTTCTAAAACCGAGCCGATATTTTCTACAGTCATTGGTAAGCCCCAAATGGAAATATACGCCATTGCTCGAATTAATGCCCCTTCTAGTTCTCGAATATTAGAAGTGTAGTTAGAAGCAATGTATTCTATGACATCTTTGGGCAAATTAAGATTTTCATATTCGGCTTTTTTTTGCAAAATAGCCATTCTGGTTTCTAAATCTGGTGCCTGAATATCAGCGATTAATCCCATTGAGAAGCGCGAAGATAATCTTTCTTGCAAACGGGGTATTTGATTGGGTGGACGATCTGATGCGATAACTACTTGTTTACCTGCTTGATATAAAGTATTGAAAGTGTGGAAAAACTCTTCTTGAGTGGATTCTTTGCCTTCAATAAACTGTATATCATCTACTAAAAGTACATCGGCAGCCCTGTAATGTTCTTGAAGGCTTTGTCTGCTGTCATTACGAATAGCGCTAATTACATCATTAGTGAACTGCTCGGTAGAAACGTAAAATATTTTTGCCGATGGGAAAATTTCTAAGCGATAATTACCTATAGCCTGCATTAGATGGGTTTTTCCTAATCCTACACCGCCATATAAAAATAGAGGATTAAATTCCTTACCTGGAGATTCCGCTACTGCCAGAGACGCAGCATGAGCTAAGCGATTGTTTGCACCAACTACAAAACGAGAAAATACGTAATTTAGATTTAAAATTGATGTTTTTTGTCCGTTTATGTCGATATTTTTGCGAATATTCGTCTTGGGAGTCAGAGAATTTGCCTGAGTTTGGTTGATGTTAACACCATTTTCGCCGCTCGTGACCGTAAAATAAATACCTACCGGATGACCAAGTATATCCTGGACTACAGAAGCTATAGTTTTTATGTAATACTTTTGCAACCAATTGCGAGCAAAGGGATTCGGAGTACGAATTACTAAACAGTTATTTTCTAGTTTCTCGGCGATCGCCGTTTTAATCCAAGTTTCAAAGGTAGGACGCGAAAGTTCTAACTGTAAGCGTTCCAATACCTCAGACCATAAATTTTCTATCTTGTCAGACATTATTAACCACCGATTGTGAGGTAATCGTCGTTTGGAGAAGATATTTGTAAAAGTAGCCTTGCCCAAAACATGGCAATTCCGGTAATCTACACCGGAAACTAGGTTTTACACTGTAATTATTTTTAGATTCATCCGGTAGGCAATATACTATCATTCACGCAATAACACGGAGAAATTAAATCACATGAATAAAAATGACTATAAACCCCGTAACGGTAATATTTATATAAAAAAGCAAGTTCAACAATTTTGGGCAAAAAACTTTATATTAACTTTTATAGTTACGATTAGCACGGCTTTTATTAGCGGTTGTTCTTTGCCCAGTAACGTTATAGGTAATAGAACAACAGAGCGGACGGCGCAAGCTCAACCAAAAAATGATAATGTTGCTAAAATAGCTCCGCCTCCAATCTTTAGAGAGTCAAGGGACCCTAACTTTGTAGTTTCTGTAGTCCAGGAAGTAGGTCCTGCTGTAGTTAGGATTGATACTTCCAGAACCGTAACTTCCCGCGTTCCAGATGAATTTAACGACCCCTTTTTTCGGAGATTTTTTGGCGGCGGTAGAGTTCCGCAACCTAGAGAAAGAGAGCAAAGAGGTAATGGTTCTGGGTTTATTATCAGTTCTAATGGTGAGATATTGACTAATGCTCATGTTGTAGATGGTGCCGATCAAGTAACCGTTGAATTGAAAGATGGTCGTAAATTTAACGGTCAAGTACTAGGTGAAGACCCGGTAACAGATGTTGCCGTCATAAAAATTGATGCAGATAAACTACCAGTAGTAACGTTAGGAGATTCTGAAAAACTTCAGCCTGGAGAAGCTGTAATTGCCATTGGTAATCCTTTAGGTTTAAACTACACGGTTACTTCTGGAATTATCAGCGCTACTGGGCGTTCCAGCAGCGATATCGGTGCTTCTGATAAGCGAGTTGATTATATCCAAACCGATGCCGCAATCAACCCCGGCAATTCTGGCGGTCCGTTATTAAGCGCCCGAGGAAAAGTAATAGGTATGAATACCGCCATTATTCGAGGCGCTCAAGGTTTAGGATTTGCGATTCCAGTCAACACAGTTAAAAGAATTTCTGAACAATTAATAGAAAAAGGTAGAGTAGATCATCCCTATCTTGGGATTCAGATGGTGACGCTAACACCAGAGGTTAAAGAAAAACTTAACAATGAAATCGGGAATCCTACCATTTCAGCTTCCCAAGGCGTTTTATTAATACGTATCATGAGCGGTTCACCAGCATCTCAAGGTGGATTAAAAGCAGGAGACGTTATTGTAAGTATTAACAATCAGCCGGTTACACGTAACGAAGACGTACAAAAGCTAGTAGAAAAAAGTAAAATTGGCCAGCAATTAAATATAGAAGTAAAACGTAACGGCAGAACTGTAAACTTAGCAGTTAGACCTGCACCTTTACCACCAGCTAGGGGGAATTAAGGGATGGGGAGATGGGGAGATGGGGAGACAAGGTGACAAGGTGACAAGGAGAAATAAATTTCTAGCTTGCCATTCCCAACTTATAACTCCCAACTCCTAACTCCTAACTCTCAACTCCCAACTCCTAACTCCTAACTCCTAACTCCTAACTATTTTAAATTTATCTTATGTCTGAAAAACTTTCTATTATTCAATTAGGTAATCCGATTCTGCGACAGAAAGCGGAATTTGTTGAAGACATTCATTGCGAAAATATTCAAAAGCTGATTGATGATTTGCTGGTAACTGTAGGAGATGCTAACGGCGTTGGTATTGCAGCGCCGCAAGTTGCTAGTAGCTCTCGCGTTTTTATTGTTGCTTCTCGTCCTAATCTTAGATATCCAAAGGCTCCTTTGATGGAACCTACAGCAATGATTAATCCTAAAATTGTTAATTGTTCTAACGAATTAGTTAAAGATTGGGAAGGTTGTTTAAGTATTCCGGGAATTAGAGGATTAGTTCCGAGATACCGGACTGTTGAAGTTGAATATACTGATAGATACGGTAATTTAGTTCATCAACAATTATCAGATTTTGTTGCTCGTATTTTTCAGCATGAATACGACCATTTTGAAGGGTTGGTATTTTTAGATAAAGTTGAAAGCACTTTGGATATTGTCACTGAGCAAGAATATCAAAGTTTGATTTTCGAGAAGTTATAAAGCTACTAAAAACAAAAAATGAAGAGACGTAAATTTACGTCTCTAAAACCCGCTGCAATTAAAATTAATGTAATAGATTACTTATTGATCGCTGTTTACCGCTCGATGTTCGCTGACAACGCTGTGACTAAAGTTTCTTGTTGTTTCCCACACCACTAAATTGTTATTTGCACTCATTGAGGGTGGTTGATGTAAAGCAATTAATTGTGTCAAAGTTTTCTTTAATTGAGTACGGGGAACGATTTCATCTACAAAACCGTGCTTAAGTAAATCTTCGGCGCTTTGAAAATCTTCAGGTAATTTTTCTCGCAAGGTTTGTTCAATTACTCTTCTACCTGCGAAACCAATAGTTGCTTTTGGCTCTGCCAAAATTATATCGCCCAACATGGCAAAACTTGCAGTTACTCCACCAGTTGTAGGATTTGTCAAAACAGGAATGTAAAGAAGCTTTTGTTGATGATGAAGTTCTAAAGCTGCTGAAATCTTTGCCATCTGCATCAAGGAGAGCAATCCTTCTTGCATTCTTGCTCCACCAGAAGTACAGATAATAATTACAGGATAACGTCGTTGGGTAGCTTGTTCGATCAAACGTGTCAGCTTTTCACCTACAACAGAACCCATGCTAGCACCGATGAAACGGAAGTCCATTACACCTAAAGCAATAGGTAAACCATTTATTTCTCCCATACCCGTTTTAACTGCATCTGTTAAACCAGTTTTTTTCTGCATATCTCGCAATCTATCGCTGTAGGGTTTGCGATCGCGAAACTGCAAAGGATCTGTAGGAAGCAGATGTTCATCCATTTCGATCCAGGTATTAGCATCTATAATTTGACGAATGCGCTCATCACTATTAACTCGATTATGATGTCCGCATTCGCTACAAACCATTTGATTTGCTTTCAAGTCTTTCGTATAAGTTAATACACCACACTTAGTGCATTTGTGCCACAATCCATCAGCAATTTCACGTTCTTGAGGCTCAACACTAATAGATTCTGTTTTACGTCGGTTCGCAAACCAATCAAATAAGGATTTAAAACCGCGTGTTTCGTCGTTGTTTGCCATTTGTATCTTATGCAAGTGAATTATATGTCAAATTTAGTCAAGAATACGTGGAATGTTATATTCTGCCTTTTACGTGAATGTTAAGAATATTAAAAATATATAACTTTTCACTCCAGACATTTATATTATTCCTCAGTTTTTTTCTAAGCAATATAGGCAAGAAGTTAGTTATCCGTGCTTGTCAGCTTAACGAAAATATGTAAAACAATTCAAGTCTTAGAGCTATCTTTGTATAACTACTTCAGCCGTAATGCAGTTCGTAACGGACGATGCAACACTTCACCTTTGTTATAGAAACTTCAAAATACTTTACCTAAAAACAAAGTTTCTTGGTTTACTGTCTCAAATATTGCAAGTCGGAAAACAGTAACTATAGGGCGCGTAAAATTCAAAATTAAACATTTTTTCAGCCACAGGAAGATAATACCAAATCCTCAAAAGATTTAATGGTAATTAATTTTACAGTTATTAAGTAATAGTTGTGTGTTATGAGTTAAGAGTTAGGAATTAGGAGTTAGGAGTTAGGAATTAGAAATTAAAATTCCTTCTTGTCTCCCCATCTCCCCATCTCC
>CAYMZW010000126.1:8323-15958 GCA_964395005.1 uncultured Rivularia sp.
TCTCCCCATCTCCTTGTCTCCCCATCTCCTTGTCTCCCCATCTCCTTGTCTCCCCATCTCCTTGTCTCCCCATCTCCTTGTCTCCCCATCTCCTTGTCTCCCCATCTCCTTGTCTCCCCATCTCCTTGTCTCCCCATCTCCTTGTCTCCCCATCTCCTTGTCTCCCCATCTCATTAGTTTGCTTGAAAAAATAACTGCAAATAAGTAGATAAAATTGCTTCACCACTAAAAAGGGCGATCGCCGAACCTAAAGCTAAATAAGGGCCAAAGGGAAAGGGTTTGTTTCTTTTTGAGTTTTTTTGTGCTAAAAAAATAAATGAACTTTCTACTGCAACTCCGGCAATACAAGCAATAAAGCTCGCTAAAAGTAAATATTTCCAACCTAGCCAAGCTCCCATCATGGCTGCTAATTTAGCATCTCCTGCTCCCATTGCTTCTTTACGAAACAAGATCGTACCAAGAAGGGCAATTCCATCAAACAACCATATTCCTAAAACTGCTGCCCCAATGGCTAACATCATTTGATTGACTAATCCCAACCAACCCGAATCTGAAGTAAATCCCAATGTCATTTGAAATAAAATACCTAGCACTAAACCAGATTTTGTAAGTTCTCCGGGTAATGTCATTGTGTCGAGATCGATTATCGATAGCGCTAGTAACCAACTACAAAATAACCAATAACCTATTGTTAATGGCGAAAACTGAAATATTACAAAAACTATTACAAATATTATCCCCGTAACCGCTTCTACAATTGGGTAACGAGAAGAGATTTTATTTTTGCAGTAACGACAACGCCCCCGCAACCACAACCAACCTAATACCGGAACATTATCGTAAGCTTTTAGCCGATTTAAACAACGGGGACATCTGGAAGGAGGATAAAGAATCGACAAACCAGCCGGTAGTCGATAAACCACAACGTTGATGAAGCTGCCAATAGATGCACCTAATAAGAACACAATTAAACTTGCCGGTACGACAATCCACTCATCCATCAAGTATTTCCAAAATCATTCGTCCAAAGTAATTGGAAATTCTTAATTAGTAATTAGTAATTTCCCGGATTGTACGTGATTTCAAATAGGGAATGGAGAATGGGCAACGGTGAACAGAGGGAGAGGAGGAGACAGGGAGGCAAAGATAATTTCAACCTCTAACCTTTAACCTCTAACCTTTGACCTTTAACCTATATAATCCTAACAACTAACAACTAACCCTTAATACATATGAGATTCGATTTGATTGAGTGGAACGAAACACTCTTGTGGTAAAAGAACTGGTTGTTGTGTGAAAATTACTTTTCCTCGATGATTGCCGCGATTAATCGCTACTCCTGAAGGTTGTCCAGCAATTTCTGGATGCACCTCGCAGTGTGTATAGTAAATTTGGCCCGCTGCTCTGATGATAGAAGAGTCAATCAAAGGGGATTGCACGGGATTCGTAAAATTTTCTTGCCCTTGTCGTAATGCGTACACGAATTACTTTTATTTTATGACTAGGTTTGCAATTAAGTTTATCCAAAGTTTCCGGTAATGGAAGACTCATTTATTCTTAGGGAAATTAGAAAAATAATTATTTTTGTAATTATTCTTTTAACTAACTTTCTAAAGCTTGAATCAGTGCTTCACCCATAGCTTGGCAACCCACATGATTCATTCCTTCGGACATAATATCTCCTGTACGGAAACCTGTCTGTAATACTTGAAACACCGCGTTTTCTATGTAGTCTGCTGCATCCGCTTGGTTTAAACCATAACGTAGCATCATTGCTGCACTCAAAATTTGTGCTAAAGGATTGGCTTTATCTTGAGACGCAATGTCAGGGGCTGAACCATGAACTGGTTCAAATACTCCTGGTGCATTTGCTCCCAGACTAGCAGATGGTAACATACCTATACTGCCGGTAAGCATGGCTGCCGCATCAGAAAGAATATCGCCGAATAAGTTGCCGGTAACGATAGTATCAAACTGCTTAGGAGCGCGTAATAGCTGCATGGCAGCATTATCTACATAAAGGTGGCTTAATTCTACATCTTGGTATTCTTCAGCTAGTTTAGTAATTTTGCTACGCCAAAGTTGAGAAACTTCCAAAACGTTAGCTTTATCTACAGAACAAAGTTTTCCTCCTCTTTTACGAGCTGCGTCAAAAGCGACTTTACCAATGCGTTCAATCTCCGCTTCAGTATAAGCCATTGTATTTATTCCACGCTTTTCGCCGGTTTCCGTCTGAAAAATTCCTTTGGGTTTACCAAAATAAATTCCACCAGTTAGTTCGCGCACCACCATAATATCAACGCCTTCGACAACTTCTTTTTTTAAAGTTGAAGCGTCAATTAGCTGAGGTATGATTTTCGCTGGACGTAAATTTGCGAATAATTCTAAACCAGCCCGCAATCCTAATAAACCTGCTTCGGGGCGCTTATCAGATGGTAACTCATCCCATTTGTAACCACCTATAGCTGCTAATAAAACTGCATCGCTATCGCGACAAGTCTTTAAAGTCGCTTCCGGTAAAGGTTCACCAGTTGCATCGATTGCAGCACCACCAATTAAAGCTTCTTGAAATGCAAACTTTATATCAAACTTGTTTCCTACGACTTTAAGTACATTTACCGCTACTGCCATGATTTCGGGGCCAATGCCATCGCCGGGAAGTAAGGTAATACGGTAGTTCTGGGCCATAGTAATTTTACATATTTATTAAAGAAGGGCAGATTTAATATCATACCGGGCAAGTGTACTCATTTGTAGAGGGTTTTTATCCCTTTTGATTTTGAATAGGGAACACATAGGAGGAAAAGAAATATTATTTTTTTAATCAATTTATTTACTCAACTTAACAACTCAACTCAACAATTTATCGTCATTACATGAAACTCAATGTTCTTAGTAGCGTTCGAGGTTCAGTTTAAGAAGTAAATATACTCAAAAATTGTAGTTTTAGGAAAAATCATTATTAATCCTCGAAATTACCAATGTCAAAGCTGTAGGAAAAAGTTAAGTTAGTCGATAAACATAAATCTTCGTTAAAGATAATGGTAAAAGAATTAGCAATTCGTACCAATGGGTTATATAAGCAGTTTGACAAACATATAGCCGTTAATAATCTTGATTTAGAAATAGGTGAAGGTGAGGTTTACGGACTGATCGGTCCTAACGGTGCTGGAAAAACATCGTTAATTCGGATGTTAGCAGCAGCAGAAGAGCCTACCGCAGGAGAAATTTATTTAAATGGCGATCGCCTGCGTCGGGATAAAACAAATCCAACTTTGAAGCGTCGTTTGGGCTATTTACCCGATGACTATCCTTTATATAAGGAATTAACGGTTTGGGATTATCTCGATTATTTTGCCAGATTATATCTTCTTAAAGAACCCAAACGAACCAAAAGATTGCACGAAGTTTTAGAGCTAATTCAACTAGAGAACAAACGCAATAGTTTAATTTCTACTCTATCAAGGGGGATGAAACAGCGATTGTGTTTGGCTCGAACAATTATCCACGAACCGATTATTTTACTCCTTGATGAACCAGTTTCCGGACTCGATCCTATTGCAAGAATGCAGTTTCGGGAAATCATCAAAGTATTGCAAGAAGCTGGGATGACAATCTTGATTTCTTCCCATGTATTAAGTGATTTAGCCGAGTTATGTACCTCAGTGGGAATTATGGAACTCGGCTTTTTAGTAGAAAGTGCTTCTCTTGAAGAACTATATAAAAGTTGTGCTACCCAACAGATAGTTATTTCGACTTTAGGAAAACAGGAAGCATTATTAAGCGAACTGAAAAATAATCCTTTAGTAGAAAATTGGGAAATATTAACAAGTCAAAATAGCGTCAAAATAAATTTTACTGGAGAAGAAAAAGATTCAGCCGATTTATTGCGCTCACTTGTCACTGCTGGAATTCCTTTAACAGAATTTCACTGTACCCAAGAAGATTTAGAAAGTATTTTCCTCAAACTCGATCATAAACAAGCCAGTTAACAGTGAGCAGTTAACAGTGAACAGTGAACAGTGAGCAAGAAATAGCATAACTGAAATTATTAATCTATAATTCCTAACTCTTCACTCCTAACTCCTCACTCCTAACTACTAACCACTATCAAATATCAAATATCATGCTTAATTCAATTGATAAAATAGGCGATTGGAATCCCCAACTTTTAAGAGAATTAAAAGGTCGTTTGAAACCGTTTCCCGTTATCATCGCGTTTGTAACATCTCTAGCTACTCAATTAGTAATATTTTTATATCAATTACGAGAAATTCCGGATTTACAGAGTAAAAAGAATATTAATATTCTTGATAAATATTGTAATTTATCCGATCTTACAAAAGACCGCTATTCATCGTGGATAAACTGTCCTCCCAACCAAGTTAATATGCAACTGTGGTGGCAAGATCATTGGAAATATATGTTCGTGTCACTCAGTATGATTTTTATTTTCACGCTGTTGGTGGCAGGAGCTTATTTAATAATTAATGATTTATCCCAAGAAGAACGTAAAGGTACTCTGAATTTTATTCGTCTTAGTCCGCAATCGGAAACAAGTATATTTGCCGGAAAGATGTTAGGAGTTCCAGTTTTAATTTATCTGGTAGTTCTGGCTGCAATTCCTTTTCATATATTGACGGGAATAAATGCGAATCTTCCTTTTGGTAATATTTTATATTTTTACTTAATTCTTGTTGCTAGCTGTATTTTCTTCTATAGCTTTGCGTTGTTGTTCGGTGTGTTCGGTGGTTCAACATTAAGCGGTTTTAAACCTTGGTTAGGTAGTGGTTTCGTTTTTGTAGTTTTATTTTTCTCAGCACAATTATTCAGCAATAACAATTCTGACTTAGTAAATTTTATGGGTTTTGCTGCATTAATTAGCCCTACAACTATAGCTGATTATTTATTTCCAGGTTTTCTTAATTCTCAAACTCCGGCATTACAAGAATTAAAGTTCTTCAATTTTGCTGTAGGAAAAAGTTTTATTGGTGTAATTGCGCTACATTTATCGAATTATGCGTTATGGACTTATTGGGCTTGGCAAGGATTAAAACGTTGTTTTCGCAATCCTAATGCAACGATTTTCAGTAAACAGCAAAGTTACTTAATTTTCACCTGTTTTCAAATAGTACTTATCGGATTATTTGTTTCCATTGATTATAATTCTTCTGAATATCGTAGCTATTGGAGGCAGTTCTCTGAGGCTATGTTTGTTTCATTTTTATGGAATATGTGTTTAATTGTGCCGTTATTTGCTCTGATGTTAACTCATCGTCAACCGATACAAGACTGGGCAAGATTTCGATTCCATAAAGAAGGGCATAGAACAGATTCTTTCAAAAAATCTTTACTGTCAGAATTAATCGGCGGCGAAAAAAGTCCGGCTGTATTAGCAATAGCAATCAATTTAATAATTGCAGCAAGCGCAGTTATTATACTATTTTTTAAAGCAAATATTGATAGCTTTTATAGTACTGAAAACTTTTCAAAACTATTGGGTACCTTATTAGTATTTGTAAGTTTAACAATGATTTATGCTACCGTTGCTCAAATCATGCTGATGCTGAAAAACTCTAAACGTGTTTTATGGGCTGCGGGGACAACGAGTGCATTAATCGTTTTACCGATATTAGTTTTAGGAGTTCTAAACATTCAGCCAGAAAATACTTTATTTCTATTCACAGTTGGTTTTTGGTTCGCTGCTGAGAAGTCTACATTTCCTACAATATTTGCTGCTTTTGCTTGCCAAGTAGTTATTTTAGGATTGTTGAATTGGTATTTAATTAAGCAAGTTAAGTTAGCAGGTGAATCTGCGACTAAAGCAATGTTATCTCAAGCGAAAGTTTAAAATTAAAAATTCAATTTGAGTTCACATATTGCATCATTATTAGAGGATGTTTGTATACTCTACCTGGCGACTGTAAGTCGCGCGCCACTTGCTACAACGCGGGGAACCCGCGCAACGCAGTGGCTTGGCTACACAAACAAAACCCACCTGCGTGGGTTAAAATTCGACTAGTCCACGCAGGTGGTGAACCCACCCCCGTGCGGAGGTTCCCTCCGTTGAGGGGAGTGGTGAACCCGGAGGGACTTTGCCTGTGTAGTAGCGGTTTTAACCGCCGAATACTTTTAAAACATCCTCTTAACAAATATCTCTAACCTCTAACAAATTATTAACATCATGCATAACTTAATTGATCGAGTAGGCGAATGGAACCCACAACTTTTTAGAGAATTAAAAGGTCGTCTCAAAAAGTTTCCGGTAATTATCGCTTTAGTAACATCTTTAGCTACTCAGTTAATATTATTTATTTTTCATGCAATACAGGTTCCTAATTTAGATGGTAAAACCGTTTATATCAATGACAAATATTGCAAAGTAGGCTATCCAAACAATAGTAGCTATTTAACATGTCCTACAAATAAAATTGATATGCAATTGTGGTGGCAAGACCACTTTGGATATATTTTCCTAACGCTCAGCACGATCTTTATTTTCACGCTGTTGGTAGCAGGAACTTACTTGATAATTAATGATTTATCGCTAGAAGAACGTAAAGGTACGCTGAATTTTATTCGTCTTAGTCCGCAATCGGAAACAAGTATTTTTACAGGCAAAATATTAGGTGTTCCAGCTTTAGTTTATCTTGCAGTTCTCACCGCAATTCCTTTTCACATTTTCACCGGAATAGCTGGAAATATTTCCTTGGTTAATATTTTATGTTTCTACTTAGTGCTTTCAGTTAGCTGTATTTTCTTCTACAGTATTGCCTCATTGTTTGGTATATTCGGAGGTTCTGCCTTTAGCGGTTTTAAACCTTGGCTGGGTAGTGGTTTAATTCTGCTATTTTTGTGGATAATGATGCCTATCACTTATGCAGACAGTTATCACAGCTACATTGCCTTTATTCGATTATTTAGTCCTCATGATATTACTAATTATCTTTTTTCAAACTTGCCTGATTCAAATTCGGCATTAGAAGATTTAGAGTTTTTTAATTTAGCTTTAGGCAGAAGTTTTGTTGCTGTGATAGCAATACATTTAGCCAATTACGCTCTGTGGACATATTGGGCTTGGCAAGGGTTAAAACGTTGTTTTCGCAATCCTAATGCAACAATTGTCAGCAAACAGCAAAGTTACTTGATTGTTGCAAGTTTTGAGGTGATGATTTTAGGATTTTATCTTTCCCAATATTATACCGGCTCCTACGATTTTTATCAGGGTATCGGCAGTTTATATGTATGGAATCTGTTTATAATTGTGCCGTTGTTCGCTCTTATATTGCCCCATCGTCAAGCGATACAAGATTGGGCAAGATTTCGATATCAGAAGGATGCAAATAGCACAGATTCATCTAGCAAATCTTTACTCTCACAATTAATTGTCGGAGAAAAAAGCCCAGCTACTTTAGCAATCGCGATCGATCTATTAATTGCTGCAAGTGCCTTTGTTGTACTATTTTTTAACGCAAAAGGTAAAAATTTATATACCAGCGAAAACATTCTCGGATTTGTAAGTTCCTTCTTGCTGTTTATTAGTTTAATCACGATTTACGCTACCATTGCTCAAATAATGTTGATGTTGAAAAACTCTAAGCGTACTCTATGGGCAATGGGAACGGTAAGTGCTGC
>CAYMZW010000127.1:0-6475 GCA_964395005.1 uncultured Rivularia sp.
AAACAATTATATAACATTAATAATTAGGCGAATGAATCAATCCCATGTTTTTAAACATGGGTTATTCTTTCTTATTTATTATTTATTATTTCTTCTTTCCTCTTCGCTCGTGAATTTACCCAAACTTCGCTTTTAATTTTTTGATTTATGCTTTAAGCAAGAAAAATCAGATTCAAATTTTATTTTTATTAAAAACTTATCAATACTCTTAAACGAAATTAATAAATTATTAAATTAACGAATTACTAAATGAATTAACATGGAAAATAATATCATAACTGCTAAACTTTCTACTCGAAGTTTAACTTTTAAACCTAATAAACCCCCAGTCTCTTTTGAAGTAAGCGTTAATAATGACAGCGACCGCTTTGCGAATTTTCAGTTAGAGATTGAAGCTGCGGGGGAAAAAGGGGACTCTGACCGCCAATGGTATAGACTAGAACCAGAAATTGCTGCTGCTCAACCTCATGGTAGCACCACTCACTTCCAAGTATTTATTTTTGATACGCCTATTCCGGGATTTTTAGGTACTGTTAACTTAATCATCAAAGTATTTTCACCTCAATTAGCACAAGAGCGTAGATTATCGCTTCGTCTGCAAATAGAGCGAGATCAAAACCCGAATTTATTGAGTGTAGAATTGCCCGTCAGAGATTATCAAGTATATCCAGGTAATACCGTAGAAATAAAAATTAAATTGCGGAATATGGGACAGCAACCAGCAAATGTAACGTTGAATTTTGCTGGTATAGACCCCTCTTGGATAGTTGGTAGCCAACAAAGACGATTATCAATAAATGCAGGCTCCTATAAAGAATTAGCTTTTCCATGTCAACCTCCATCTGTAGCTCAAGCTCCGAGCAGTATTTATCCTTTTAGAGTTGAAGCGACAAGTCATAATAGTTTCCCAGCTAGTGGAGAAGGTAATTTGGAAGTATTACCTGTAGGTTTTATCAAGTTTAGTACTCCGCAAAGCCGCAAAACACTACCTGAAAACAATAAATGGTTACCTAACTGGAAATCTAAAAGCGTTACTTATGAATTAGTGTTCAAAAATGCTAGCAACCTCAGTCAAGAAATTAGCTTGCAGATTCAAGGTAGAGATTGGCGAAAATGTACTTTTAAAAAGCAACCAGAAAAAATAAATCTGGAAATAGCACAAACAGCCAAAATCGATTTAGAAGTTACTACAAAACGTCCTTGGTTAGGTATTGGAAAAACTTTATTTCTCGAAGCTAGACCAGAATTATACGACCAGCGTTTGGGTAGTACAGACCCAGCAACCCAAACCTTAGAACTAAAAGTTTTTCCAATTATACCTTTGTGGTTGCAACTTTTGCTCGCTTTATTAGCGCTATTACTTATGTTGTTATGGCCTAGAGAGATGCCACAGCATCTTGAGGCTGTAAATACTGTTCTTATAAACCCTATAGGTGGATTGGCTGTAAGTGGTTCGGATGATTGCACCTTGAGATTGTGGAAAATTGGTACCCGGAAATTAGAGGCAGGTGAAGCAGCTATAGATAATGAGGAAATTTGCGGCAAACGCCACAAAACGAAAGGTTTATTTGCAAACGCTGAAGACGAAGTTACTGTAGTAAGATTTCTTCCCGAAAAAAATCTGCTTGCTGTGGGCTTAGACAGTGGTGCAATCAAGTTCATAAATCGTTTTGATCCTGAAAAGAGACCAGAATTTCAAGATATTAAAGAACAGATAGGAGATCGGGAAAACGGAAGGGGCGATAGAGTATTTGACTTAACCTTTACTTCCGATTCACTTCATCTATTTGCAGGCTATGGTAGTGGTAATTTGCGAATATGGTCTAGAAAAACTCCTGACGGGGAATGGGAGCCAAAACCAAGAGTTTTGGATCTAGAGAAAATACAAGGATTAAGTCGTTTTGAGATATACACTTTAGCCCTGAGTCCCGACGACAAGTCTTTGATTGTTGCTGGTTCATCCAGGCGTTTTTTTAAGATACCTGTAGATGAATTGATATCAAATAAACCATTAGAAAATTTTAAAGATTTATCATTACAAACGCTGCAAAATACAAATATTGGTGGTCTTTCAGGACTGAGAGTTCAAATTAGAGGAATCGATTTTGCTCCTAAAAATTCTAGAGTTCAGAATATACTTGCAACTTCCGATACTGAAGGTTACATTGCAATTTGGAATTTAAATGAATGCAGTTATTCTAATAGTAGCGAAGAAAAAGTATACCAAGATGTAGATTGTAAAATTTTAGAAAAATGGCAAATAAAACCAAAGACTGCCATATATAGTTTAAAATTCAGCGAGGATAGAAACTTCTTAATCAGCGGTACACAAGATGGACGGGTAGTTATTTGGTATTTAAATAATGATTTTACACTCATAAAAGACGCATCTAAATTTCCAAAAGGTAAAACAATAAACCCAAGAGCTACAGGCATAGTCAACAGCATTGATTTTAGAATTTATAAAGATAAAAATGAAGGATACGTAATTAGTGGTAGCGCAGATCGTAAGGTAAGGCTACATCGTATTGATAAATTAAAATAGAGATATATAAAATCATGCAAACTAAAATAAACACGCAAGTTAAAACAAACCCATTATTTGTAATCATAGATCCACCTGGAATTCAGTATGGAAGACCGGGAGAAACTGTTGACATCAATGTAGTAGTACGTAATGAAGGTAATAAAAATGCCGTTATTGATTTATCTTTTACTTTTGACGAAACATTTCAAACAATAAGTAATTGGTCTGAATCTCCTAGAGCAAGTTTAACACTTGCACCAGGAGATATAAGCGATGAAGTAACATTCAAATTAGATATTCCTATTGATGCACTTCCGGGAACTTATGATTATACTTTTGTTGTAGATTCCTTTGAACACTACCCACTAGATACCCCAATCAGTTTTCCCGGACAAGTCAAGGTTTTGCTCAAAGAACAAACGGTGATTCGAGCAAGCGACCCAATTTTTTCAATTCAACCAGCGACTAACCCTAATAAAAAATTAGTTTTCAAACCCGATGAACTTTTGCAAGTGAAAGTAAAAGTTGAAAATCGCTCCGCTCGGGTAGACCGTTTCCGTTTAAATTGTCTGGAATTAGATGAAAACTCATTGAAAATATCATATCCTGAAACTGGAGTTGAAGGAGTAGGATTACTTGATGTCAGCGCACTCGAACTAAATCCTTCTGAAGAAGGTATTATACTATTAGAATTTTTTCCGCCATCCAGTATTCTTGCCGGTACATACTCACCGACTATTCGTTTACATTCGACAAATAATCCAGATTTAATTTTATTAGATTTGGTTTATATTGATATCCCTATAGATTATACAATTGGTGCAGAATTAGAAACTATTTTAGGAAAAGTTAGTCGCAAAGCTGGTAAATATCAATTAACAGTGATGAACCAAGGAAATTTGGTAAGAGAACTATCATTTTCCGTAATACACAGAGATGAAAATAAGCTTTTTAAATATCAGCTAGAGCCTAAAGAAATAAAAATATTGCCAAGTAAAAGTATAGAAGCAGATTTAACTATTAAGCCCGGACCTTGGTGGAGAAGACCTTGGATAGGAAGACCTTTAGCTATTAACTTTCAGGTAAAAATTAAAGATAAACAAGATTTACCTGTTACTACCCAAATGCCAAAAGGTGTTTTGGAATGGAAATCACGTCCTATCTGGCAAATTCTTCTATTAATATTAGCAGGTTTTGGATTAGTAACGCTTTTGGGATTCCTTATTTGGAAATATTTATATCCCGACCCTGCAAGAATAGAAGAATTTGAACCAACAAGTAATGTAATTTCAGCCGAATCTAATGACCAAGTACTTCTAAATTGGAATATTTATAATTATCATCGAATACAAGATTTTAGACTTATACAAAAAAATCCACCATCTAAAAACAAAGTCATAAAAAATAAACAAGATTTGATTCAAGAATCTAATTGTATAAGAAAACGTCAAGTTGTAACTTGCACAAATATTCCTACTGGACAGAAAAATCCAGGTAATTACACCTTTGAAATTATAGCTTCATATAAGCGAACAAATATACCTTTTGACAATCAAAAAAAACCGATTAATCAAACTACTACCATTAAAATAGAACCGCCAGCAATACCTACAATTGATGATAAAACTACGATTAGAAGTAACAGTGAAATTTCAAAAGGAGAATCTATCAATTTACAAGGCTTCATAAATAATTCGCATCAATTAGCAAGAATAGAGTTTTTACTGAAAAATGATGCAGAAGTTATAGAAGATAGACAGATTTTTTCTCCAAAACAGATAGATAGTAAATGTGAAACAAATAATACTAGGCAATCTTTTTTTAATCAAAATAATACTAGGCAATCTTTTCTAAATCAAAATAATACCCAGACTACTTGTACAATCGAGCATCCTTTTCCTCTAAAGAATATAGGAACTTTCAATTATGAAATAAAAGCTTACTCTAAAAGCAATCCAAATGAACCAAGCGATACAAAATCTAGAAAATTTGAAGTTGTCGCTAAACCATCACAGATTGAGTATTTGCGGCTTAATGGTAGTAATATTAGTCAAAAATCAAATTTTACTTTGAATGAAGGAGACAAATTTACATTAGAGTGGAAAGTCCAAGGTGATAAAGATACTAAAGTTGAACAAATTCCAAACGGAAATCCACTTCCACTTTCAGGAAAGCGAGAAATTGATGTTACTAAAAATCTGAGTCAAATCGGAATTAAAGTAACTGATAAATCTGGTGAGCCACCGAAAGAGCAATTACTTAATATTGCTGTTAATGAAAAACCACCTGTTCCTAATGGTGAATCGTCACAGATTGATTATTTGCGGCTCAATAGTAGTGATATTAATGATAAACAAAATTTTACTTTGAATGAAGGAGAAAAATTTGAATTAGAGTGGAAAGTACAAGGTGATGAAAAGACTAAAGTTGAATTATTACCTTATGGAATTCCACTTAAACTCTCAGGAAAGAAAAATATTGATATTACTAGAAACGTTAATGCAATTGGAATTAGGGTAACTGATGAATCTGGGGAACCGTCGAAAGAGCAATTTTTTAATATTACTGTCAATGAAAAATCATCTAATCCTAATTCATCAACTCCATTTAATTTATCAACTCCATTTACTTCATTAACTCCATCAACCAAGTCAACCCCATCAACTCCATCAACCAAGTCAACCCCATCAACCCCATCAACTTCATCAACCAAGTCAACCCCATCAACTTCATCAACTCCATCAGCTTCATCAACCCCATCAACTTCATCAACTCCATCAGCTTCATCAACCCCATCAGCTTCATCAACCCCATCAGCTTCATCAACCCCATCAGCCCCAGCAAGCTTAAAAAAAATTGACTTTGGAGATATGCAATTTGGTGTTTTAGGTCCAAATGACTACGAATTTCAAGGCAAGTATCATGATTTTTACCAGTTTAAAGGTAAAGAAAATCAGCTGATAAAAATTATATTCTTTGGAAGTGAGGATAACCGAAATTCCAACAATTTGAGTTTAGATTTAGTTGAAATAATAGTGACTGACCCGAATGGTAAAGAAATTTTAAGGAAAGATAATCAAAACACAAATTCATTCAAAGTTCAATTGCTATCAACAGGTATTTATATTATTACAGTTAGAAACAAAAAACCGGAAGATATCGGTAGGTATAGCTATAAATTATTATTACAAGCAGAGTGATCTGGAGCGTTAAAACAGCTTCGTCTGACTTTGTTAATTACTTCTTTAACCGCGAAAGAAGTGATTAACGACTTAAAGTAGAGAAGAATCAGTTTTTGTCGGAAATCTCATAACCAAACGCGAGCAGGAAGCGAGAGGCTCCCTAAAAAAACTACTGGAGGCTATCAGGGTATCATTTCAGTTACCAGTTACCATTTAAGAATTACTAATTATACTTACCCTATCAATAAATAGAGGGGTCTTAATTGTGAAAAATACTGTTCTCCATTTCTACGGATGATTGTGGATCTGGATTGTCATTTGTTCTATTTAGATTAATCAAATAATAAACAATAATAAACAGTAAAGTTATTGCTAAGTTGATAGCAATGATTTTCCAAATATTAAAATTCTTTTGCTTAGATTTTGAATTTTTACTTTTTTTCCGTTGAGAAGCATTCTTATTGGATGCTATTGGTTGAGCAGCACGATTGTTATTAGCACTCGCTGGATTTGATCTGGGTTGATAGGTAGTCCCATCTGGGATTATTGGTTGAGCAGCACGATTGTTATTAGCACTCGCTGGATTTGGTCTGGGTTGATAGGTAGTCCCATCTGGGATTATTGGTTGAGCAGCACGATTGTTATTAGCGCTAGCTTGATTTGATCTGGGTTGATAGGTAGTCCCATCTGGGGTTATTGGTTGAGCAGCACGATTGTTGTTAGCGCTAGCTTGATTTGGTCTGGGTTGATAGCTAGTCCCATCTGG
>CAYMZW010000127.1:6575-15793 GCA_964395005.1 uncultured Rivularia sp.
GATTGTTGTTAGCGCTAGCTTGATTTGGTCTGGGTTGATAGCTAGTCCCATCTGGGGTTATTGGTTGAGCAGCACGATTGTTGTTAGCACTAGCTTGATTTGGTCTGGGTTGATAGCTAGTCCCATCTGGGATTATTGGTTGAGCAGCATGATTATTGTTAGCGCTAGCTTGATTTGCTCTGGGTTGATTTGATGGTTTTGATTCTACAGGTTTAGCAACAGTTTCATCACCTGAAATTATTTGATTTTGTTGGGATTGGGGCTGAATTATAATTTGTCTTGGCTGCGAGTAGTTTGTATTTGTTGTAGCTTGAGCAGTCTCTTGTAAAGCTTGATTTAGCTCCTCCACTGAAGCAAAGCGGTCTTTCGGTTTTTTTTGCAAACATTTTATAACTATAGCTTCTAATTGAGGAGATAAATGCTCGCAACCAATCTGAGACCTCAATGGTATGGGTGGTCGATAGCCATGAGCGTGTAACCACGAACTTTCACTAACTCTATTTCCGTCAATATTTAAACCAAAAGGGTCTAAAGCTGTTAACATTTCGTAGAGAATTATCCCCAAACTGTAAATGTCAGACCTTCCATCTATATCTTTATAATTTTGGATTTGCTCTGGTGAAGAATAGCGAAATGTACCAATAAATCTTTGAGTTAGATTTGTCTGCTCGGAGGACTGTTTGAGAATTTTGGCAATACCAAAGTCTAAAATCTTTACCCATTCTCCAGACTCTCTGGGTAACAAAAATATATTATCTGGCTTCAAGTCACGGTGGATAACCTTTATTAGTTCCTGACTGTTTGTACCATCACCGTAAATTTCAACTCCTTGATGAGCTTTTTTCAAACCTTCACACACTTGTGACATTATATTTACGGTTAGCAGGGGCGACAACTGCTTTTCACGCAACATTAACTGTCGCAAAGTTTGCCCCCGCAAATACTCCATTACATAGAATGGAAAACCTTCGTTAGTAACTCCACAATCGCTGATTTCAATAATATGTTCGCTTTGCAAAGCAGCACAAATTGCAATTTCTCGCTCAAAGCGTTTTCGCATTTCACCTGATGCGAGCCATTTATCTTTTAGCAACTTTAATGCTACTTCTTTACCCACTCTAGTATCGGTGGCTAGAAAAACTTGCCCCATTCCACCTCCACCTAAACTTCTATCCAAGCGATATCTCTGATTATCGCCTATAAAGCGACCTATCCAAGAATTTGACGAATCTGGCGATTTCATTGCTCAGAAGCCATCCTACCTACTAAACTACTTGTAATTTAAATCAAAATATGGCTTGCATAAATGCGGGACGAGGTAGCATCTCAAACTATTCGGGAGTTACGTACTCGTGACGGAAAATAAGCCTTTGCCATTACTATAGCGGTTTTCATTCTCGTGCCATACATTCTTGTGGAATGGGCATCCCTGCCCGTCCGAATTTCACAAATTTTGTTTATTGCATTCAACCCAAAAGCGCTATATCTCCTTGAGCCGAGCGCTTTGCACGAACGAGAAACGTTGCGCTAACGCACAGCAAATAATAACGTAAGTCTAAATTTTATCTAGAATATTTGTAAAACGGTGGAACAATTTACTTTTTAATATCCCTATTAGATATCCCTAAATATATATACAGTACAACAGCAGTTTGCAGGAGTTACATTCTTCTACTCTCATTAAGATCAAATCCGCTCTAATTTGACAATCTTCCTCAGATTTGTTTGAAACTGTTATTCATGTTAAATTTCCAGACATATTAAATTAAAATAATATTATATTTAGCAAATTTAGACTGTTAATTTTAAAACTAATTTAACTCAATTCTATTTAAAGTAACAGTAACTCAAAATAATTAATTATTTATTTAG
This sequence comes from uncultured Rivularia sp., assembly GCA_964395005.1. Classification (GTDB taxonomy): domain Bacteria; phylum Cyanobacteriota; class Cyanobacteriia; order Cyanobacteriales; family Nostocaceae; genus Rivularia. The sequence continues at coordinate 8,448 of CAYMZW010000127.1, forward strand.
AATTAACTTTGCAAACTGTTTTAGTAAATCATTTTTTAAACATAAATATACCCATGCATAATACTTATTTATAAGGTACTTTGTCCGCTGAAAATTTGCAATAGACTTTAGTATATAATTTTTAGTAAATCAAAGTAATAATAAACAACAGATTAGAAACAAAGCAAATGTATTAGCAATCAAGGAGTGTACTATAAAGCCATGAGGAAGCATAATGAGTAATGCGCTTTCCATTGCTGCTGTCACAGCAGTAATTAAAAATTTTTTGGAAAATGGTTTAGTCACTGATGCGATTGTAGGTAGTATCGGAGACGTTCTGGTAAGCGCTCTTCCACCAGATAAAATTGAAGTTGGAAAAGATGAACGAGCGCAAATTAACCTTTTCCTGTATCAAGTTACCCAAAATCGCAATGTTGATTGGATTTCTCCGGAATTTCGCGATCGCCATTCCCGACTTGGAGTTAATGATAAAAGTAAAGAAGAGCAACAGTTTAGCAATCCACCTTTAGCTCTTGACTTGCATTACTTATTAACAGCTTATGGATCAAAAGATTTTCAAACAGAAATTTTACTAGGATATGCAATGCAATTGTTGCACGTATCATCTATAGTAAAAACCGAAGCAATTGAAGCGGCTTTAAGAAATGCATCCGAGACTGCTACATCCAGCGTATTTTCACAGGCATTAAGAGGTATCTCTGTATCTGATTTAGCACGGCAAATTGGACAGATAAAAATTAGCTCGGAATTTTTGAATATGGAAGATACTTCTAAAATTTGGTCTGCTCTACAAACACATTATCGACCTTCGGCTACTTATTATGCATCAATGGTATTGATTGAAAGCCCTCCTTCGGGTTAAAGAATTGAATTTTAGTATGTTTTAGGCTATAGTCCCTCTATTTTTATGATTAATAGAAAAAATTATACTTTTGGAGAATATATTTTGGATTAACTATGCCACTATCATAGTATTAATACACCACAAAACTCTTGGGAATGCATGGAATAAGTTGGTCATTTACTATAATGGCAGATTTTACCTTTTTTCCCATCTCTCCTTTTCTCTTGCCTACTAAGTAAATACTTATGTTTTGCAAGGGTTAATTAACGGAAGTAGGATTATACAATCTTTCTTCCTATTTTCTATTCATACTAATCACTTATTATATTTATTGGCTGAAGCAATAAGGCGGAATGAAAGTCCCATTCACACGAACTAATGAATGCTACAAAAATTAATCGCAATTGGTATGACGCAAATCAGTGCTACCTTTTTGCATCCTTAGCTTTGGTACGCAATACCATAGAAACATACATTGCCAAGTCTGAGAATGAAATTGTTGTCAAAGAAGAGGAACATACTTTAAAACAAGCCTTAGCAGAAGCTGCTGCTGCAATGCCACAACCATCTGCCTTAGAAAGAGTATGTAGAATTTTTGGTTTGTCAGACTTTGAATCTAACGTACTTTTAATGTGTGCGGGCATGGAATTCAGCAGCGATTTTAGTGGATTATGTGCCGCAGCACAAGGTGATGTACAGTTAGCTTACCCTACTTATAGTTTAGCTTTAGCAGCATTTACTAATGTCCATTGGGATGCGATCGCACCTCATGCACCTTTACGTCGTTGGGGTTTGATTGAAATGGGAGATGGGAAGGCTTTAACTCTGTGTCCCTTAAGAATCAACGAACGGATCTTACACTATCTTGTAGGAACAGAATATATTGACGAACAACTTAATGGTATTGTTGAGCCGCTTAGTGAAGTTGGGTATTTAGTGACATCGCACCGGGAGCTATCGGAACAAGTAGCACTTGTGTGGACTCAAGTACGTAATTCTGGAATATCAGCAGCAGTTCAATTATGCGGACCCCAACCTACAACAAAATGGGCTATAGCTGCGGATGTGTGTCAAAAGCTGGGTTTGAAATTGAATATAATGTCCGCCCAACTAGTACCTGCAATACCTAGTGAGATGGAAAATTTAATCAGACTGTGGGAACGCGAAGCCATATTGGGTCAAAATGCTTTGCTAATAGAATACAACAATTTAGATACAAGTGATAAACTTCGCGGGTCTGCTATTGAACGTTTCATCGAGCGAGTAAATAGTTATTTATTTATCAGTAGCAGAGAACGGATGTATTTAAAGCAGCGTCCGATGGTTAGCTTTGATATTGATAAACCCACTGTGGAAGAGCAAACTGAACTTTGGGAAGGTAATTTGTCCGATCTAGCACCTCAATTAAACGGACAAGTCAACAGATTAGTTGCTCAATTTAATCTTAGTCCATCAACTATTCGCGCTGCTTATACCGAGGCTGTAGGTAAATATAGTCAGACAGAGGGAAAAGATTTAGGCAGGATATTGTGGGATGCCTGTCGAATCCAAGCCCGTCCGCGATTAGATGCACTAGCCCAACGCATTACTCCCAAAGTAGACTGGAATGATTTGGTGTTACCAAACGCACAACAGCAAATGCTGCGTGAAATTGCCGCACACGTGCGTCAACGCGCCACCGTGTATCAATCTTGGGGATTCGCGAAGAAAAATGCTCGCGGACTAGGAATTAGTGCTTTATTTGCAGGTTCAAGTGGAACGGGTAAGACATTAGCAGCAGAGGTATTAGCTTCAGAATTGCATCTTGATGTTTACCGTATAGATTTGTCATCGGTAGTCAGTAAATATATTGGAGAGACAGAGAAAAATCTGCGACAAGTATTTGATGCAGCAGAAGAAGGAGGAGTAATTCTGCTATTTGACGAAGCAGATGCTTTATTTGGTAAACGCAGCGATGTCAAAGACAGTCACGATCGCCATGCGAATATTGAAGTTAGCTACCTGTTACAGCGTATGGAATGCTATCCAGGTTTAGCGATTTTGACCACTAACCTTAAAAGTTCTATGGATAATGCTTTTCTCAGACGGATTCGTTTTGTAGTTCAGTTCCCCTTCCCCGATACCGCTCAAAGAGGAGAAATTTGGCGACGTGTTTTTCCACCCAATACACCTACAGAAGGTTTAAATGAGAAGAAACTGGCTCAATTAAGTGTTTCTGGTGGTAATATCCGCAATATCGCTTTAAATGCCGCATTTATGGCTGCCGAAGCTTCAGAAGCAGTGCAAATGAAACACGTATTACGTGCAGCACAAACAGAATATACTAAACTTGAAAAATCTTTGACTGGTTCAGAGATTGAGGGTTGGATGTAAAATCCTTGCGAACAACTCGGCATAAATTAAACTAAAGTAACTGGTTCCCAGTCTCTGGCTGGGAACCCATCACTTGAGGCTCTGCCTCCATTCTAACCCGAGGCAGAGCCTCGAAAACTGCATTCCCAGGTATAACCTGGGAACGAGTTATTGAATTGATTAACTGGTTCCCAGTCTCTGGCTGGGAACCCATCACTTGAGGCTTAACTGGTTCCCAGTCATAACTGGTTCCCAGTCTCTGGCTGGGAACCCATCACTTGAGGCTCTGCCTCCATTCTAACCCGAGGCAGAGCCTCGAAAACTGCATTCCCAGGTTATACCTGGGAACGAGTTATTGAATTGAAAAGTTAGACTTTAGTCTAACAGACATGGAGCGTATAGGAATGAGAGAATATAGTAATTTATTTATTATTGCTGACAAATTTCTAGAGCGATGAAAAAAAAACAGCGAGTACCTCAGAAAGTTAAACCACCTGCTTCTAAATCAGAATCACAGCAAAATATTTCGATTTTAAATAGTTCTGCCAAAAAAACACAAAAAAACTCCAAAAAATCTAGTGTTCCCGATAAAAAAAATCAAGAATTAAAAAAGTATCAAATGGAGGCTACAAAATTAAAGATACAGCAGAAGCATGGTACCCTTAATTCCCAAGGACAAAAGCAGCTTGCTTTACTACAAGCAAAAATTAATGCATTGCAAGGTAAAGCAGCAGGTGAATCTAATTCTGAAAATAAATCTTTAACTGATAAAAATAGTGAAGATATATCAGAAAAAACCGTTAATTCTGATGAAAAAGTTGTTCAAAGAGAAAAAGTAGAAAACAAGGATAAAACTGCTACAGATAAAAAAGAAAAGCCCAATCAACAAGTAGTTTCACCAGAAGAAAAAGCCGCAGAATTAAAAAAACAAAAATTCTTAGAAAAATATCCGGTGGCTGAAAAATTAATTGCTGGAATAGACCGAAAATCAAAACAATCGCAAATCCTCAAACAGCTATTAGAAAATTTTAAAAATATAGGTTTTAAATACAAAACGAAGAAAGAAAGCCACAGCATGGATGATAAAGACAAAAGCTATGAAAAACTTTTGTCAGGTAATTTAGAAGGAGATTGTCGAACATTAGCATATGCTTTTAAAGCAGTTGCAGAAGGATATTTTGACATAAAAGGTATGCAAGTAGATAATGAAAGTAGTATCAAACAACCATTTATAACCGAAGGTGATAAAATCATCGATTCGTCAGTAGAACCAAATTGCGATAATGGTCAAAAGTGGTTTTTTCAAAATCATTACTGGGCTGTTTGGAACGGTCAAGTTTTCGATGTTTTATTTATGAGGGAACAAGAAACTAAAGCTGATATGGTAAGTCAAAACCAGTCGCTTAAATCATCGCTGATGCCGGAACAACAATACTATGAAACCGATAGCGGAAAAATTGTTTATCCAAACCAAGGTAAATATTTAACTGCTGAACTAAAGACTTTTGAAAAACTCACAAGCTTGATTGAAGATATTAGTAAAAATTCACCTCGTGAACTTGATAATATTGTTGTTCAAATCAAGTCTTTATATGCCAAAGGTGGAGATATAAATAGCGATGTTGAAACATTAATTCAAGATTTTGAGAAGAAACGAGTCAACAAAGCTTCACTTAATAAAAAGAATAATGCTGCGCTGTGAATTATCAAATTTACCATAGAATTTACGGCGTTGCTGAATAAAATAATGAATTATTTTTGCTTACATTTTGTATTAAACATGAAACTCGTGTAGAGACGTAGCACTGCTACGTCTCTTTCAATGTGAAACTATATAGCAATTTTCAGTTGAGTAGAATACATTTAAAACCTCACCCTGTCCTCCGGACATCCCTCTCCTTATTAAGGAGAGGGAACGAGGGTGAGGTAGATTTGTATTGCACCCAAGTGAAAACCGCTATATTTTCATCTTTTTATTTATTCAGCAACGCCAAATTTACTGTTTAAATTCTAATTAAATTAAAATCGCTTTATAGCAGTTTTCGGTTGATTTTAATACGGTCAAAACATCACCCCGCCTCAATACTGTTCGGTTAAGAGGAGATCCTCCCTAACCCTCCGATGAATTGGAGGGAACTAAGCCCCCTTTTTAAGGGGGTTTGGGGGATCTAGCAATTTTGTTCAATTCCTTAACCGAGCAGTATTGCACCCCGTCTTAATGTCCTATCGGACACGTTGCACTAACAGACACCCCTCTCCTTAATAAGGAGATGGGAAGGGGGTGAGGTTCTTAGATGAAAACCGCTATATCTACGATTGCAACTAAAAAGAGAATACCGTCCGCAAAGTCCCTGTGAAAATAGTATCTGATTGGGTATTCCCAGGGTCAGTTATAAGCTGCACGATGGGTGAGACTGATATATTATCATTCACTCTTAATCTGTAGAATGCTTCAATGTTGGTTTGAGTACCATCAAATAAGCCCAGAAGATTATCACTATCATCCTGAAAAATCAAAGGTTGTCCCACACTTAAACCTAATAAATCGCTTGGTGCAAACAAATCTCTGAATAAAACACCTGTAGACCAGGAAGAAGGTTGAATGTCACCGGGGAAGTTAAATGCATAGCCAAAGCGACCAAAGACTCCCATTTTTTTACCAAGAGCGACTTCAACGTTGGCCCCGACAACATCATAATCTGAATTATCCTGGGTTCCCCCACTATACTGCAAGCGAACAGCAGAATTTTTAGTCGGTGAAAATTCTACTTCAACTACACCAAGGTTTTGATCTTCAAATAAACCATCATTTTCGTCATTATCGACGATAGTAGAATTGACAATTGTTCCTTGTTGCGCTCTATAAGCAGCTCTAAATGTAAATGGACTTTGATTGGGATTCCAACTTACTGCTGCTCCTGCTCCGGGTACATCATTTGCTAATAGCAGTTGATTGTTAACTAAACCGTAAGTAGAGAAGTTGGTTGCGCTATTGTTAGCGTAGCTGTTTCTATCTACGTAGTCTGAAATATACCCTTGAGGAAATAGCGATACAGTGAGTTCATCAGATAAAGGAAAGGTATAGCTGAGTCGGTTTAAATCTATTCCAGAACCCCTACTAATTGCATAGTCTAAAGTACTGTTGGTTTGTAAAAACGAACTAATTGTTCTACTAGAATCAACTGCACCAACTAAATTTTGTTCTATATTTTCTCGAATTTGCAAAGCTTCTTCTTCAGTAGCACCTGCTTGTAAATTCTGGGAAGCGATATTTGCTGCTAAAGTATCCCTAATTTCGTCTACGCTTTCTAGTTGAGACAATCCCAAACCCAAATCGTCTAAATCGATTTCTGAACTGTCTTCAGGAGACAATAATTCTAAATTTTGTCGGGTTAAGTCTTCTCCAAATTCAACTAAATCATCTCTAAAACTGCCTTCTTCACCTTGTAAAAATCCTGCTGCATCGCTATTACCTTCTCCAGTTCCTGCTTGCAATTGAGTTAGTAACAAATCCTTACCCGTAAAACTAGTTTGTAAATTCAAACGAGTACGACTAAAGAAACTAGTGTTGGAGTCTTCTGAACCGGATTGACTACCTCCATTAATTGCAAAAATTGCTTGACCTGTAAGTTTTGTGGTAGTAGAAAATTGATTGCTTTCTAATTCGGCTGCTCTTACTTCTAAATTATCTACCCGGTTTCGCAGTACAGTTAATTCTGGCAAAAATTCTGTTTCTAAGCGTCTTAAAGCATTTAAATCTTCTTCCGTTAATTGACCTCTAAGTTCATCTTGGATTAACTGATTAATTTTCTCCAAAGCTTGATTCATACCCGCAGCAAATTCATAGCGGCTCATGTCCTCAGTTCCTCTAAAGGTTCCATCAGGGTAGCCAATTAGTACACCATACTTTTCTATCAGGCTTTTAAATGCTTGGAAAGCCCAATGATTGCGGTCTATATCTGAAAAATCATCAACTGAATTAATAGGAGATTGTAATCGTTGAGATTCTGGTGAATTATCAAACTCAATTACTGGACTTTGTGCATTAACCAAACTGCTCGGAGCAATTAAACCAAAAACAATTAAACTGCGAGTTAAGTAAGATTTTACGTGATTCATTTTATTTGATTCCTAAATACAACAAAAAAAA
>CAYMZW010000128.1:0-15749 GCA_964395005.1 uncultured Rivularia sp.
TTACCGATACGCGGGGTATTTTAGAAAATTATAAAGATCCTTCTACTTTAATTGCCAAAGTAGATATTACAGAAGCTCGCGGCTTGATTTCAAAGGGTATTGTTGCTGGAGGTATGATACCAAAAGTAACCTGCTGCGTGCGTTCTCTTGCTCAGGGAGTACGTGCAGCGCATATTATTGATGGTCGCATTCCTCATGCTCTTTTACTAGAAATATTTACCGATGGTGGTATCGGGACAATGATTCTTGGATCTCAGTTTATGTAAGCTAAAAAAGTTTTGTAGTTTTGTAGGTTGGGTTAGACACGAATACCAATTTGAACTTTTAACAACAATGTATATTAATCGTGTCGTAACCCAACATTATTAATGCGAAAAAACATTATCTTGTAGGGGTTTGAAAACTTCGGGCGATCCGTTGGCCCCTATTAGCGAGCGCGTTGGTACTTCTTGTTCCAACCGAGCGATTGCACTAACCCGTCTGGAGTATATTTTTACCTTCCCTTTAATCTGGCGATCGCAAATAAATGTTACTTTTTCTCACTCTATGATTTTACTTTTGGTTTGAATATAATCGTATACCTTTTGCTTTCAAAGATATTATTTACACTTTGTATACTTCCTCAGAAGCCTTTTGCTAAAGTATGAAAAGTAGCAAAACGAACAAACTAAAAGATGGAAAATTTAGCATTTCAATTTGAAGAACTTTATACAGGCGAGCAGTCGCAGATTCGGGTAATGAATGATGGAGAAAACCATTGGTTAGTCGCTAAAGATATCATCAGTTTAGCTGCAAAAAATAATGATTCTGTGGATGTCGAAAACGAAGATATTCTCTGGAGGATAAAGCTCGAATGTAGAAATGAGCCAAAAGAAATAAGCGGGGAACTTTGTATTAATTATGGCGAAGCTTATGGTTTGTTTGGTTCCTGCGATGATTTAATTGCCGAAGATCGAAACCTCGATCGAGATGATTCAACTTTTGAAGAAAATGCCTCCAAAGATCAAGAAGCTCTCAGTAGAATGGAAAGTTTTTTTGGAGGTATAGAATATGTTCTCAACAAGAATCCTTCCGAAGTAATACTAGAAAATAGTTTGTTCCATGCACATACTTCGATGAATTGGGAAGAAGTAAAACTGTTGGGTTTTGACAAAGATACTAAATTAAATATTAACGAATGGCTGAAGCTTTATTTTGGAATAACACAACCTTTTGTTACTCAAAGAGTGCGAGATAAAATAAAAATGTCTGCGGCAGAATCTGCCAAAGTGATTGGAGGAATTGACTCTTTGCCGAAGTCGCAAGATGGAATCACTTATTCTGGAATGGCTTTCGCACGAAACCTCGGTAAGATTAAAAGATATTGTACTATTCCAGAAGAATATAAACGTAACCACACAAAATCCTTGGAAATTCTGGAGAAAAACTACACTGTTGATTACGAAAAAATGCTCGAAGAGATTGAAGCTACAGACAGCAGTTCGCGAACAGTAGTAGAAAACACTTGGGACATTAAAGAGAATCAAACCGAAGGTCTAAGCGGTTTTAATTACCAGTATAACTTTCTATTGAATTTAGTCGAAGCCTACGTGCAAGGAATGAAATGAACTCCAAGAAATTAAGTGAAATTGCAGCGGTTTTAAACTTAAAAATAATTAGAAGGGCTGCCGACTTTTTGGTTTGTTCAATTCCAGGGAGAAACGATCTTGAACTTACTATCGAAAAAAACGGTAGCACGGTTAGTTTTAAAATAGGACGGTACGGTGGTGCTGGTAATTTTGTTGAAATTCCTAATGTAAAAGAGGGTGAGGAGCTACATCAGTTCAATCTAGCTAAAAGCATCGTCCCAGAAGGCGATCGCGAATATATTTCACAAATGTACCTTGAAGTACAATCATTGTTGAGCGAAAACAGCAAGCAGCTAATGAGTATTGATAAATTAACTGCTCAAATCAATTCGCTTTCTTCTAAAATTGCTACTATTGAGCAATCGCAACAAGCTCTAAACGAACAAAATACAGCAGCTTTGTCCCGTGCAAATACAGATGAAATTGTACCTAAGTTAAATGATATTTCTAACGAACTTAAACCACTGAAAACCGATCTGCTTGCATGGAACCGCAGAAACTTTAGAAAAACATTGGTATTCGCCGCAATCGCTTGTGTTGCATCTAGCTTTAATTTTATATTTACATTGTCTGGTTTTGGTCGTAACGAATTAACACCAACTACTGAGCGAACTATAAGAGCATTACCGAATCCGTGAATTCGAGCATCCCAATACCCTATTCCCTACCCAAAGGAAATGTTTAATCAATGAAGGCACAATTACTTAATATTGGGTTACGGCGGAATTGAATCTTCTAAGTTTATGCTCTAAATAATCACCCGCCTAACCCAACCTACTAGCTAAAGTAAAAAAGTTTGTAGTAGAAGCTTTAGCTCATCGATTTTAGGACTAAAGTCCCAACTACGAACCGGGTGAATTAATTAAAATCCGCGAAGCTGGCTGACGATAACCTCGTCGTTTAAAATTGCGATAACGTCTTCGATTTCGGGGAGTTTTGATAATTGTTGGATTGACTAAAACTGGATTAATAAATGTAGAGTTATAAATTGTTCTGGATCTGCGGGGTTTGGAAAAATAACTTTGTGTAGGTATATGTCCCGTCGCGGGATTTACAGGTACTGGTGTAGCAATAGGGCTTCCATAAATGAAATTACCTACAGTCGGATTATGTCTTCCGTGGTAGGGAGTATTGCCATTATTAATGATGATTATAGACTGAGCGGAGGCTGGTGCAGCTACAGCACCTATTAAAGCAGCAGCAGCAAAACCCGCAAAATACGGTTGCAAATTTGTATTCTTAAACATAATATTTGTCCTAGCTAGCCAGCAAGGGCTATAAGATCGGTGAATTTACCTATATTTAAATTTTAGATAGATTTTAGATAAATTTTAAAGTTTTTTCAAAGAAAATACTTACCTTTACAAAATATTCTCAAAATGTGGCATTAAAACGGCAAAATAAAGGCTGATGATTATTTATATTTTTCAACGTGAGTTCTGAAAGTTTAGAAATTGCTAAACAGCGCTACCGTAATGGTAAAGCTGCTTTTGAAAATGGTAAATATCGCCAAGCTGTTGAGGAGTTGAAAAAGGCTTGTGCTTTGCTAGAGCGCAATACTCGTCTTGGTGGTGAGGTGCAAATTTGGTTGGCAACGGCTTACGAAGCAGCCGGACAAAATCAAGAAGCTATAGAGCTTTGCGAGTTGCTTAAGCGTCATCCTTATCCAGAAACCAGTAAAGATGCCAAGCGATTGCAATATATTTTTAAAGCACCTAAATTGGAACGTCCGAAAGAATGGATGACTGAAATACCCGATTTAGCCGCATTATCCGATAAAAGTAAAATTCGCGTGGCTGCGTCTCGTAAAAAATCTAAAGCAAAATTAGAAGCTGAGGAAGTAGAGTTGATCGATCTAAGTCAGGTAAATACTCAAGATAATCGCTTTATCTGGCTAGCATTATTTATTATTGCTGTAACTTTGGGTAGTTTAGTTTGGTTAAGTTTTTAAACAATTATCCGAAGCGGTGCCACGAAAAAGAACAAAATCTGAAAATAGATTGAATTTTGTAATTATGTCACGATTTCGCTATCAAAGAAATTCTTCCCGTATGTCAGTACGATTAGTTAAAAGCCTGTTTAAACGAATACGGCTTGTATGTATTTTACTGTTAGCATCGCTGTTACTTTCTGGGTGTGTAGATTACGATTTAGGAGTAAATATCAACAATGCTAATTACGGTAAATTCGTACAGCATATTAAATTAGGAGAAAAACTAACAAGTTTTAGTGGCGATGCCGTTTATGAATGGTTGGATAGCATTGAAAGACGCGCTCGCGAACTCGATGGAAAAGCAAAAAGAATTTCCCAAGAAGAAGTAATTGTAACTATTCCTTTCAGTAATGGTAGGGAACTGCAAAGAAAATACAACACATTTTTTAACTCCAGAAATGTTTCTAAATCTCGCTCTAAAAAAGGGGAATCGGAATCAGAGCTACCGAAAATAGAATCAAATTTACAATTATCGCAGAGTAATTTTTTACTGTTAGTACGCAACCAGTTAATCTACGATTTAGACTTACGTTCTTTGGGTTTAATTTCGAGTAAAGGTAACGCTTTAACTAACACTGGCTCAATTATTGATTTAGAATTCAATTTGAACACTCCTTGGGGTGCTTCTAGCATTGAAGAAACTGAAAACGCGATCGAACCAGTTAAAAGCAACAAGCAGCTTTCTTGGAAACTCAAATCCGGACAGCTAAATCACATTGAAGCGGTTTTCTGGCTTCCCAGCCCAGTTGGAATAGGTACTTTGTTAATTATTCTATTCGTAGGATTAGGATTTTTCCTGAGATACAGCTTTATGCCAGATCCGAAAGTGCAGTTTTCAGGTAGTAGGGAGTAGGGAGTGGAGAGTTGGGAGTTAGGAGTTAAGAGTTAGGAGTTAGGAGTTAGGAGTTGGGAATTGGGCATGGCGCGTAGGGCATTGGTAATTGGTAACTGTTCACTGTTCACTGTTCACTGTTCACTGATAACTGTTCACTGTTCACTGTTCACTGTTTACTGTTCACTGATAACTGTTCACTGTTCACTGTTCACTGTTTACTGTTCACTGTTCACTGTTCACTGATAACTGTTCACTGTTCACTGATAACTGTTCACTGTTCACTGTTAACTGAAAATTGTTGCCAATTTTAAAAATCCGTGCTAAGAATACGTAGTTTATGATACGCACAGAATATTTGCTGTCAGAAAAATCATTCAATTGCAGCGGTTGTGAAAAAAAGGCTTGTATTAGTATTTACCTTTGTAGCGATTAACTTTGGTTCGGGATGTTCTCAACCATCGATATCGGAGTCTACCAAAACTGAGACACCGATCGTTGTTGCGGCATCGGAGTTAGAAGAAAAACGAACATCAAACAGTTCCCTTGAGCAAGTACTGGAAAACTTTGAGAAAGTAGATGAAAGCTTTAACAGAACGGTTTTCTTTTTAGCAAAAGTAATAATAGTTTTACTGAGTCTTGCGGTTATTCAGCGAATTATAATATTAGTTGCTTCCCGTTCATCTCAACTAATTATAGATAACTTTACTAACGCTTCTGGTGCCGAAGGAGTAGAGTTTGTTTTACCAGGTTTGAGTCAGTTAGGAAGGGAAAGATTGGTGAGGGAAATGAAGGGAGTTCACCAACGTCTCAAACAACATATTAATGTTAACAATGTTAACGGGCTGCGAACTTATCGTCATCCAGACAAATTACCTTTACCTCAAACAACTCCAGATGAAAGACTTTCTAATCTAGTCGCTTCGCTAAACGAGTTTACACCGGATCAAATCGATCCTTTAGTAAGTTTACTCAAAATTATATTTCCACCTTATGGAACCAGAGTTACTAGTATTTTGCAAAGCCAAGGTGTAGATTACAGCAGATTGGGAATTACTTTTGACGTTATGGATATTCAAGGGAATGGTGCTTCCAAGCTTTACACTATTTGGGAAGAAAAAAGAACCGAAAGTTTAACCGATACCGTAATCAAAACAGTGGCGAAAACGGCTTCTATAGCAGAAAGTGAAGAAGATTTTGAGTTACCAATTATTGAAACATATCCCGAGCTTAAAGATCGTTTTAGATTGTTATTAAAACCTGCTACTCGGTGGTTGGCGGTGGAACTTTCAAAACGAGAAATGCTAGCTAACGTACCTTGGTATTATTTAGGCAATTGGTGCAAAAGATATCAATCGCAAATACATAATTTTTTTGGTGTAATTAATTATGCCAGCGCTCCAACTCATGGCGGCTTTTTTTTCCAATTAGCAATTGAAGATTTGCAAGCGGCTATAGAATTCGATCCTAATTGGTATCAACCTTACGAAAATTTAGGCGATACTTACAGCACTCAAGGAAGAGAGTTTCAGGAAAATAAAAGAAGAAATCTTCAGCGACAAGCAATTTTGCAATACGAAAAAGCACTCGATAGATGTGAAGATGAAACTGTAAAACGCAGAATTAAAGTTGGTAAAGCGATGGCGCAATTACTGACAAAAGATGAAACTCTTGTTGAAGAAGCTCTAAAAGAAATACAGCTATTAGAGAAACAGTGGAATGCAGAATCCGATTTAAGTTCCCGGTTTTTGTACAATTTGGCTTCATGGTATGCAATTTTTACCGCCCAAAATAACGGTGACGAGCAAACAAAGAAAAAAGCCCGCAAGTACTTAGTTTACGCCTTACTAAGAGATAGCGATCGCAATCTTTGGGATTGGGCAAGTAGAGATCCAGATTTCCAAGGAGTGCGTGAAAGATTTACGGATTTGCAATATGTGCTGATGAAGAAATTAGATAAGGTTGGCAAATTGCCTGAAATGACGGGGGTTAGGTTTGTTAAATACGTCGGAGAAATTCTCAAGGAAATGAACTGGAATTAATTGCCTTCCTTGAATCAAATATAGAATTAAATATAGGAACAAATCGCGATGTCTAAGAAAAAAGATAATAAATTACCAATCAAAATCAAAACTTTAAGTAAGAATTCTCTTGAAGAACATATTAATGCAAGCATTCCCGACACTTCAGAAAACAGTACAGAAGATGATTTAAGTCAAAATTGCGAAGCTGAAATTACACAGAAAAACAGCAAAGTTCGTAAAACTATAATTACAGCCGAAATTCCTGCTACTTCTCCGAAAATTGTTGGACAAATACCACCGTGGGATGATGACAATGATTCGGAGCAGGATGATAAATCGAAACCTCCAACAATTACGGCAGAAATTCCATCTGAGTCAGAGAAATTCGATTTGACACCGAGAGCAACAGGAGAAATTCCTCCTTGGGATGATGAGGAAGAAAGTTAGTAATAATTATGGATTCCTCTATTGAGTTAAGGCACGGCGAATGTCGTGTCTTTTGTTTTGGGGAATTGGTTTGTTATAAATCTGGCGGTTGAAACCGCACGCCATTTGCTTCAAGTCGGGGAACCCGCCCAACGCAATGGCTCTTCTACACAAGCAAAGTCCACCTGCGTGGACTTAATAATTATCACATTTTATTATCATCGTCCTAAAAATTTTTTAATAGTTATTTCAATATAATAATCATCTATATATTTTGAAATCATTCCGATGAGATTTAGGATGATAGACAATTCTTAACCCACGAAGGTGGGTTTCCCTTGTGTAGACGCGGTTTCAACCGCCGGAATCATAAAATCAACTTACCAACAACTTCTAAGGCGACAACCGTTCAATCTTCCAACCATCATCATAATCTCTTGTATAAACCAAACGATCGTGAAGACGGCTCGAACGCCCTTGCCAAAATTCAATTTCTGCCGGTATAACTCGAATTCCTCCCCAATGAGGTGGACGGGGTATTTCTCGATCTTGATATTTTTCTTTTAATTGTTCCAAGTTTCGCTCTAATACTTCTCGATTTTCGATAACTTCGCTTTGATTTGAAGCCCAAGCACCCAAACGACTGCTAAAAGGGCGACTGTAAAAATATTTATCTGACTCGCTATCTGAAATTTTTTCTACTCTTCCGCTAATCCTGATTTGACGCTGCAATTCTGCCCACCAAAACACCAAAGCAGCTTGAGGATTTTCTGCTAATTCTTGTGCTTTATGGCTATTGTAGTTGGTATAAAAGACAAAACCACGTGCGTCATAATCTTTTAACAAAACCATTCTCGCTGACGGTTTACCTTCTGGTGTTGTAGTCGCCACCGTCATAGCGTTTGGTTCTAAGATATCGGCACTTAGGGCTTCGTCGAACCATTTCTTAAATTGTGCGAAAGGATTAGAATCAATTTCAGTTTCGCTTAAGCCTTGCAAAGTGTAATCTTGACGAAGTTCAGCTATATTTTTATCCATTACAATTGTTTGATTGCAAAATTATAGAAATACTACAAAATAAAAAAATATATGCGGATGCGCCATTGGGCTTCCCTAAAAAACTTATTAGTATATGGTTTGAGCGCCCCAATTATAGCTCTTAATGTCGGACTGCTCTCTGTAATTTTTCATTACTTTCGGCATCCACTTACTATTTTAAGTATTGCAGCAATCCTAGCTTTTTTGCTCAATTATCCAGTTCGATTTTTAGAGCGCGGTCGTATTTCGCGTGAATGGGCGATAACTATAGTATTATTGCTGACTTTAACGCTGTTGATTTTGATCGGTATTACTCTCGTACCTCTTGTTATTAATCAAACTATCCAACTTACTGATAAAATCCCCGATTGGTTAAACAGCTTTGAAGATCAACTTGAACAACTACAAGCAATAGCCAAAAGACGACGCTTACCACCAATAGACTTAGGAATATTAGCCGAGCAAATTAATGCCAGCATTGAAAACTTGCTCAAGGAATTACCGCTTGGTGCTGTGGGATTTGCCGGAACCTTGGTATCAACTTTAGTCAATACCATTTTAGTTATAGTGCTGGCTTTTTATATGCTTTTATATGGCGATCGCCTTTGGTATGGCTTAGTAAATCTCTTACCCGAAAAAATCCGACTTCCTCTAAGTAAATCTTTACTGCTGAATTTTCACTATTTTTTTCTCAGCCAATTTTTACTAGCACTGTTTATGGTGGCAAGTTTAACACCAATCTTTTTAGTAATCGGAATTCCATTTGCTTTTTTATTTGCTGTAGTCATCGGCATATCTCAACTTATACCCTTTATCGGAGCAACTTTAGGTATTGGCTTCGTTACAATATTGCTACTGCTACAAAATTGGTGGTTAGCAGTTCAATTAGCATTCTTTTCAATATTGATGCAGCAAGTCAAAGATAATTTGATAGCCCCAAAATTGCTAGGAAACTTTATCGGACTTAATCCCATCTGGATTTTTGTAGTGATTTTAGTCGGCTTCGAGATAGCAGGCTTATTAGGAACTTTAGTTGCCATTCCCATCGCCGGAACTATTAAAGGTACCTTCGACGCTATTCAAAAGCAGGAAACAGTGAGCAGTGAACAGTGAACAGTGAACAGTGAACAGTGAACAGTGAACAGTGAACAGTGAGCAGTTACCAGTCACCAATTACCAATTACCAGTTACCACTCTTAACTCCATCCGTTGCCAAACTCCATCCGTTGCCAAACTCCATCCGTTGCCAAACTTCATCCGTTGCCAAACTCCATCCGTTGCCAAACTCCATCCGCTGCCAAACTTCATCCGCTGCCAAACTCCATCCGTTACCAAACTCCATCCGTTACCAAACTCCATCCGCTGCCAAACTCCATCCGCTGCCAAACTTCATCCGTTGCCAAACTCTTAACTTTTAACATCTACCCGATTAGTATTCTTTAATACTGGTATTAGAAAACAATTATAAGTAATCTATAGAGGGATTATGAATGCCAATGAAAAATATATCGTGAACGCACAATGCTAGGGCCCAAAAGTTAGGGAAAAGTTAATTAAAAACTATGTCTTTGGCTTTTGTGTAGCTATTTTTAACCTTACTTCAGTATAAAAACGAAAATAAAATGTTCTTTTTTTCTGAGTAAAGGTATAAAAATATCGTGATATACTTTCTTGAGCCATTGCCTTACCCAGGTTTTCTTGCTTGTAGCAAATGGCGTGGTTAATTTTATTTTTATACTTTATTGTTCTTATGTATCTGACTACTGCATTGATACCAATGCAATATATCAGCCGTCGCACAACTAATATTTACCATTGATGGCGGGTATTGATTGGAAAGACCTGGTAAAAATAGCAACAATTAATTACTTAACCCCATAGTTGACCATGAGACAAGTAAATTTTTTGATCATTTTTATTTTTTGTTTAGCCTTTGCTTTATTCAGCATAGAAAATACAGAATTAGAAACTATTCATCTAATTCCAGGTATGGAAGTACAAGCGCCAATGTCTGTTGAGATGCTTGTAGCGGTAGGCTTAGGTGGAGCTTTAGCTTGGTTATTTATGATTTTGAGCCGTTTAGAAAGACTATTATGGTCTGGTCAAAAAGTTCGTCAAAAGAATGCTCAAATTAAAGAATTAGAATCCAAGATTGAAGAGTATCAAGCTCAAGTAGAATCTTTACAACCTTCTTTACCAGCAGCTAGCGATTCAGCTAGCGCTTGATGGGGAGATGAGGAGACAAGGAGACAAGGAGATGGGGGAAGGGGGAGACAAGGAGACAAGGAGATAGGGAGACAAGGAGAATTAACACCTAACCTAATCCAAAATCCAAAATCTAAAATCCAAAATTATACAACTCCTAACTCCTAACTCCTAACCTTTGACCTTTGACCTTTAACCTTTAACCTAAATTCTAGTACTTGTCTATGGATGCTTCTGAGCTTTTAGAAACGATCGCACAATTAATTCATCAAGCCGAACAAGGAGAAATCGATCCTTGGGATGTGCAGGTGGTTGAGGTGATAGATCGCTATATAGAACTCATGGCACCTGAGAAAAGGAGGAAGGGTTATGAATCAGATTTATCTCAATCGGGACAAGCATTTTTATCGGCTTCAATGCTGGTTTTATTCAAAGCCAACACTTTGATGGAATTGCAATCGGCAGAAGATGAACTTGATGCTTCCTTAGAAGATGAGTTTCTGCTCGATGGTGAAGAGGGTTTGAATGAGCGTATAGCTAGGCTACCTCTGGAGAAACAGTTGCGGCGAAGACGTTCGGCAATGCCTCCACCTGCTCGTCGGGTAAGTTTACAAGAATTAATAGATCAGTTGCAGGTAATGGCTAACCAATTGCAACTGGTACAAAAAACTAAACCTTTGGCGAAAAAACGCCAACCCGGAATTAGAACTTTAAAAGCAGCGTTAGAATTAGCACATCAAGAAAATCTTACAGAGGTTGCTGGAGAGTTAGAAAAAGTTTTGCAAACCAAAACCGCTGAACTGCATCTAGGAGAAAGCTGGATGAATTTGGAACAATTGGTGGAGTGGTGGTCGCAAACTCAGTCAATATCGGAAAAGGGGAAAGACCATTCTCACGGTGAAAATTCTCATACTGTGAGCGTATTCTGGGCATTACTGCTACTCTCGGCTCAGTCGAAAGTCGAGTTGTATCAAGAAGATTTCTATCAGGAAGTAAAAATCCGCTTGCTGAGGCAAGAATGCAATAGTAATCCTATCTCTCAAGCAGCAAGTTAATTTTTTATTAGAATAATCCTTTCTAATCCCTACTCCCTACTCCCTACTCCCTACTCCCTACTCCCTACTCCCTACTCCCTTAAATCTGGCTTTTAGCCATCGCTTTAGTTTTAGAAAAAGCTTTGATGCGAGCTTTGAACTGAATACTCAAATGTGAGTAAACTGTAATATTAGCAATTTCAGATAGTTTTATCTGCCAATACCTAATATATGAGTGCATTATAAGCGCATTATCCGTGCTTTTAGGGATGACTTCATACAAATTAAAACAGATGATGAAGTATTACTTAATCTACGTAAACTGGCTTCTGGTTGAGGACTAATTATTTATGAAAGCAATGATTTTGGCTGCGGGTAAAGGTACTCGCGTTCGCCCGATTACCTACACAACTCCTAAACCGATGATTCCCATCCTGCAAAAGCCAGTGATGGAATTCTTACTTGAACTGTTGCGTCAGCATGGCTTCGACCAAATTATGGTCAACGTTAGTCATTTAGCTGAAGAAATCGAAAGTTATTTTCGTGACGGTCAACGGTTTGGTGTCGAAATTGGTTATTCTTTTGAAGGTAGTATTGATGATAACGGTAAATTAGTCGGTAAAGCCATCGGTTCTGCTGGTGGTATGAGAAAAATTCAGGACTTTAAAACGTTTTTCGACGATACTTTTATTGTATTATGCGGTGATGCTTTAATTGACTTGGATTTAACTGCTGCCGTGAAATGGCATAGAGAAAAGGGTTCCATCGCCACAATCGTTACTAAAAGCGTACCGAAAGAAGAAGTTTCTAGTTACGGTATTGTTGTTACCGATGACGATGGCCGTGTCAAAGAATTCCAAGAGAAACCAACTGTCGAGGAAGCTAAAAGTACAAATATCAGTACTGGTATTTATATTTTTGAACCAGAGATATTTGAACATATTCCTTCTAATGTTGAGTATGACATCGGTGGCGATTTATTCCCCAAACTTGTAGAAATGGGTGCGCCTTTCTACGCCAAAGCAATGGACTTTGAATGGGTAGATATTGGTAAAGTACCTGATTATTGGCGAGCAATTCGCGGCGTACTTTCTGGGCAAATCAAAAACGTCCAAATTCCCGGAAATCAAGTCAAAGAAGGAATTTACACTGGTTTAAACGTTGCCGTAAATTGGGACAAAGTAGATATTACCGGCCCAGTTTACATTGGTGCAATGACCAAAATAGAAGATGGAGCCAAAATTGTCGGCCCAGTTTACATTGGCCCTTCCTGCTGCGTATGTAGCGGCGCTACCGTAGAAAACAGCGTAATTTTTGAATATTCTCGCCTTGGCCCAGGAGTAATGTTAGTTGATAAACTAGTTTACGGTCGTTACTGCGTCGATAAAACCGGAGCATCAATTGACGTTCAAGCAGCAGCTTTAGACTGGTTGATTACCGACGCTCGTCAAACACCACCTTCTCACAATCCCGCAGAGCGTCAAGCTATTGCTGAGTTGTTAGAAACAAATCCTAAATAAACAATCGTAATATTAAATTAAATAAAACCCGGTTTCTTTTTCGAGAAGCTGGGTTTTGTTTTTAGGAATTGGGCATGGGGCATAGGGCATCTGACTGGTTCCCAGTCTCCGGCTGGGAATCGCTTACTATGAGGCTCTGCCTCAAGCTTTATAGGAAGAGGCAGAGCCTCGCAAACTGTATTCCCAGGTAGAACCTGGGAACAAGTAATAACGAAGAATACATAAACCCGACTAGGGTTGCAAACCCCAGTCTAATAGCTAAAGTCCTATAAATAGGACTCAAAAATCTATTCACACCCTACGCAATAACGATTGTAGCGGACACCATATCACCACAAACCGCAATAATAACAAACATTTTTTACACAAAACAACATATACAACCCATAAAAATACTGATAAATTATCTGGGATACCGCCAAAAAATATTGCATACCCTCTACTTACCCAGATATATAAAAAATTGTTAGTAAAATCTCTTAGAAAATTAAATCATGCGCTACAGTCTTAAATTGCTTGCTGCAACCGTGTTTTTAGTTTCCTCACCCGTGGAAGCTGTAGTAACGAATAACTCATCCGTTACCAACAACCCATCCGTTGCCAAATCCGTTGTTAATGAAGAAGTGAAGATAGCACAGGTAGAAGGGAAGAAACAGCGTAGAGATGAAGCGTTGCGGTTGAATGAATTAGGTTTGCAGCAGTTGAATAGAGGTGAATATCGAGAAGCGTTGAAAAATTTTGAGCAAGCTTTAGTTATTTTCAGAGAAATTGAAGAGCGTAAAAGTGAAGGTGTTATTCTCAACAATATTGGAGAAGTTTACCGTAGTTTGGGAGAATACCCTAAAGCATTAGATTACTATCAACAATCTTTAGCTATTGATAAACAAGTTGACGATAAAGCAGGAGAAGGTATTACTCTCAACAATATTGGCTTAGTTTATCGTAATTTGGGAGAATACGCTAAAGCATTGGATTATTACCAAAAATCTTTAGCTATTCATAAACAAGTTGGAAATAAAGCGGAGGAAGGTAGTACTCTCAACAATATTGGCGCAGTTTATCGTAATTTGGGAGAATACCCCAAAGCATTAGATTACTTGCAACAATCTTTAGCTATCTTCAAACAAATTGGTGATAAAGCTGGCGTTGGTAATACTATCAACAATATTGGTTTAGTTTACGACGATTTGGGAGAATACCCTAAAGCATTGGATTACTACCAACAAGCTTTAGCTATTAAAAAACAGGTTGGCGATAAATCAGGAGAAGGCACTATTCTCAACAATATTGGTTTAGTTTACGACGATTTGGGAGACTACGCCAAAGCATTGAATTATTACCAAAAATCTTTAGCTATTAAAAAACAAGTTGGTGATAAATCAGGAGAAGGTAGTACTCTCAATAACATTGGTGCAGTTTATCGTAATTTGGGAGAATATACCAAAGCATTGGATTATTACCAAAAATCTTTAGCTATTATCAAACAAGTTGGTAATAACGCAGTTGAAAGTGCGACTCTCAACAATATTGCTTTTCTTTTCAAAACACAAAAACAACCCAAACTCGCAATAGTATTCTACAAACAATCAGTAAATATCAGCGAACAAATTCGCAAACAACTAAAAACCCTCCCCAAACAACAACAAGAATCCTACACTAAAACTGTTGCTTCCACCTATCGCAATCTTGCCAACTTACTAATCTCCCAAGACAGAATCCTCGAAGCACAACAGGTATTAGATTTATTAAAAATCCAAGAATTAAACGATTATTTAACTCAAGTACGGGGAAGCAATCAAAAACTCGTTATTCTCAAACCCGAAGAGGAAATTCTCCTCAAATACAATCAACTACAAACCAGTGCGATCGCCATTGGGCAAGAACTCACGAAACTACGCAAAATACCGGAAAGCAACCGTACTACAAATCAACAACTACGCATTGCTAAACTCGTTAAATTACAAGCTGAACTCAACGGGCAATTTAACCAATTCAGCGAACGAAAAGACGTTGTTGCACAGTTAGATAAACTCAGTCGTCAAGCACAAAAAATGGCTGTTGATTTATCCGATTTGGATGGATTAAGGGATGATTTAAAACGTTTAAATGCGGTGATGCTATATCCTTTAATATTAGAAGATCGTTTAGAATTAATTATTACTACTCCAGATTCCCCTCCGCTTCGTCGTACCGTTCAAGTCAAACGTAGCGAACTCAATCAGGTAATTACAGAGTTTCGTCAAGCATTACAAAATCCCGGTAGTGATGCCAAAACCCCCGCAAAAAAACTTTATAGCTGGCTAATTAAACCTTTAGAAAAAGACTTAAAACAATCTCAAGCTAAAACTATTATTTATGCTCCCGACGGACAACTCCGCTACATACCGTTATCCGCACTCCACGATGGAGAACAATGGTTAGTTCAACGTTTAAATATTAATCATATCACCGCTAAATCCCTGACAGATTTTACTGCTAAACCCCAACCACAACCAAAAGTTTTAGCAGGAGCTTTTGTAAACGTTAATTATAATATTCCAGTTTTAGGAGATAGTTATCGCTTCCGAGGATTACCATTCGCTGGTAAAGAAGTCGAAAACCTGACAAAATTACTTCCCAAAACAACCAAATTAATCGATAAAGAATTTGATAAAGCTGGTACTACAGCAAAAATGAACGAATATAACATCGTTCACTTTGCAACTCATGCTGCTTTTGTACCGGGAGATGCTTCTAAATCGTTTATTTTATTCGGTGATGGGAAAACAGCTAATTTAAAAGAAATCGGTAACTGGACTTTAAATAATGTTGATTTAGTAGTATTAAGTGCCTGTCAAACTGGAATCGGTGGTAAATTCGGCAATGGTGAAGAAATATTAGGTTTAGGATATCAATTTCAAAGTCGTGGAGTTAGAGCAACAATTGCTTCGTTGTGGAAAGTATCCGACGACGGAACGCAATTATTAATGAATGGTTTTTATAATGTTTTGAAACAGCAGAAAATTACTAAAGCTGAAGCTTTGAGACAAGCACAAATAGCTTTGATTAC
>CAYMZW010000129.1:0-15509 GCA_964395005.1 uncultured Rivularia sp.
GAATGGATAAACTAACAAAATATCGTCAATTAATACAAGAAATATTACTCGAACACGGTAAACACAAATCAGCCTACGGAGATATTGAAGTTCAAACAATTTTTGATACACAACGCGACCATTATCAAATTGTTTATGTAGGGTGGGAAGGCAATAATTGGACGCATTCCTGTATTATTCATATTGATATTAAAAATGAAAAAATTTGGCTGCAATGGAACGGTACGGAAGATGATATTGCAGCAGATTTAGTAAAATTCGGAGTTCCTAAAGAAGATATAGTTTTAGGATTTCAATCTCCGTTTATGCGTAAGTTTACAGAATATGCTGTGAGTTAGCAATTTAAAATCTTGCACATAAAATTATGGCTTAATCTTTTGTAGGGTGTGTTACGGCTTCGATATGTTGAATTATTAATTACTATGTTGGAAATGCCGTAACGCACCATTTCCCGCAACGCCAGAATTATTAAACCTTACTAGACACAAAGAACGCTGAGAAAAGAGGTTTTAGAGAATCTTCGCGTCGGTTATTAAGCATTGTATGAGTTAGAATCTTGAAAAATTACAAATAAAATTATGTCAGTTTTAACTGATTCTCTCAACCAAATCATGCAATGGTTAGAGAAAAATAGGCCAGATTATGCAGCTTCGTTTCTACCGGGTTTAAGTGATGCAGAAATTCAAGAGAAATTAACTAATGTTGAATTAGAATTACCGTTGGAGATTTATGAGTTATATCGCTGGAGAAATGGTGTTGAAGGTGGTGAAGATTTAAAATCTGTAGTTTATCCTTCAATCGAATTTATGCCTTTAGATGAAGCGATAAAATATCACTTGGATATTGTTGACAATATTGATATTCAAGAACATGAAGATTTTGAAAGTATTTTTGAACTGTTAGACGCGAACCAAGTTAATAATTATAGCGATAAATATTTATTTCCATTTCTTCGTGCTAATTGCGATTTTTGTGCAGTTTTATTAGGAAAAGAGAAACAGCAACATTCGCCAATCATAGATATAAGTGATGCATTAGATTTAAAAATGATATTCCGAAGCTTGACATCGATGATGCAAACTCTTGCTAGATATTTTGAAACAGGTGCTTACTATTTACGCGAGGATAATTTTTTGGACTGGGATGAAGAGAAAATGCAACCCATTTTTAAGAAGTATAATCCTGGTCTTTCTTTTTTTAATTGATTAAATATTCACCTTAATGAAAAAATCACCCCTCTCCTTGACAAGGAGAGGGGAAGGGGGTGAGGTTCCCAATCTAAGCCGCAACCAACCTTCTCAAAGATTCAGCACGACGTTTCGCGGTTGCATTTTTAGCATCAAGCTCTAATACTTTCTCGTAATTTTCCAAAGCTTGAGCATTCAACTTTTTACGTTCGTAAGCATGAGCTAAATTATTCAATGCTGTAACGTAATCCGGCTGTCTTTTCAAGGCTTGTTTATAATTACGAATTGCTAAGTCATACTGCTCTTGAGCAAAGTAAGCAAAACCCAAACCGTTGTAAGCTAAGGTTACATAATCTTCTGTCTTCTCGTCTTTTTCTTCTTGTTGCTGAGCTGACTTAATTGCTTTTTGGAACAGGCTAATTGCTTGAATAAACAGTTTTTTCTGGGAATAGATACTGCCTAATTCGTAATATTCTTTTACAGAACCTGCTTCTTTCTTTAATTTAGAGCGCAACTTGGAAAAAGAGCCTTCTTGTTTGCGAGATTTAAATATTTGACGAAAAACGGCTATAACTGCGATAAACAGTATGCCGACTAAAATAGATAGATAAATAGTTGCTAAATCGTTATTCATATCAGTGAACAGTTAACAGTTATCAGTGTTAGCGGAGCGTGTCCCGGAGGGACATACAGTGAACAGTTATCAGTGAGCAGTAACCAGTAATCAGTTATTGTAAGTTAATTATTAGGATACTAGAATTAATCGTAAGAAAAAATTACGAATTGCTAACGATTTTTGTCTTAGCCCATTGAAGCTGAAATCTTTTACCAGTATTAGCAAGCCGGTTTATTATCGTGAAAGCATTACTATATCGTTATAAAATCACAAATAAACCGAGTTTCTTCAGGCTTAACATAAATAAAACTTGAAAAAAGATAAAAAATATTTATAACTGCTCACTGTTCACTGTTCACTGTTCACTGTTCACTGTTCACTGTTCACTGTTCACTGATAACTGTTCACTGATAACTGTTCATTGGCAACCCCCAATATTCTGCGCGTTGTTTCAACCAACCGCTTTCTAAATAACTACCGATTAGTTGCCTGACTTGTCGTCTTAATTCATCGTATTGCAATCCTTTGGGCATTACTACTGACAAGGGCTGTGTTGAGATTTTGGTTGGCAGCAATCGATATTGAGGATTTTGTTTTATCCAGTTGCTAAGGCTGGTGACATCGGCGGCGAAGGCTGATACTCGATTGTTCTCTATAAGTCTTTCTCCTTCTAAGTAAGATTTAACTCCTATTAAATCGGCTTCGGGGAGGTAATATCTTAGCGGAGCTATGGTGCTAGAGTTTTTAAGAACGGCTATTTTACTATTTTGTAAGTCGCTTAACTTTTGAAATGATGTGTCTTTTATTGCTATAAATCCGCCATCTAAATAGTACGGAATACTGAAATTTACGATCCGCTCTCGTGAAGGAGTTGCCGTTACTTTAGCGATCGCCATATCAACTTCACCTTTTTCAACTACTTTGAGTCGCTGCAAGTTGGTGACGGGTTTAAATTTAATTAATTTATCTAATTTATCTGAATTATCTGAATTACTTGCGTCTGGTTTAGCTAATAAATCTTTTGCTAACCGTTGCGCGATATCAATTTCAAATCCTTGTAAATTACCGCTTTCGTCTTGAAATGCTAAAGGCGGAAAGTTATCTTTGACTGCAACAGTTATATAGCCGCGCTGCTGAATTTCTTTTAGCGATGCAGCAAAAACAGATAATGTTCCAGCATTGAGGAACAAAAAAGTTAGACATAAAATCATAGCAGCGGATAGTAGCAGATGTAACTTCCGCTGCTGATTGCATTGCCGATTCTGACGATTAATTAACCGTAATTTCAACCAATCAATCATATAAAAGCAGCAAATTTACAACAGTGTGGGTTCGTAGTGAGGATTAAAATCCTCATCATAAGAGTTAAAACTCTTACTACGAACTTTTATACCCATTTATTTAACTTGGCTTGCCATTTCGGCAACTTTGCTAAAACCAGCGGGATCTAAAATCGCCATTTGAGACAACATTTTACGGTTAATTTCGATGTTGGATTTTTTCAAATTGCCCATAAATTTGCTGTAGCTCATGCCGTGTTGACGACAAGCAGCATTGATACGAGCAATCCACAGACGGCGAAAATCACGCTTGCGTTTTTTGCGATCGCGATAAGCATAACGCAACGCTTTCATTACCTGTTGGTTGGCGGTTCTAAATAAGGTAGAGTGAGAACCACGATAGCCTTTAGCTAATTTGAGGATTTTTTTGCGGCGTTTGCGAGCAACATTACCGCGCTTTACTCTTGGCATAATTTAATTTCTCAGTTATTTCCTAAAATTTACTTTCTTGGTAGATAAGGAAGCATACCGCGTACATTATCTTCATCGCGCTCGTTTACAAGTACCGCTTTGGATAGCTTGCGCTTTTTATCGGTAGTCTTCTTTTCTAGAATGTGGTTTTTGAAAGCTTTGCGACGAACGATTTTACCAGTACCAGTAGCCCGAAATCGTTTCGCAGCAGCTTTGCGAGATTTTAGTTTAGGCATTTTTTTATGTTTCTACACATAGACACAATCCCATATTATAAGTTGTAATTTGTAATTTGCGGCATTGAAATCATAAAAACCTAACCCCTCGAAGATTTGGGATATGTATATTGGGCAGATAATCCCAATCCCGAAAAGATGTTTTTTGTTAAAGGAATGCCACCCTATGGAAAAAAGCGTACACATCATGTTCATGTGGTGGAAATTGATGGTGAATTTTGGCAGCGAAGATTATTTAGAGATTATTTAAAGATACATCCACAAGAAGCCCGACGATATGAAAAATTAAAGCGAGATTTAGCAGCGCGGTTTCGTGATGATAGAGAAGCTTATACGGAAGGGAAAAGCGATTATATTCGGGAAGTAATGGAAAAAGCGCATCAGGAATTTAGCGCATAAAATGTTCTAGTTATAGTTTTTAAACTTACCCCATAGCTAGAAAATTACTTAAAAAATGAATAACAGCAAACAAGTATTATGGCTTCAGGTTTTCGGTTTGGCGATGGTGCAGGGTGCAATTACTCTTAGCTGGGTAATTTACAATTTTTACTTGCCAAAGTTGTTAGTAGAATTCGGTTTCTCTAAATCTTTGGCGATAAGTCTGCTAATTTTAGAAAATGCTTTAGCTGTATTTATGGAACCTTTGATGGGTTCGCTTTCCGATAATAAACAACGTTGGTTTGCAAGTCGTTTCCCTTTTATTACAGTTGGAGTTTTGCTTTCTTCAGCTTTGTTTATCGCTATTCCTTGTGTTGTCACATTTGTTCCACCGACAACAGTATTCAAATTTATTTTGCCACCTTTGGTAGTAGCTTGGGCTTTGGCAATGACTGTATTTCGCAGCCCGGTGCTATCTCTGTTGGGACGCTATGCCATGCCAAAAAGTTTACCAATGGCTGTCAGCGTACTGACTTTAATTGGTGGAATTATCGGTTCTTTTAGAATCGCTGCTAACGATTTACTGCTTAGTTTTGGGCCGGTTGTCACCTTTGCTTTTGGATCTTTTGTACTATTAGGTTCGGCAGCAGTATTGAGATTTATTCATCCTCCCGAAGTTGTATCCTCACAACCAGTTGATAAACATCGAGCAGAATCACCTTTACCAATATCTTTTCAAGGGCTGGGGTTAATTTTTATTTTGGGTGGTAGTTTTGCTTGGGGTTATCGGTTGTTACTTGATGCAGTTAGTAAATTTTTCAAACTTCAGTTAAATAGCGATAATATCCAGTTACAGATGGTGATATTTGGGATTACAGCAGCTATCGCGGCTTTACCTGCTGGTTTGATTGCCACAAAAATTGGTAATCGTAAAGCTATGCTTGGTGGTACAGGTATAGTTGTTTTGTTGATGCTACTGCTACCTTTTGTTGGCGCAAATATCATACTTTTAGCTCCTTTAGCAATTAGCAGCAGCTTCATTTTGAACGGTACAATTCCCTTTGCCTTAGCAATGGTGCCCCCTGACAGAGGAGGATTAGGCATAGGAATGTATTTTGGTGGTGTTGGTTTAGCGATGAGTATTTTCGGTTCGATATTTAGTAAACCCCAAGCAATTTCACCACAGTTTGCCGCTTTGATGAGCGCGATCGCATTTTGTCTAGTTTGTGGATGTGTTATTTCCAGTAACTTGATTCATCGCGAAAATAAAATATAGTTTCATCAAAACCCCAACAACGGCAAAAATTCAACCACCAAAAGTGATGTAAATCCTTCTTTCCTAACACCAAAAAAATAAAACCCCAGAGCGATAAAAATATCAAAACCGTGAAATAAACTGGTCACTGCTCACTGTTAACTGTTAACTGTAATTATGGATTTTAATATTAAAGATAAAATTGCTGTCGTCACTGGTGGTGATTCGGGTATTGGTATTGCTACTGCAAAATTACTTATTGCTGAAGGTGTTAAAGTCGCTTTAATTGATAAAACCGACGATAAATTAAAGCAAGCTGCCGAAGAAGTCGGAAAAATTGGCGAGGTAATGTACGTAAAAGCCGATTTAAGAGAACTTGCACAGGTAGAAAATGCCAAAAGTCAGATATTACAGCGTTTTAGCAAAGTTGATATTTTAGTTAACGCAGCCGGAATTACTGGAGCAACCGGGGATTTTCTAGAAATAACCGACGAAGAATGGTTAAACACAATCGAAGTTGATTTAATGTCAGCAGTGCGGGTTTGTCGTGCTTTCATTCCATCGATGCGCGAATCCGGTTGGGGAAGAGTAGTTTTAATCAGCTCCGAAGATGCCTTACAACCCTACATAGACGAACTACCTTACTGTGCAGCGAAAGCCGGAGTACTCAATTTAGCCAAAGGATTATCAAAAGCTTACGGAAAAGATGGCGTACTGATAAATTCAGTTTCCCCCGCTTTCATTGCAACTCCCATGACAGACGCAATGATGAAAAAGCAAGCAGAAGAAAAAGGAATTAGTTTTGAATCAGCGATTTCCCAATTTTTGAAAAACGATCGCCCTCATCTCGAACTTCAACGTCGTGGTAAAGCGCAAGAAGTCGCCGCAGTAATTGCATTTTTATGTTCGCAGCAAGCAAGTTTTGTACTTGGTGCCAACTATCGCGTTGATGGTGGCTCAGTTGCAAGTATTTAGGTAATTGGTAATTGTTAATTGGGATAACTGGTTCCCAGACTCCGGCTGGGAACCCTACTCAGAGGCTCTGCCTCTCTTTATACCGGAGGCAGAGCCTCCTTCAAATGCATTACAAGTCAGAGACTTGTAACGAGATTAAAACGAGATTAAAGATTGTAGGTTGGGTTAGACACGCAAATTAATTTGATTTGTAACGAAAATTTTGAAATCGTGTCGTAACCCAACATCTTATTTGCTAACAACCACAATTAATGCTGTTTCCGTATTTCTTCAAGAATTGTTAAACCGCGCTCAATTTTAGGTTTTTCCAAAAATTTTCGGCATTGTCTGCCAGCTTCTACGGCTTGACTGATTAAGTTATGTCCCTCACGATAGTTCCCTTGCTGGATTAGCTCTAAGCCTTGCTGACTCAAATTTTTAGCGTTGTTGGCTAGATTCTGCACTTCTTCCCTATCCATTTTGTTGTTAGTTAATTATGGTATATCGGCGATTGCGTACTTCTTGGCGGGAGGAGCGATCGCCTTTAAGATGTAATTCATTATAGTATGTAGGTGTGTATATATGTATATAGATTGTTAGATAAATTTGTAAAGTGTTGAGGTATTGATGTGTGTATAAGGATAGTGGCAAGACCAAAGCGAGCAGATAAAGATAAATACGGTGAAACTAAGCAGCGCTACCAAATTATGTTGACCGAAACGGCTTCAAATGAATTGGACAAGGTATCTGAGGAATTGGGGATAACTAGAAGCGAGTTGATGGAAAAGGTGATTAGGCAAGGTTTACTCCATCGAGTTAAGTTAGATCCATCAGAAATGATTGATGATTGAGTTGTAGGTTGGGTTAGACACAAAAATTAATTTGATTTGTAACGATAAATGTTAATTAGTGTCGTAACCCAACATCAAGATTGCAAACAACCACAATTAATATTAGTCGTAGGTTGGGTTAGACACGAGACGGGAATTTGATTTGTAACGATAATTGTTAATTCGTGTCGTAACCCAACATCACAATTGCGAAAAACCACAATTAATATTAATTATGGCTGCAAAAAATCTTTCGGAATTGTTTCATAACCGCCAAATTCTTCTAAATAAGCCAAGATAGAAGTACCAAAAGGATCTTGAGATACTTTACCACTCACTAATAAATCTACAACTTTATCGGGACCTTTGAGATGAGCCGCTGCAATTATTCCTGAAAGAGTGATTTTGATAGTTTTAGGCTTTCCGCTCTCGTTAAAAGTCTTTACTTGAGACAAATAAGAATCAATTGATTTACCTCTTTTATTCATCAAATAGTTGATATCTTGCCAATAAACACCAAAAGCTTCACGAATAGCTTTTTCTTGAACTTCAGGAGAATTAATAAATTCAGCTTTACTATTAATACCGTTTTTCCCCATCCAAGTACCTCGCCAATAATTTTTCTTAGCACCATTGCCAAAGTAAGATGTAGCTTTGTAATAACCAAGTCGAATTAACAAAACTTCAGCAAACTGGTATTTACCAAGAAAATATAATTGTGGATTTACAAAATTATATTGTCTTGAATCACCAGATGTAAAACCAGTTTCACGCTCTCCCAATGCTTCAAGCATATCGCGGAAGTTTTCCTGGCTTTTTTGGGATTTCTGTTGAGAATAAAGATTAACTACTGTTTCCGATTGCTTGTATTGATATTGGTTGATTGAAAAGCTATCGTTGGATAATATTTGGGATAATAAAAGGAATTCTGTAAACATCTATTATTACTTTATTTATTAGTGAAGTCTAAATTAAATAAAAGTCTAACAAGAACGGTAATAAATTAGTGCTTTCGTTCGTAAATTTCACAATAAAATTATTTAAAGATGTAGGTTGGGTTAAACATGCTTAGGAGTTTGACTTATAACGAAAATCTTTTAATTGTGTCGTAACCCAACATCCGATCTTTTTATCCACAATCCTAATGTTGGGTTACGGCTTGATATCAATTCCGGTTGGTTTTGAGAATATTATTACAAATACGCCGTTAAGCTAACTTACAAACCGTAATTTCACTTTAATAACTACGAAATTCGGTTACATATTTTAATATATTTCATATTAAAGAGTTTTAATTAAGTAGTAATACTGTTGTTTTGTTGAAAACGTTTAAATCTGGATAAATAATATTTCAATTTATCTGTAAATAAAGACTTTTAAAAAGATTGCGTAATGTTATTGATATTAATCTTGCCATTATTGATCGTATTGAATTATCAATGTAATAGCTAGAGAGAAATAAGTAAAACTCTATTAAGCCGACACAATTTATAAAATATTTAAGAGAACAAAAAATGGCAATCGCATTATCAAAATTAATTTTTTCTACCTTAATTGCATCTGGAGTCGCTGTATCTTCTATTGCTGCACCAGCACACGCTAAAAACGGAAATGGAAACGGAAACGGAAATGGTGGAGGGAATAAGAAGACTACAACCACCACTACTACTAACAATACTAATGATGAAAGCAGTAATGAAACTTCAAGCGACATTGCTTGTGACATCAATAATGTGTCTTTAGGAGGAATTTTTGCTACATCCTGCGAGGGACCTTTTAGCGGTCATGATACAAGAGGTGGAGAGTTTCTTAGTCAACTAAATGATGGGCTTTTTGATATTGGTCCTGAAGCAACTTGGAGTCTATTTGGAAAATCAGATGGCGGAGATTTTGATGCTGGGAGCAATCCCACTGGTGAATGGAGTTTAGAAAAAGCACTTACTAGCAATACATTTGTAATCAGTCTTAAGACTTCTACCGCTTATAGCGCTTATCTATTCGAGGACTTTGATTTTTCAAAAGAAGGTGCTTTGCAGGGATTGTATAACACCATAGGTGTTGCTCTAGATGGAAGCGGTGAAGAAGGTAAGGAGTTGTCTCACGCTTCTATCTTTGTGGCAAATCAACCGAAAAAACCAGTAAAAACCAAAGTTCCCGAACCCGCAGGTGTAATTGGACTTGGTTTCGTAACGGGTGCAATGTTCATCAAGCGTCGTCGCAAGTCTAATCTTGATGCATAATTTAACTACAAAAATGGCAAAGTAAGGTCAAAGAAAAATAATTAAGATTTAATTTTGAAAATACTCCTCATTTGTTGAGGGGTATTTTATTTTTTAATTGGTAATACCATATTTGGTAGGTTGGGTTAGACACGTTTAGGAATTTGACTTGTAACGAGAAGTTTGAAATCGTGTCGTAACCCAACATCTTATTTTTATCAATATCCTAATGTTGGGTTACGGTGCAATTTATAATTACTGCGTTGAAAACCCTAATTATCAATACACCTAACCCAACCTACAAAACTGCGGTTTTATACTCCGAGAATGCTGCGTTACGGCATTATTAAAATAGTTATTAATTCAACATAGTAAAGCCGTAACACACCCTAAAATTGCGATTTTTTTAATCAGAATTATTTGCGTAAAGATGTCAAAACTTGATTCCCTTCCCCCACAACACATTCGGTAAACTCTCGCTTCAAAGCATTAAAAACCGGACAAGCTTGCTGCTCTTGCAAATTATCCGGTTTACTCCAGGTAAATGGTGCTTTCTTCGCTGCCGATAACCACAACAAACGTTTTGCTCTAGTCATAGCAACATAAAGCAAACGATATTCTTCAGCGATTTTCAAATGTTTAGCTTGTTCCCATGCTTCGGTTACGTCGGGTAATTTAGATTCACCATGCAGTGCAGCGCGAATTTGAGCGCGAGCTACTTCCGATAAGGTAAAGTCACCAAGGAATTTTCTTTGCGGTGGAACCCAGAATTTACCAGGTATTAAGTTTTCATGCAAAAACGGTAAAAATACGTAATCCCAATCCAAACCCTTTGCTTTATGCATGGTGATGATTGTCAGTTGATTTCGTCTTGTATAACGCGCTTCTGAGTCTTCAGTATCTACGGGTTCAAAGCGTTCGGAACTAACAATTTCGCTGAGCGTTCCCAACATTGTGCCCATTGAAATTTCACCGGCAATTTGCTTGTTAATTCTTTCAGAAAGTTTATCGGCTGTTGCTAATTCGGCTTGTTGATAATCTAGTTTTAAGGCAATAAAAGAAATTAATTGATAAAGAGGTAATTCTAAACGAGCATTGAGTAAATCGCGACAAAATTCGGCGGCTTTTTTTACAGCTTCGGTTTGCGCTGCTGCTAAAGGAGAAGGATATAAGAATTCCTCGGGTAAGGAAGCCAAAGCGTTTAAATCTTGAGGCTCGATTAATCTTCGTTTAACTAAAACCCCCAAAGCAGCCTTGAGAAAATCGGGAGAATGAGGGCGATCGCAAAATTGTAAAACTGCCAATATTTCTTCTGGTACGTGGGAATGTCTGTCTTGTTCACCTACGTCGTAAAGTAAAATATTATGCTTTTTACAAATTGGTCTGAGTTGTTGGCTTAACCAGTTTCCCTGACGGTTTTCTCTAACTAAGATAGCTCCACTGCCATTATTTTCGTTGTCTTCGGGAAATAGTTCGATAATTTTTTTAGACAGTAATTCAACGGTATTATGTATATCTTCCGGAGTGTAAATTTCTACTCCACGTCCTACTGCTGCCGGGTTAGCATTCGGTTGTGGATCGTTGGCATCTACGGGAAGGATTCTTTGATAGCGGAAGGGGAGAGAGGAAGGAGAGGGGGAAGAAGGGGAAGATTGTCTAAGTTTGCTTTGGTAGAGACTATTTACCCATTCGAGGGCAAAGTTTGCAGTTTCGATAATTATTCTATTGCTACGCCCAGCTTGATCCATAGTTGCCAAACGATCTTGAGCATCGCATTCCCGGCAAAACTCACGAAAATAAATCGGATCTGCTGGTGTAAAAGTAGAGTTAATTGCCTGATTGGGATCTCCCACGCGAATTATATTAATTTGGGAATTGGAAGAAAAGTTAGGAGTTAGGAGTGAGGAGTTAGGAGTTGATAATTCAAAACTTGTCTCCCCATCCCCTTGTCTCCCCCTCTCCCCCTCTCCCTCTCCACTCGCCAATATCTCCAACAACCGCGTCTGAAGCGGGCTAGAATCCTGTGCTTCGTCTTCAAATACGGCGAATACTTGCTTTTGTTCGATTTTTCTGGCGCTTTCGTTGTCTAATACTCGCAATGCAGCTAGTATCATGTCGTCGTAGTCGATGAAATCTCTATCCCTCATCAAGGTTTGATATTGTTCGTATAATCCGGCAGAGATTTTCAAGATTTGATATGCATCTGTACTTTGCTGGCTCAATTGCTGTAAATCTTCGGGTGTTATTCCCGAACTTTTGGCTTCATGAATTACGCTCGAAGCTAATTCTGGTAATACTTCTGTACGTAAAACCGATTGACGGCGCAATCTTTCTGTTTCTTCTCCGTCAAACTGCATTCCTTCCATTAATTGAGCGTACAGTCGGGGATTGTTGGCAATCCATTTTTCTACTGCGGTACGAATGAAGCGATGGCTTTGATTTGGGGTAATTAACGTGACGTAATCTAGTTCTAAACCAGATAATTCGGGATGACGACTGGCAATATTTAACGCTAAACCGTGCAAAGTATAAACAACAAAACCCGTTTGCGGTAAAGATAAACCATCTCTTAAATACTTGCGGATTTTCGCTTTAATATTAGCAGCAGCAGAGCGAGTGAAGGTGACAACTACTAACTGACGGCGTATTGTCGGACGTAAATTACTATTTTCGTATTGGCGAGCAATTGCAATCGCTGCCGCTGCTGCCATTCCCGTGGATTTACCGGCTCCGGGTACCGCAGATACTGCTAAGGGGCCACCCTTCCAATCAGCCATTGGTTGTTGCCCGATGCGTAGAGAGTTGCGGATATTTGCAATCGAGGCAGTACGCGAAGATGTATGCAGCGTCGGCAAACTGGATGACAAAGGATTTTCTGGCACTGAGCTTGTTACATTAGCGTCTGACATATGAGAATTTATACTGTAGATTTTCTATATTAAAAATAAATATTGAGATTGGAAAAAATTTTGATTGCTCCTATTTCTCAATTAGCTAATAATTTAATGATGACAAATCGGAAGCTAAATTTACATTATTTTATCTTGATTTTTGTTATTTCACTGGCGATTGTTTTGCGCTTTTGGAATTTGGAACTTAAACCTTTATGGATGGATGAAGTTATCACCGCCATCTTTAGTTTAGGTAAAAATTATAGTTCTATACCCTTAGATGTTATCTTTCCTTTAGAAAAATTACGGGATGTTTTTAGTTATCAACCTGGAGTAAGTTGTCCTCAAATTGCTCAAAATCTTGCTACCGAATCTACCCACCCACCGCTATTTTTCTGCTCCATGTATGGTTGGTTGGGATGGCTAACTCTTGGTGATGACTGGGTAAATAAGTTGCGATCGCCTTCTGTATGGTTTGGTGTAGCCTTGGTTGTGGCGGTGTATTTTCTTAACAAATTGGCTTTTTCCCGTGAAGCAGGATTAATGGGTGCTGCTTTCGTAGCTGTTTCTCCTTTTGCCGTTTATTTATCTCAGGAAGCGCGGCATTACACTTTACCAATGCTGACGATAAGTTTATCTTTGTTAGCGGTTATACAAATTCAGCAAGATATTTTTCAACGTCAGCAGTTGAGGATTTGGCTTTGGCTGGCATGGACAATTATTAATACTATCTCTATTTACATTCACTATTTTTGCATTATTGCCTTGATAGCTCAGGTTGCCACCTTATTACTATTAATATTTTTATCTAGCTCGTCAAATTTTAAGCTTCACCGTGATGCTCAAAATTGTTTTCACAGCAGCAAAAAATATCAACGAAATTGTTTAGGAGCATTAATTTTATCCATCAGCGCAATTGCGATCGCGATTATCCCTTGGCTAAGAGTAATACAAAATCATTTAACTCGCTCCGAAACCAGTTGGCTACCTACACCCCAACATATCGAACCTTTATATCAAACCTTGATTAGTTGGGTTGTAATGGTAGTTATGCTACCTGTAGAAGGACCAAATTTAGCAATCACAATTCTTTCGGCTTTGCTAATGTTGCTATTTACAGGTTGGTTGGGATGGAAAGTATTTAGAGGAATCAAGCTGTTATTACGACAACCGAAAACTTGTTTACCTACTTTAGCTTTACTAAGCTTCACAACTTTTGTATTACTAGGAATATTTACAATTTCCTACATATTAGGAAAAGATATCACAGTAGCACCCCGCTACAACTTTATTTATTATCCGAGCTTCGTTGCTTTAATTGCAGCTAGTTTAATTAAAATTCAAGATTCAACAAAAACTCGCGATTTATCACTACCGATGATTTTATTATTTAGTTTTATCGGTTGTATTTTCGTTGTCACTAACTTAGCTTTTCAAAAACCATATTTACCCCAACAAGTAGCACAAAATATCTACCTTGAACCCACCATTCCCGTAATGGCTGTAATGGCATATAGAAATTATCAAGATGTAGCTTTGGGTTTAAGTTATGCTTTAGCTTTGGAAAGAGAAAAGCAGGCATTTGATCGAGACAATCGTATTTCTGTTAACGAATATTCTAAATTTGCTTTTTTAACTCAAAAGAATGGCTGGGAAGCCGTTTTTGAAAATCTTTTCCAAATACCAAATCAAAATATTTCTCAACTCAATTTATGGATATTGGCACCCGGAAGATTACAACGCGATTATCCTCCTCAAATTAAAGTTTCTCAATCCTTATCCTGCAACATCGATACTAATCAACATTACAGAATTGGTATTCCCTATCAACTTTATCGGTGTACAAAATAAAGGTGTTAGGTGTTAGTTGTTAGTTGTTAGTTGTTAGTTGATAGTTGTTAGTTGCTAGTTAGCAAGTAAATCAGCAAAAATCAAACAAGCTATGTTGCAGAATGTTTTTTAACCAGGACTTACGCAAAGCCCTCCTTTTTAAGGGGGGTTGGGGGGATCTAAACGTCTGAGATGCCTAATATACCGTTGCGATTGCGTAAGTCCTATTAACCTCAAACCCTATTCCCTATTCCCTACTCCCTATTCCCTACTCCCCATTCCCTCATTTAAATTCAACTTCTTCAAAAGAATTCTTACCCCAAGTCAACAGATTAGGATAAGAATTATTACATTTTAATTAAAGAATTGCTTTGATAGTCTCAAAGAAATTTGGATAAGAAACTGATGCGGCTTCCGCACGATTAATGGTAGTCGTACCGGATGCATTCAAAGCGGCGATCGCCAAACTCATCGCAATCCGATGGTCGGTGAAGCTGTCAAGTTCGGCACCAGTAAGCGGAGTCCCGCCGGTGATTTCCATACCATCGTCTAATTCGCTTATATTAGCCCCCATCGAGTTAAGTTGATTCGCCATTACAGTAATGCGATCGCTTTCTTTAACTCGCAATTCAGCGGCATCTTTAATTACAGTCTTACCCTCGGCAAATACTGCCGCAACGGCTAAAATAGGAATTTCGTCAATCAACCTTGGTATGATATCTCCCTCGATGGTGCAGCCCTTAAGCTTGCTCGAACGTACCCTTAAATCGGCTACGGGTTCTCCCGCAACTTCCCTTTCGTTTTCTCGTGTAATATCAGCCCCCATCATTTCCAAAGCTTCTAGAACACCAGTACGAGTCGGATTAACGCCAACATTTTCAATTAATAATTCTGAATCTGATACAATTGCTCCAGCTACCAACCAAAAAGCTGCCGAACTTATATCTCCCGGTACTACTACATTTTGTCCGTATAGTTTCACCGGACCATTAACGCTAACGCTATGAGTTTGGGTATCAATATCCAATTTTGCGCCAAAAGCTTGTAACATTCGTTCACTATGGTCCCGAGACAGCGCTGGTTCGGTAACGGTAGTTGTACCTTCAACCGATAAACCAGCCAGCAAAACGCAAGATTTCACTTGAGCCGAAGCTATGGGAGAATGGTAATGAATCGGTTTAAGGTTTTGTCCGCGAACCGCCAAGGGTGCTTTAGAATTGTTATCTCTTCCCCAAATTTGCGCTCCCATTTGTTCTAAAGGTTTAACCACACGAGACATAGGACGCGAACGTAAGGAACTATCCCCAGTGACGGTAAAAAAACGTCCTGCATGGGATGCCAAAATACCTAACATCAGTCGCA
>CAYMZW010000130.1:0-15375 GCA_964395005.1 uncultured Rivularia sp.
GCCCAATGCCCAATGCCCAATGCCCAATGCCCAATGCCCAATGCCCAATGCCCTATTCCCTATTCCCTATAAAACCCGTATTTCTCAAAAATTCAATTGTGGCTATTTCTATTGCATCTGCTGCACCACTAGAAGCGTCATGATGGCAATTATTTAAAAGTTTAAATTGAGAATTTGGAAGTCTACTATGTAATTTCTTTCCATCTTCAAGCGGGAACCAGCTATCTTGTTCTCCCCACATAATTAATGTGGGACATTTTATATTAATTAAGTTGTCTTGAATTTTAGTCAGCCAGTTAGGCTTGTTGAGTTGGGAGTTTTCAATTTCTCGTGCGGCAATTTGTAATTCTTGAGCAACTTTAAGAAAAGTACCGGGAAACTCAATATATGGGTAGGTTATCCAGAATACGTTTTCTTGAGTCAACTTAGAAGGGTCGTATAAAACGTTACGCCTTTCTATTGCCATGATTTCTCGGATCAAAGGTGCAAAAAGGTAGCTCAAACGTAATTTGTCGATTACTTCGATTAATTCTAAAGGTGTTTGAGCAAGGATTGACATACCCCAATGAGGAAGTTTTTTAGCGAATATTGGAACATTAATCACCATTAAACCAGAAACTAGTTCGGGATATTCTTGTGCAAAGGCAAGAGCAATTAAAGCTCCTAAAGATTCCGATAAAATCGCTACAGGTTCATGGCATAATCCAGTAATAATTCGTTGTAATTCAATTACTTGATGACCCGTAGTTTCTTCGCGATATAAAGGCTTTTCCGAGAATCCAAAACCTTTAGCATCAAAACATATTACTCGAAAATATTTAGATAACGGTTCGATAAGATAGCGCCAATTATAGCTCCAGCTACCAATACCGTGCAGTAAAAATAATGGTTTCCCAGTACCTTTTTCACCATAGGCAATTTGTACGGGATAACCTTGACTATCAATTATAGTTATTCTTTGTTGTCCTTGAGGAAAAGTATCTTGCCACCAGTCTTTCATATATCAATTGGGAATTGGGGATTGGGCATAGGGCATTGGGGATTGGTATTTGGTAATTGGTAATTGAGTATTAACAATCGGTTATAAGTTCAAAATTTTCAATAATTAGCTACTAACAACTAACAACCAACAACTAACTACCTGCAATAAGTCCCCAAATAAATCTTGAAACAATTACAGAAAATGTAACTAAACTGATAGCAAGTAATAATAATACAGCTAAAAGTACAAATACAAACCAAGTATCTGCTCTTTTCTTTTGGCTGGGAAATTTTAAATGTTCTTCTAATAATTTAATATTGTGGTCGTTGGATTTCCACGCAAAATCAAAAAAGTCCCCTAAAACGGGTATTACGCCAATCAAGGCATCAATTATAATATTGACTGTCATTCTACCTAAAGTTGCTTTTGAAGCACCTAATCGTGCGGCTTCTAAAACAATATAGGCTGAAAGCAAAACACCAATAAAATCACCACCTGCGGGTAGCAATCCTAAAATTGGATCTAAACCTACACCAATTCCGGTTCCGGGAATAGTAATCGCTTTATCTAATATGCGACTAAAAGTTCGCAGACGCTTTAAAGTTGGTGCTTTGGTATCGGGATTGAGAGAATAAAATTGAGAGGGTGGCAAAGACATGAGAGGAATGACTTTTATATAGTTAAATAGCAGCTTCTATTACTGTTATAGTTAAATATTGTTTTGTGTTGCAGTTAATATGTACTTTGAAATACTAATCAATTTCTTTAACTGAATTTGGGTACATACTTTCGCCAACAGTAACGTTTAATTGGTTGCCTATTAATATTACCGCAGCTGTCATGTAAAGCCACAGCATAAGTACAATTACAGTACCAATCGCGCCATATGCTTTATTGTAATTGCCAAAATTAGCTACATAAATTCGGAATAAATTT
Organism: uncultured Rivularia sp.; assembly: GCA_964395005.1. Lineage (GTDB taxonomy): Bacteria > Cyanobacteriota > Cyanobacteriia > Cyanobacteriales > Nostocaceae > Rivularia. The sequence goes on from CAYMZW010000130.1 coordinate 1,919, forward strand.
GATACAAATGCCCAACAAATAGCTGCGAATATTGCTCCCGGCATAATTGGAGTGCCCTTTTTCCAACGACTCGGGCCATAACGATAAATAAACCCAAAAGCCGAAGCTACAATTATTAATGCTAAAGGAATACGCATCAAATCCCATAAGTAAGTCAGAAAATTTAAATATCCAGCGGAATTATCAACTACAAAGTTCAAAAGTTTTCCACTGATAAAGACTAATACACAAGCTATTAGTAAAAGAATAATTGTACCAATCGTTAATCCTAAAGATACTAATTTTGCTTTCCAAAATGGACGTATATTATCCGGAGATGTTTGTTGAATTTGGTCTAAAGCCGTCATTGCAGTACTAATTGCACCAGAAGAAGTCCAAAGTGCAACGACAAAGCTTAGAGAAAATAAACCGCCATTTTTTGAGTTAGCAATTTCATTAGTAGCGAATTCAGTGATTAAATTTAAAGCATCTTCAGGTGCAATTTTACTTAATTGTTCTGCTAAATCCTTAAATATACTTTGTAAACCTTCTTCCAATAAACCGATAGCCGTCAAAATAGCAAGTATCGCCGGGAATAAAGATAATATTGCATTGTAAGCAATTTCAGAAGATAAACCTAAAAGTCTACGTTTACCTACATTGCCAACCACTTGTTTAATAATTTTAAAATTCAGGTGACGAAAAAACTTCAAAAATCTAGGTTTTATCATGTCAGTTATCAGTTATCAGTTATCAGTTATCAGTCTTCAATTAACAATTCATAATTATCACCTGTCGAGTGCGGTTTAGAAAGAGGGATTGTTGCAAGGGGAAATTAACTAACTCCTAACTCCTAACTCCTAACTCCTAACTCCTAACTGTTCACTGCTCACTGCTAACTGATAACTGAAGAGTGGCGTTTGCTTGGGATTCTTCGCCGAGTTGTTGGATTATTCGCTTTTTATCGATTTTCGATTTTAATTCGAGATATTCTTGAATTACTTTTGCACGGGTTTTACTGGTTTCTGGGGCTTCTTCTTGTTTTTGATTGGCAATTATTTTTAAGCTTAAAGCTGGCTGTTGTTGCAATATAGAAACAATATTATCTAAAGTTTGTAGACTTTGGGGTGTAAGTACTGTTGATTTGTCTTCAAAGTCAATTTTTCCTGGAGTTGCAGCAATTCTTTTCATGCTGACTTTTGAGTCGGGGTAATTTAGTCTTTGTCTAATTTCATTGGCAATTAAAACCTGAGCGTCTCGATCAATTTCGCGATCGCTTAAATATAATATGCGAATAGCCATCGATTTATTAGGGCTAGTTATTACCTCGTAATCGATCATTTTTGCAGGAGGCGGAAGCTTTAAATTAAGTAAAGCAGATTTGACTTCTTGTAAGAAATTTGCTTGTAATTCGGCAACGGTAATTATTGGCTCTGGAGGTTCTTCTTCAGGTATTGCAGTTAAAATTTGGCTTTGTGCTGTGGGGATTTCAATTAAATTTAACGATATTAATTCTGAAGGCTTATTTAAACTTTTACCTAAAAGTTCAGTAAAATAATTTTGCTCTCCTGGAGTATATAATTCACTAGTGAAAATATGAAGTTGAACCATCAATTTTTGATTGAGTTCGCGAGTTGATATTTGACTAATAAAAGAACGCGGCTCGCCGTTGGGTGAACTAGCAAATTCTTCCTGCCAAATACTTCTCACTGCCGAATTGATATTATTTTCTTGCTGTTTAATAAATATTTCTTGTCTTAGTTGAGTAAATGACTTATAAAGTGGAATTAAAATAGTAGAAATAGTAAATAAAATTAATAAAAATCTACCCGGAAGGCTACCAATTTTTCTGAGACGTTTTGATTCGGGGAATATTTCTAAAAGATGTTTTACCCAAATAGCTTCCCTGTGTTCTCTTCGCCATTTTCTAATTTTTTCTTTTGTTCTTACACTATCAATATGTAAAGCCAGAAAAACAGTCATTGCGGTAAAAGTAATTGCTACCAAATTGGTGAAAAACAACAATCCACCACCTCTAGCAACCCGCAATCCATTAACCATATTTACGCTGAGTGCAATACCAAATCCATAACCCACAACACACAAAGGCGGCATCAAAGCAACTGCGATCGCAACCCCAGGAATAGAAGTTGCAACCCCCTGCGGCTTCTTACAAATTGCCAGGGAACCCACAGCACCAGAAAATAAAGCTACCACCAAATCCAGAATATTCGGTTGAGTACGCGCTAAAATTTCCGGAGTCATTTCCTTAAAAGGCAGCACCGAAACCAACAACACCGCAAATAAAATAGCAACCAAACAAGAAAGCGCTAGTTTGATAACTGCTCGGATAGCTAAAATTACATCACCAGCAGCCAAAGCCAAACCGTTACCCAAAATACTCCCCATCAAAGGAGAAATAAGCATCGCTCCAATAATTACCGCAGGGCTATTAAGCACCAACCCCACAGTGGCGATACCAGCAGCAAAAATCACCTCAATCCAATAGCTAACATCTCTAAGGCTTACAGATTCGCATATACCCAGATAAACCTCTTCCTTACGAGCAGCATCAATATTCAAATTGTCCGAAAGCCAATCTCGAACCTTACCAACCGTTTGATGTTCTTTATCTTCCTGATTCATAACTTATATGGGGATTGGGAATTGGGAATTGGGGAGTAGGGAGTAGGGAGTAGGGAGTAGGGAGTAGGGAATTGGTAATCCTAACTCCATCCGTTGCCGCCACTCCATCCGTTGCCCAACTCCTAACTCCTAACTCCTAACTGTCCTGGTACTGCTCACTGTTTATACTACGCGCCAAATACAGGTAAATATATAGTAATGCGATACTAAATTGCATCGTTGGCAATAAAATTTCTAAAAAGAATAAAAAACATACAAGTATTCTATGAGTGAAGATTTAACTAAGCAGTGGTTGACGGAAATTCAATCAATGAAACAGCAGATAGCCCAGCTAAAAGCCGAACAGGTTGCTAATTGGGAAAGTGCTGAGAAATGGCGTAAACTTTACAACACTGAAGCCGAACAACGCCGTACTGATTCTCAACTTTTTCAGCAAACTGTTGCTGCTTTGAAAGCAGAAATTCAACAATTAAAAGGTATAGAAGATGGCACACTTCCTAATAGCGATACTGTTACGGCAATTGTGAAAGAAGTAGATCAACTTTCTTCCTTAGAAGAATTAAAAACTAAATTAACTGCTTCCATGAAAGAGCGCGATCGCCTTTTACAAGCTTTGAAAACCGAACAAGACAAACATTCTCAAACCCGTCAAAGTCTAACCACTGCATTAGGTGATGCCATCGATGGATTGAAAAAACATAAATCAGTGAGCAGTGAGCAGTGAGCAGTTAACAGTGAGCAGTGAGCAGTGAGCAGTTACCAATGCCCAATGCCCAATGCCCAATGCCCAATCCCCATTCCCCATTCCCTACTCCCTACTCCCTACTCCCCAATCCCCCATTCCCAACATTAATCAATCGCTTCGAGAATTTTGTCAAATTGAAAGTTTTCGGCGAAGTATCTAATGGCTTTTGTTAATTGGGGGTTTTCTGGGGGATTTTTTTCTAATAGCTCGAAAATTAGGTTGTCGCTGCATTGGGCTGCTGCTTGTCGTATTTGTGCTACCCATTCAGGGGGCATTGGAGATAATAATTTACGCAGGTTGGCTGGTGTATTTTCTGTTGATGTGGTGGTTGCTTTTAAGCATGGTAAATCTTCTTTTTGATATAAATATTGCACTCCCAGATGTTGGTTTAATTTTTCTAATAATTTTTCTATGGGAAATGGTTTGTTAATTAAATCGTCGCAACCGGCTGCAATAATTTCATGTTTTTGTTTTGCAAATGCGCTTGCGGTTAGGGCAATGACTACTGTTTTACTTAGATTTGAATTATTAGATGCTGTTTTTTGCTGTCTGGCTTTAATTATTTTTGTGGCTTGATATCCATCCATAATTGGCATTCGCATATCCATTAATATTAAATGGGGTTCCCATTCTTGCCATTTGGTTATTGCTTGTAAGCCATTAGCAGCTTCGTTGGTACTAAATCCAAGTTGAGAAAGCATTCTTGTTAGTAGCAAACGACTTTCCGGACGATCGTCAACTACTAAAATGCGATATTTTATTTGAGATGATGCTAAACCAATTACTTGAGGGCTAGTTTTATCAATTTCAATATTTTGTGAGTCAGCAAGATTTACTTTAATATCACAAGTAAATTTGGAACCAACTTCGGGGGTACTCTCAACTGTAATGTCTCCTCCCATTAGCTGCACGTACTTACGGCTAATTGCTAAACCCAATCCAGTTCCCTGCTGCGATTTTCTCCCCGCAGCAGTTTGTCTAAAAGCTTCAAATAATAATTTAATTTCTTCAGGGGAAATACCGATTCCGGTGTCGGTGATTTCAAATTGGAGATGAATTGGGGAGGGGGTAGAGGGGGAAGAAAAAGAGCAATTAATATTCCCCTTGTCTCCTTGTCTCCTTGTCTCCTCATCTCCTTGTCTCCTTGTCTCCTTGTCTCTTCCAACTCTGACGCTTAACTCAACGCTACCTTGAGTGGTAAATTTAATGGCGTTTCCTAAAAGGTTGATTAAAACTTGACGCAGTTTGCTTTCGTCGCTTTTGATGTAGCGGGGAATTTGCGAACTTTTGCGAAATGTCAGCTGCAATCCTTTGCTAGAAGCTCGGAAGCGTAACATTTCTTGTAGGTTATCTAAGAGTTTGTGTAAGTCGAATTCGGTGTTGTTTAAGGATATTCTACCTGCTTCGATTTTGGACATTTCGAGAATGTCGTTGATTAAGTTGAGTAAATGTTCGCCAGCGCGATTGATTATGGCGAATGTGTTTTGATGCTCTTTACTTACGGTTTTGTCTTGGCTCATTAATTGACTAAAACCTAAAATTGCGTTGAGAGGAGTTCGCAATTCGTGGCTCATGTTTGTCAAAAACTCGCTTTTGGCGCGGTTTGCTGCGTCTGCGGCGATGACGGCTTGCTGTAGGGCAACTGATTGCTGTTGAGTTTGTGAAAGTAATTCTACTTGTTGTAGTGCGACTCCCAACTGATTGCCTATTTGCACTGCAATGCTAATTTCTCCTGTTTTCCAATCGCGGGATGTGGAATTTTGATAGCTTGTCAGCAATCCCCAAAGTTGATTTCCGCAGAATATAGGAACAGTTATGTAGGCTTTGGCTTGAAATTGCTCTAAGAAATTAATGTAATACTCGCTAAATTCAGCTTGGTAAATGTCAGAAACGCAGATAAAACTTTCTCCACCGTTGTAGCTATCCGTATCGCGCACATCGTTTAAATTACTGTTGAGATTGCGGATTATCGATCCGTCTTCTTCTAAAACTTTAGTAAAATCTGTGTTATCTTCTTCTGGGCACATTACCGCACGCCAACCATCTGCTACCGATTCAGCAACGATACCGCAATCATCTCCATCCAATTGATAAATAGCAACGCGATCGCAATTTAAACAATAGCGCAATTCTTCTGTGGTGGCGGCGAAAATTTGCTCTATGTCTAAGGTTTGCCGCATTCTTTGTAGAGTTTGAGCGATCGCTCTTTCTCTTTCGGCGCTTTCTTGTAATGCTTGTTGGGCAAGTTTGATATCGGTAATATCGGTAACGGTACCGATGTAGCCTTTAAACTCACCGTTTTCGTCAATCTCGGGCAATGCTTGAACTTTAACCCAAACTACTTTACCATCGGGACGTAAAAAACGATGGTCGTTAGCAAAGGCTATTTTTGCTTTTACCGCTTGTTTCCACGCTTTTACAACTTGTTCGCGATCTTCTGGATGTAATACTTTTATCCAGCCTTCTCCCAGTGATTCTTGGGTGGAGAATCTGGTGATTTCGCTCCAATGCTGGTTAAAGTAAGTACACGAACCATCAGCATCGGTGTTAATAATTGCAACCGGGCAGGCTTCAGCTAAAGTTTTATAGCGTTGCTGACTAAATTGTAACTTTAACTCCGTTTTCTTGCGTTCGTTGATATCAGCTAAGTAGCCTACATATTCTAAAGGTTCGCCGTTTTCATCGCAAATCAACCGTATTTGTTCTTGAAACCAATGATAGGTACCATCGCCGTGCAAAAAGCGATATTCACAAGTCGCATATTCTCTATCCAAAGCTTCCGACAAATGCTGTTTTAGTTTTGGCAAATCTTCTCGATGCACCTTATACTGCCAAAAACCAACTCTTGAGAAAAAATGTTCTGCTCTATAACCGACTATTTCGTAAACATTTTGGCTGATAAATGTATAATCGAAGTTTCCTGAAGGTAAGCGGCTAAAAATAACCGCTGGGGAAGAAGTCAGTAAATATTGCAAGCGTTCTGTTGCCAAAAGCATCTGTTGTTGGGCATATTTACGAGTACTGATATCTTCTACTACTCCGATGACATATTTAACTTCTCCGGAAGGTTTGCGTACTGCTGATGCTGTTAAGTTTGTCCAAATCTTATGTTTATTGTGTCGAGATTTTCTATTAAAAGCTTTTTCCATTGCAAATACATCAGTTTGATTGTTAGCAAGCTGCTGACAATAATCGAGATATTCTGCTACAGAATCTGGGTGAGTAATTTCGGAACATTTAAGCTTTAATAATTGCGATTTGGAGTAGCCGACAATTTGACAAAATTGCTCGTTAACTTGGATAAATTTACCATTCGGGGAGAGTTTAGCAATTCCCACCGCAGCGTTTTCAAAAATGGCGCGGAATGCTTCTTCTCTTTCTCGTAAAGCTGTTTCGGCACGTTTGAGAGCGGTAATTTCTATAACTACAGTTCCCACTCCTACGGGAATATTATTTTCACCAGGAATGGGGAAGTAAGAAATAAGAAAGTCACGCATTACACCAGGTTGACTAATTAAATCAGCGCAAAATTCAATATTGATGATTGGTTGATTGGTTGCCAAAACTTGTTGGAAAGTTGGTTCTACAACAGTAGCTAAGTGGGGTAGAATTTCTCTAATGCTTTTACCAAGATGCTCTTCTACTGACAAACCGTTAATATCAGCAAGTAATTCGTTGATTTGAATATATCGTAATTCTCTATCTAGAATATTTAATCCTACAGGCGCGTTGTTGAAAAAAGCATTTAAACGAGCTTCCCGTAAAGCTACTTCCCGTTCTAAATTTTTACGAGTCGTGATATCGCGCCCTTCAACAATTAACAACACTACTTGGTTATTTTCATCGAATATCGGTTTAAGAGAAAAGTCAATTGTTGAAAGAATGCCATCTGAGGCGATAACTTCCACTTCCGATCGAATAAATTCACCATTCGCAGCTTTTTTTATTTTTGCTTTTAATTTATCTTGAGAAGAGCAAATCTTGTTTCCTAAAGATTCCCAAATAGGTTTTTCTACAACTTGATTTTCTTCTACACCAAAGAAATTAACAGCAGTTTGATTGAGCGAGATAAATTTGCCATTTGGCTGTAACAGTGCGGTAAATCCAAAGCTAGAATTAAAAATTGCTCGAAAACGTCTTTCGCTTTCTTGTAAAATACTTTGAGCTTGTTTGCGCTTTATTAATCCCCCCAACTGTGCCGCAACAGCACCCACTAATTCTAATAAACGTTTATCCCGTATTTTGGTAGTGGATTTGGCAAATATCAAAACAGCTAAAACTTCATCTCCATTCAAAATTGGTACGGCGAAACAACTTTTGATGCCTGCTTGCAAAGTTTTATCTCTACGGATAAACTTCGTCTGCGAAATTCGAGAAATATCTTCGATCCAATACGGTTGTTTGCTTTCCCAAACAATTCCAGCTAATCCGATGTCTTTACTAAAAGTTATGGTTTCGCTGTAATGAATAAACTTATCTAAACTGTTTCGCTCGCCATACCAACCTTGACAATATTCCAAAACCTTACCATCGCGATCGGGAATCCACGCTTCCCCGAATTCCCAGTTAATATGAGAGCAAATTAACCGCAGAATCAAACTAAAAGCGCTATCTATATCAATTGCTTTACTAATAGCTTGAGTTGCTTGCAATAATAAACGAGTTTCTAATGATGCCTGCTTAAGTTCGGTTATATCCCGTGCAGTTGCCAAAACATAATACTGTGCATCGATTTCGATTAATTCCGCACTTAATAACGTAGTTCTAATCTCTCCCCCAGCAGCGCGAACATCTACTTCTTGGTTGCGAATTGCACCTTTGTTGGCTAAAAGTCCGGTTAAACCATCACATTGCTCTAAATCTTGCCGAATTCCTAATTCTTCAACGCTATATCCAACTACCTGCTCTCGGGTATAACCAAAATACTTACAGAAACTATCGTTAACTTCTATATATATACTCTCAGGGAAAGTACTTAGCGAAATTGGGTCGGGACTCGAACGGAATGCCGCAGCTAACTTTTTCTCGCTCAAACGTCTCGCAGTTTCCGCAGCTTGTCGCGATCGCGCTTGCAGCGTCAAAGAAATCAAGTTCGCATTAGCACGTCCAAAATTAAAGTCTTCTTGAGTCCAACAATGCAATTCTTCTACCGCTTCCAGACACAGCATTCCGGCATTAATACCTGCTAAACGTACCGGCACGCACAATAAAGAAGTAATATTAAAAGATTCTAGATAATCCCTCAAACCTTGAGTTCTCACATCAACAAAAGGATTATTAGTAGCAATCATTTCGTGGGCATTCAAAGCTTCAAAGAAAACCGGATAATCGGCAACCTTTAAAGAAATTCCTTCAGTGTGGCGATGTTGACTCCATTCGTATAAATTAACGCAGCGCATTATCGAAGCATTTTGCTCGTACAGCCATACGCTGGCTCGCTCTACATTAATATTGCCCGAAGCAGTTTCAGTTATTTTTTGTAAAGCTGGGATTAAATCGCCATTATAAATTGCCGGATTTTTAGCTAATTGCGTTAATGCTAAATTATGGTTGCGTAATTTATAAGCACTTATTAACAATGCTTCTCGTACTCTGTTTCTTTCGGTAATATCATGTAAAGTGCTAATTACTTTAGTTACCTTACCTTCCGAGTCATATAAAGGCATTGAACTATAAAGCAAATCCACAGAGTTACCGCGTTTATTTAAATAAGTTGTTTCCTTTTCTAAAATCGGTTGGCTATCTAAAACTCGTTCAAAAGATGATGATTCCCTAACAACCATTGAAGGCAATACAAAATCAGTGAAAGAGCGGTGAATTAATTCATCTGGCTCGTACCCTAAAATTTTGTTCACCGCCGAATTAACGAAAGTAATACATCCGTTCGTATCTGTTGACCAAATAATATCTTGAGATGTTTCAACTAATAATCGGTATTGACTTTCACTTTCCTTTAAAGCAGCTTCTGCTTCCAGACGATGGTTAACTTCTTCTTGAAGTTTTTTGCGTGCGAGACTTTCTTGTTTTAATAAATTGGCTTGAGCCAAAGCAATTCCCAACTGCGTCGCAATAGATTCCAAAAAATCCACCTCAGCATTTGTCCACCGACGCTTTGAATCAGCTTGATGCAAACAAATAATCCCGTTTGCTTCGTTTTTATAAGAAGTTCGGATTGCCAGCATCGATTTAATATTAAATCTGCGACATTTATCAAGAGCATCTTGCAACAAAGGTTCATTTTCTACATCATCAGTAGTAATAGCTTTGTCTTGGCTTAACACCAACTTGAAATAGGGATTATCTAATGGAGGAACTTTGCGAGTACCGTTTTCAACAATTGAAGTATATCCAGAAGCAAGATACTCACAAAAAGCAGTAATAGAGAGTTTTGGCGAACATACATAGCTGATAATCGCTCCCCGACTTACATTCAAAGCCGAACCTATTTGTTGAATTGCAGTTTCTAGAATTGACTCCGCATCAAATTCTGCGCGAATTTTATCAGAAATTTGCTTTAATAATTGACTTTTACTAAGTTCTGTTTGCAGCTTCATCTCAGCTTGCAAACGCTCCTTTGCTGAAGAGATAGCTCCAGCAGCAGCTTGTAAAAGTGTGATTTCCGACTCTTGCCAAATTATGGCTTCCGAACGGTTTTCAAAGCGAATAAACCCAACAAAATGATTTTTTACTACAATTGGTAAAATCAAAATTGATTGAATACCGCTTTGAGAAAGTATTAAACGTTCTTCTTCAGGTAAATTTGTTACCAAGCTAGAGATAATTTCACCACGAGAAAGTAAATCTTGCCAGCGTGGGAAAAGCCGCTCGCAACAATTATTTGAATTATTGCAAAACTTAATTGCAAAAGATTGATTTTCAACAATACATACAGAAGTAGCCCCAGAAGCAATCCTTAAGCTTTCGGCAATTTGATAATTACAATCGGCACTACCATCAAAACTCAGTAAAATCCGCTGAATCTCTACTAAAGCAGTCAAATAACCTTCGCGAGACTTTTGTTGTTGATTGCGGATGCTTAACTCAGATGCAACATTTTGTAGTTTCTGGTTTTGTTTTTTTAACTTTGTTTGTAATTGTTGAATAGTCAGTTGATTTTCAACCCTAGCCAGCACTTCTTCGCTTTGTAGCGGTTTAATAATATAATCAAATGCGCCTAATTTTAAAGCCTTAACTTTCTCAGAAACCTCATCTATGACGCTAAGAAAGATGATCGGAATATCACAAGTAATTTTATTTGTTTTTAGATGCTGACAAACAGCAAAACCATCCATATCCGGCATCACAACATCAAGTAAAATCAAATCCGGAGGAGAAGCAACTGCTGCATTAATAGCCAACCTTCCGGCGATCGCCCTTTGAACCTTATAACCTTGATTAGTGAGTATATCTGATAAAAAATGTAAATTTTCTGGGCGATCGTCAACTATCAGAATTTTTATATCTTGACTCATAAACTAACCGCTTGCAATAACTTTATAAAGTTTCTTTTCCCCAATTACTAACTCCCAACTCCTAACTCTTAACTCACTATTCCCTCACCTAATATTTTTTTAACAAACAGAACAATAACATCTAGACGAAAATTTTTAACCAAACTTGTCAAATTTTTAGATAAATATGCTTTATTCTCTGGTAATTCTTCGATCAGATTTTGTAATAATTTTTCATCTACTTCATTTGCAGCTTGATGTAAATTTAATAACCAAGATCGAGGCATTATCGTTAATTCTTCTAGTAACAAATTATCGGATATATCATGAGTATTAATATGAGAATCAAACATACTATCGTAAGTATTTAATTGAATAGTGGGATTATTTTTAGTCACATCAAGCTCAATATAGAAAGTAAAAATAGATCCTTTGCCCACAGTACTTTTTACCTGAATTTCTCCTTTCATCATTTGCACAAATTTACGGGTAATTGCTAAACCTAAGCCAGTTCCTTGTAAAGATTTTCGTCCCGCATCAGCCTGTGTAAATGCATCAAATAAATTATCCATTTCATCAGGAGAAATACCACAACCAGTATCTTTTACTTCAAAATAAAGACGATAAGTTTCTGCTTCATTTACAAAACTAATTCGTAAGGTAATGCTTCCTTGAAAAATAAATTTAATTGCATTGCCGACCAGATTGCTTAAACAACTGCGTAATTTTTTTGCATCAGTAGAAATATATTGAGGTACATTAGAGGCTACTATAATATTGAAAATAATAATTTTTCGTTCTAACTTAATTTGAAATATTTCTTTAATATTAGCGATTAAAAAAAATAAATCAAAACTTGTTTCATCTAACTCAATAGCACCCGCTTCAATTTTAGAAAGTTGTAAAATATCATTAATTACTTCAAGTAAATGATTGCTGCTACGATTAATAATATTGATATTTTCTTGCTGCTCGGCATTTAATGAAGAGTCACTGTTCATTAATTGAGAAAAACCGATAATTGTATTTAAAGGAGTTCGTAATTCATGACTCATATTAGTCAGGAAATTACTTTTGGCTTGAGAAGCTGAGACTGCCTTTAATTCAGCTTTGCGCCGTTCTGCAATTTCATGCTGAAGCTGTTGATTTTGAGTTTTTATTTGCCGGTAAATTCTTCGAGTAGTTAATTGATGATTGACTCTTGCTAATACTTCCTCAACTTGAAATGGCTTAGTTATATAATCTGCACCACCCAATTTAAAAGCTTGGGTTTTTTCAGCAACATTATGTAAACTACTTAAAAATATTATCGGAATCTCAGAAGTATTTTTACATTCTTTTAGCTGTCTGCAAACTTCATAACCATCCATATTTGGCATTAAAATATCTAGCAAAATTAAATCCGGTGGAGCTAACTGTGCAACCGTAAAAGCCATTGAACCAGAAATTACTGACTGCACCATGTATCCTTCTTCAAATAAAGTAGCCGAAAGAATTTTAAGATTATCTAAATTGTCATCAACAATTAAAATATTTTCTTTACTTGCTTGCCCGTGAGAATCACTTTTCATTGCTGATATATAAAAAACCAATATTTGATATAGCTTTCTAAGCTACCAGCCCAAATCACCCTGTCACAGTGACGGAAATCACACTATATGCGGAAAATTATTGAATGGGAAGAGGGGAGAGAGGGCATGGGGGAGACAAGGAGATGGGGAAAGGGGGAGACAAGGAGATGGGGAGACAAGGGGAGGGAGAGATAAAATCCTTAACTGCTAACTGCTCACTGCTCACTGCTCACTGCTCACTGCTCACTGTTCACTGCTCACTGCTAACTGCTCACTGCTGCATTACTTAACCGATCGATAACATTCCACAACGCAGACTTTGCGGATGCGCTCTCCCATACAAAACCGTCATTATTAAGATGACGGCTAAAAGGAGCAAATAATGGAAATAAAGTCAACTAACCCAGCAACATCTCCTGCAAACGTTCCCTCTGGCTATTTAAACATCATGGGTTACGTTGATGAGTCAGAAGTAAATGGCCCAGGGAGTCGGGCTGTAATCTGGGTACAAGGCTGTAAGCGAGAATGTGGAGGGTGTTTCAATACAGATTCTTGGTCATTTGAAATCAATCAACTTGAATCGGTTGATTCTTTAGCTCAAAAAATCTTGAGTAAACCGGGTAATAAAGGTGTTACATTCTCCGGAGGAGAACCATTTTGGCAAGCGACTGAGTTAGCTTCCTTAGCTCGTAAAGTCAAAGCTTCTGGACTAAACGTAATGTCTTTTAGCGGCTTTACTTTAGAAAATTTGCAATCGGAAAAAGCACCGAAAGGTTCTCAAGAATTATTAGAACAGCTAGATATTTTAATTGATGGTCCTTTTATAGAATCTTTAGCAATCAACTCTCCAAATTCACCCGTTTCATCCAGCAATCAGCGGGTGCGTATATTTAATCCAGACTTTGAAGATAAAATTACTTGGGCTAGCGATCAAATTGAAATTCACGTATTTAAAGATGGCAGTCGCTTAGTTACTGGTTATAAAGGTTGGTATGAACAGTGAACAGTTAGGAGTTAGGCAGCGGATGGAGTTAGGCAACGGATGGAGTTAGGCAGCGGATGGAG
>CAYMZW010000131.1:0-15315 GCA_964395005.1 uncultured Rivularia sp.
ATGTATCAAAAACTAACACGATTAGGTTGATTTCTCAACAACGAGAAGGTGAAGAATAAAAGGTAAAATGTAAACAAATTTGGCACAATTACCGTGCAAAAATAGTCAATATAGCCAAAAGGGAGTCACAATCTATAAAAAGTTAAGATCAATGAATTTATTTAATAGAAATGTCAAAATTGTGGGTGTATCGGTCGAAAGTAAACTATGAAACAGTGGTTGTTTAAGCAAAATTTGACAAGAGTTTCCAAACCATTTGCTGTAGCCTTGTTGAGCGGATTAATCGCAACCGTGACTGTTTCTTGCAGCAACGATAAAGATATATTGGTAACAGAAATAGGTGTTAGCCCTGTAGCAAGCCCAGCAGCTAATCCATCCACTGCAAAGCAATTTTTCGCTCAGGGGCAGTACAAGCATATTCAGGGTGATACCCAGGGTGCGATCGCCGCATATACAAAAGCTATAAGTATCGATCCAGAATACGTTCAAGCCTACAACGGGCGGGGATTAGTGCAATTTGATACCGGAGACAGACAAGGTGCGATCGCCGACTATAATCAAGCGTTAAGCATTAGTCCTGATAATGCCCAAGCTTATAATAATCGTGGAAATGCTCGTGCAGCGCAAGGTGATGTAAGCGGTGCCATCAAAGACTATGACAGAGCTATTCAATTAAATTCTAATTACGCTGAAGCATATAATAATCGTGGAAATGCTCGCGCCGCAGATGGAGATAGAAACGAAGCGATAGCGGATTATACGGAAGCCATCCGCCTCAATTCTAACTATGCTGTTGCTTATAATAATCGGGGAAATGCTCGTGCTGCTCAAGGAGATAATGAGGGTGCGCTTTCCGATTACGACGAAGCCATTCGCCTCAATCCTAACTTCGGTGCTGCTTATAACAATCGTGGAAATGCTCGTGTAGAATTAGGAGATAAAGATACTGGTTTAGCAGACTTGCAGCGAGCAGCAGAAATTTTTCAAGAACAAAATAACCAGCAGCTATATAATCAGGTTATGGAGAATGTCAAGGAAATTCAGTGAGCAGTGAGCAGTTAACAGTTAACAGTTATCAGGGAAAAGATTGGTAATTGATACAAAGTATAGAAATAACTTGATAATTGTTTTGCTGGGGTGTATAAAAAGTTTATCGTGAAATTGCAATATCTTGCCAAATTCCTAGTTCAATATTATGAACAAAACTACAGTTCATTTAGTTGTTGGCTTTGAAAGTCTGACATTATTGGTGTTTCACACAGAAGTAATGGAATGGCAATTTAGAATAATAAGTTCTGGTGGAGAAGTTTTTGGTGAAAGGAAACTTTACTATACTGCCGAAGCTGCGGAGAAAGCTGCACGGGAATGGCTTTCTTGGGGAGATTGAATTGGTAATTGGTAATTGATTATTGATAATTGATTATTGTAGGGTGTGTTATAGCGCGATAAGTAATTATAATTATTACGAAAATATTGCGGCCCGCGCCTAACGCACCATTATGATATTTTAATACTTAGAATGCTCCCATTTAGCGGTGCGTTGCGCGTTCGCGACAACACACCCTACGAAAATGTTTTACAATAACTCATTAACGTTGCCAGATTTTAATTGTCTTATCGTCGCTACCGCTATACAAAGTTTTTCCATCGGGACTAAAAACAACGGAATTGACTTTACCTGAATGTCCGGTTAAAGTGCATATTTCTTGTTTTGTATTCATGTTCCATAGCTTAATCGATCGTACACTACTACTAGCAATAATCTCTGTATTTGGACTAAAAGTAACGCACCGAACGCCGCCGCTATTACTTTCAAAATAATTTATTTCTTGTCCGGTACTTACTTGCCAAAACTTGATAGTATCGTCGTCGTTACCAGTAGCAATAATTTCTCCATCCGGGCTAAAAGCAATTGAATTAACGGCAGCGAACATATTAGTATGATGTAATCTATGGAGTATTTCTCCTGTATTTAAATCCCAAATTATGACTGTTCTGTCAGCACTACCGCTAGCAATAATTTGTCCATTCGGACTGATACAAACACTGCTAACCGATCTATAATGACCTATAAAAGTACCAATTTCTTGTCCCGTATTTACATCCCATAATCTTACTAATGCATCGCTACCAGCACTGGCAAGAATCTTACTGTCAGGGCTAAAACTTAAAGAATGAACTCCAGCAAAAAAAGCTGTATGTGCTTGAAAAAAGCTGATTTTAGTACGGGAACTTATATCCCAAAGTTGGATATTATTTGCCGAATCACCAGTGGCAAGAATTAAACCATTTGGACTAATAGCAACAGTATTAATTGAGTAGTCACACTTAAAAATCCGAAGTAATTTATTATTCCGGGTGTTCCATAATTTTATCGGATAAAAGTAATCGCTACCACTAACAATAATTCTTCCATCTGGGCTAATAGCTAAAGAATTTATAGAACCGCTGCTATGATACAGAGTGTCAATACATTTCCAACCAGAATTTAAATGATTATATCGTTGAAGAGTTGAACGATTTAATTTTTTATTAGTAGTTGCATAATTGAAATATTGCTGACGTTTAACAGCAACTAGTTTTCTTTGACTACTTTCACCATAAGATGCGATCGCCAACTGGTTATTAAAAGTAAATGCTTGTGAAGGATCGATATCTTTTAATACTTCAGTTACCGATTGATAGCGGCGGCTGATTGCATTTTCAATTAGTTTATCTAATATATTACCTAATTTATCGCTAACTGTATTATCAACTAAATATTGTCGCCAAACCCAAGTGCTTTCATAAATATCAAATAAATCAAAAGGAGAAATCCCTGTTAATAAATAAATGCAGGTTGTTCCCAAACTATATAAATCGCTGCTGTAATTTGCTTTTCCTCTTGACTGCTCTGGTGCGACAAATTCAGGAGTTCCGATGCTAGTTCCTGTTTGCAATATTGCTGTTCCGGTAACAACTTTTGCAGCACCAAAATCTACTAAATATAGTTTTCCGTCACGACTACGAATAATATTTTGCGGTTTAATATCTCGGTGAATAACATCATTTTGATGAATAAACTCAAGTATTGGTAATAAACTATTCAATAATTCCCAAATTTGGTTTTCTTTGAAAGTACCTTGCTCTTTTAATATTTCTGCTAAATCGTATCCATCAATATATTCTTGTACTAAAAATTGATGTTTTTCTTGAATTAAATAATAATACAAACTGGGTATTCGATCGTGTTTGCCTAATGCATCTAACCTTAAAGCTTCCCTTTTAAATAATTCAGCGGCTTTCTGAGTGCTATTAGTACCTTGCGCTTGCAGAAGAAACTGTTTGATGACGCAGGGTGGTTTCAAAAGTTTGCTTTCATCAACAGCTAATAAAGTTCTACCAAAACCACCTTGCCCAATTGGTTTGATGGCACGGTAACGTTGTTTTAACAGTAATTTGGTTCCGCAAGTTATGCAAAATTTATCGTTTTTTTTATTTCGCGGTTTTTGACAATGAGGATTTAGACAGTAACTCATACTAAGAATAATATATAAAATGCTACACTTAGTATTCGTAATGAAACTTGGTTTATTACTTAAATATTTACAAAAATTTATTTATATCCCCAGATTTTAATTGTCTTGTCATCGCTACCGCTATACAAAGTTCGTCCAGAGAAACTAAAAACAAGGGAATTAACTTTACCTAAATGTCCTTTTAAAGTACATATTTCTTGTTTTGTATTTACATCCCATAATTTTATATCATTGTTGTAACTGCTAGTAGCAAGAATCTCGCCATTTGGACTAAAGGCAACACATTTAACCGAGATTACATTAAAAACACCGTCTTTAACCAAGTTTTCGGAATCAAGGGTACAAATTTCTGTACCACTAATTGCTTCCCAAAGCTTTATATTGTAGCCTTCACCACCAGTTGCAATAAATTCTCCATCGGGGCTAAAAGCTACTGAATTAACTTTAGAATCAGTATTAAAAGTATTAAGTATTTTACCTGTATGTAAGTCCCAAAGTATTACTGTATTATCGCTACTACCGCTAGCAATAAATTTTCCATTTGGGGCGATCGCCACACTATTAACCGATTTTTTATGGCCTCTAAAAATATAAATTATATTTCCAGTTTTTACATCCCACAATTTTACTGTTGCATCACCACCAGCGCTAACAAAATGTTTTCCATCGGAACTAAAAACTAATGATTTGACTCCAGCAAACAATCCCGTATGTGCTTTTATTTTTATACTTGAACTTTGATTCCAAAGATGAATATTGTTTGCCGAATCACCACTTGCCATCAATCCATTGGGGCTAAAAGCAACAGCATTAATTGAGTTTTCAGAGCAAAGAGTCCGAATTAATTTACCAGTATTAATATTCCATAGTTTTATGGCACAATAAGAGCTACCACTGGCAAGAATTTTACCATCGGAACTAATAGCAATAGAATTGATGGAAGCAGCATGATGATCCAGTGTCTCAATACATTTCCAAACAGGATTTAATTCTTGCTCGGTTGGAATATCTGGTATTTGTTGAAGATTTGATTGTTCGGTATTTGTATCTTCAGTATTTTGATAATCTACATATTGCTTAGTTTCAACATCTGCTAATTTACGATTTGTTTTAATCTTAAATGTTATTGGTAACTGGTTATTTTTTACTTGCTTTTGATTAAAATAAATTGTTTGTAGAGGATTAATAATTTTTAATATTTCGCTTGCAGATTGATAGCGGCGACTGGTAGCATTTTCAATGAGTTTATCTAAAATATTACCTAATTTATCACTGACTGTATTGTCAACTAAATACTGTCGCCACACCCACATATATTCGGAAATATCAAATAATTCAAACGGCGAAACTCCAGTTAATAAATAAATGCAGGTTGTTCCTAAACTATATAAATCGCTGCTATAGATAGCTTTTCCTCTTGATTGTTCCGGTGCGACAAATTCGGGAGTTCCGATGCTAGTTCCGGTTTGCAATATTGCTGTTCCGGTAACAACTTTCGCAGCGCCAAAATCTACTAAATGTAGTTTTCCATCTCGACTGCGGATAATATTTTCTGGTTTAATATCTCTATGAATAACGTCATTTTGATGAATAAATTCGAGTACGGGCAATAAACTATTTAATAATTCCCAAATTTGGTTTTCCTTGAAAGTGCCTTGCTCTTTTAATATTTCCGCTAAATCATATCCATCAATATATTCTTGTACTAAATATTGATTTTCTTCTTGAATTAAATAATCTAATAAATTGGGTATTTGATTGTGTTTGCCTAATTCATCTAATCTTAAAGCTTCTTGTTCAAATAATTCAGCGGCTTTTTGAGCGTTATCGGTACCTTGTGCTATCAGAAGAAATTGTTTGATAACGCAGGGAGGCTTTAAAGGTTTGCTTTCATCTACAGCCAATAAAGTTCTACCAAAACCACCTTGCCCAATTGGCTTGATGGCGCGATAACGTTGTTTTAATAGCAATTGAGTTTCGCAGGTTAAGCAAACTTGAGCATTTTTATTATTTTGCGGCTTTTGACAACGGGGATTTAAACAATAGCTCATACTATAGATATTTAATACAAATTTATATTTATTATTCCCAAGATTGCGTTGCTGTTAACCACACAAGGGCATCAATTCCCTATCCCCAATGCCCAACTCCATTTTATTGGGTATAAAGTAGGTGTGAATAATCATCATCTTGAGGCACAATTTGTATGACATCTTACCAAACTGATTCAGAAGGCGACGAATTTATGACTGATTTAATGACAGAAACGGAAAGCATCAACCATGTTGAGGTGATTGAAAACGTTATCGATACGCTGGATGAAAACGATAGCGCAATGGTTAGTCACCCTTCTGATGGTGGATATTTGTGGAAATTTAAGTACGGTAGCGTAGAAGTGTTTGTTCAATTGACGGGGACAACCGATGAAGATACAATCACAATTTGGTCTTCAGTGTTGAAATTGCCCGCAAAAGACGAGCCTAAAATGATGCGGCATCTTCTGCAAATGAATTGTTCGGAAACTTTAGAAGCGCGATTTGGTATCGTTGAGAACCAGGTAGTAGTTATATCTACGCGCATTTTAGAAGATTTATCTCCTGCCGAAGCCTCTCGTTTAATTACCATTGTCGCGACTATCGCCGATGATAATGACGAAGATTTACAATCAAAGTTTGGCAACTAACAGTTAACAGTTATCAGTTAACAGTTATCAGTAACCAGTTATCAGTTTTGAGGTAGCTGGTTGCTTTTGTAAATAATGCTTTCGATAGGTTTCTATCAACTAACAACTAACAACTAACCACTATCAACTATCAACATTTTGAAAACTTGGCGATTGATTCCGCTTTTGCAAGCAAATGGTAAATTACAGATGGCGATCGATGAATGGTTGTTGAAACAGCATCAGTCGGGATATCCGCCTGCTTTACGTTTTTATACTTGGTCGCCTTCAGCAATTTCTCTTGGTTATCATCAACGTAAGTATCCAGAAGATTGGCAAAGTTTAATTTGGAATAGTGAGAAAATAGACTTGGTGCGCCGCCCTACTGGGGGACGTGCGGTGTTGCATAATGGTGACTTAACTTACGCTGTAGTTGCTTCTGACTTTTCTGGAAGTAGGATTGAAGCGTATAAAAAGATATGCGAGTTTTTGATTCAAGGATGGCGAAATCTAGGTGTTGAGTTGCATTACGGTACTGCTGGCAGGGGTTATATAAATAATCCTAATTGTTTTGGTACTGCAACTGGTGCGGATTTGGTGACGGTTAATGGTAGTAAGTTGATTGGTAGCGCTCAGTTGAGGCGTGGTGATGCGATTTTGCAACATGGCTCGATGCGGTTGAATCCGGATAAGGAATTGTTTAAAAAGGTTTTTGGTGAAGAATTATTTGATATTGCAATTGGGGAAGATTTGACAATTGAAAGAATAATTGCGGTTTTAATTGATGCTGCTAGAAATTGTTTTGGAGTGGAGTTTGAGGAGAAAGCTTTGAGTGATGATGAGTGGGAAGAGATTTTACACAACTAATTATAATCTTAGCTATAAATTGTAAGACCAATCTTGTATTTCTTTGATTAACCTATCTGTATCAGCTTCATTCAAATTCCTTGATAAAAGGTATGCTTTCGCACCGACTTCTATCAATAGTTGTCGAGATTTAGCATTTTTTGCATCAGAAAAACTTTTTCTAATAGCCTTAATCTCTGATGTTTTACCTTTTATACATCGAATATTATATTCATTTCTTTTCCACTCAATCATAAAGTTCTTAGGATTAAAGTGAATATAAACAGTTTCACATCTAGAATGTAGAATGGAGAAGAAAAGGGGTATGAAAAAAACTAATAATATAGAAAATATTCCTAGAAGCAAGGGTGAAACGAAAAAAATAGGAAATAACAAAAATAACACAAGTAACGATAAATAATGTTCGGCTTTACCTCCTTCTGCTGCTATTTTTAATTCTAATTTTTTATCATATTTTTTAATTGTTAGTCGGCTATCTTGTAATTGACTATTGTCAGTAGAAGAATTAACTTTAAGATTGCTGTTCAAAGCTGTTAATGCTTCCTCAGCACTACTAAATCTATCATCTATATCTGGCTCGGTTAACTTTTCAATCCACCGTATAAAACCATCGCTTAAACTAACTTGTTCTTGAAACTGAATCCGCATTTTTGCTTGCGGTAAATCGGCTGGTATTCTACCCGTTGCCAGATGGATTAATGTTGCTCCCAAAGCATACAAATCGGAAGCAGGAACTGTTCTACCACCGAATTGTTCTATCGGTGCGTAACCATAAGTTCCTACAACTGTAAACGTTGCTCCTTTTGCTGCTGCGCTGTCTTGTACTGCTCCAAAATCGATTAAATAAACTTTTTTGTCTATACCTAAAATTAAATTACTAGGCTTAATATCGCGGTGGACAACTCGGGGATTTAGTGTATGTAGATAACAAAGTATTTCTAATACTTCCGAAGCTATCTTACGTAATTCTTCTTCGCTAAATCTCTTTTTAGTTTCAATTAATTGCTTAAGTGATTCACCGGGGATATATTCTTCAACTAAAGCAAACCAGTTACTTTTATCTTCAAGAGAAAAATAATCGCGGTATTTAGGAATTTTAGGATGAGAAAGCTGTTTGAGTATATCCGCTTCTCGTTCAAAAAGTTTCAAATCTTGCCATTGAAAATTTTCGCCAAATGATAAAAATTTGAGTATTACTGTTTGGGCTGGTTGAATTGATATATCTTCCGCTAACCAGGTTTGACGACCAGCATTTTGTGCTAACTTTTCTTTTAGCTGGTAGCATTGTTGAAATATTTGATTTGCTTGTAACATAAAATTTTAAAAGTAAATATTAATCTAATTAAGAAAAATAAAAAAACAAATTATTCGCTATAAATCACAATCATCAAATCCCTAACCAATCTTTAATTTCATTAATCAACCATGTAATTTCAGCATCGGCTAATCTAGGAGCAAAACCACCAAATTCATATTTGATTGCACCAGCTTCCATAGAAACCATTTTTAAATGTTTATCATTAATTTTGTAAGAAGTCTGCCCAATACGAATATTTTGAATAGCTGAAGTCTTCCCCATTTTTTGTCGATAAGTTTTACCTAAAAATTTCCATTCCATTGCAAACTCATTTCGATTAAAATGGATAGATAAATGTCCAAATGTAGGAAGTAATATAGGAAAACAAAATACGCTTAAAGGGATTAGAGCAATTATCACAAAAAAGAAAGATGTTGGATTAGTTAAAATCGAGGAGCCGATAGGAATAAACCAAAAAAGACAAAACAATATCAAAAAGATGCTTTCAACTGTAATTCCTCCTTTGGGTACCTGAATTTCTAAATGATTATAGGATTTATCTAATATAATTCGGCTACCGTATGGTTTAGAAATTTCTGAAGATGAATTAACGGCAAGACGACTGTTTAAAGCTTGTAAAGCTTGAGGTGCAGTACTAAATCTTTGCTCAATATCTGGCTCTGTTAACTTTTCAATCCAGCGAACAAAATTATTGCTAAGATTAACTTTATCTTGAAACTGAATATGCATATTTTTCTGCGGTAAATCTGCTGGTATTCTCCCCGTTGCTAGATGAATTAATGTTGCTCCTAAAGCATACAAATCAGAAGCAGGAACTGTTCTACCACCGAATTGTTCTAATGGTGCATAACCGTAAGTTCCAACTACTGTAAATGTTGCTCCTTTTGCTGCTGCGCTGTCTTGTACGGCTCCAAAATCGATTAAATGAATTTTTTTTTCTACACCTAATATTAGGTTACTGGGTTTAATGTCACGGTGAATAACTTGGGGATTTAATGTATGTAAATAACAGAGAATTTCTAATACTTCTGAAGCAATCTTGCGTAATTCTTCTTCAGTAAACCTTTGTTTTTTATCTATTAATTGTTTGAGCGATTCACCAGGAATATATTCTTGAACTAAAGCAAACCAGTTATTCTTATCTTCAATAGAAAAATAATCGCGGTATTTAGGAATGTGAGGATGGGAAAGCTGTTGTAAAATATCGGCTTCTCGTTCAAATAATTTCAAATCTTGCCATTGAAATTGTTCGCCAAATGCTAAAAATTTGAGTATTACTGTTTGGGCTGGTTGAATTGATATATCTTCCGCTAACCAGGTTTGACGACCTGCATTTTGTGCTAATTTTTCTTTTAACTGGTAGCGTTGTTGAAATACTTGATTTGCTTCTAGCATAGGTAATCCTTTAATATTGATTGATAATATTGAGAATAAATTTAGACAGCAAAAATTGAATGAACTGTACAATGGGAAAAATAATTTTTCATTTATATTGCATTTTTAAACATCTAACCAATGCTTAATTTCTTTCGCTAACCAGTTTCTTTCAGTATCTGCTAATGGTACTTTAACTGCATATTTTTCGGTTTCCGTTTTAATAAGGATTGTTTTCATTCTTTCATTTTTATTTTCATATTCCTCAATCCCAAAATAAATTAGTTCGGAAATACTCCCTTGTTTCATAAAATAAGTAAATTTAAATACTTTCCATTTAATTAGAAAATATTCACGATTAAATATGAGATATAAATTTGCATAATAACGAAATATAATAATTAAAGATGCAATTATAGAAGAAATTATACAAGCAACTTTAAAACTAAATGGTAAAAATATGAAAAATGGAAAAAATATAAACATAAAGTCTGTAAATCTGATTTTTGCCGCTGGTATTTTGATTTCTAAATTACCATTGGATTTATTTAGTTTAATACTTGTACTAATAGGTTTGGCAATTTCATCAGAATTATCTACATCTAAAGAATTGTTTAAAACGTATAATGCTTCCTTAGCGCTACTAAATCTATCATCTATATCTGGTTCGGTTAACTTTTCAATCCAGCGTATAAAACCATCACTTAAACTAACTTTATCTTGAAACTGAATCCGCATTTTTGTTTGCGGTAAATCGGCAGGTATTTTGCCTGTTGCAAGATGAATTAAAGTTGCTCCCAAAGCATACAAATCGGAAGCAGGAACTGTTCTACCACCGAATTGTTCTAAGGGCGCATAACCGTAAGTTCCAACTACCGTAAATGTTGCTCCTTTTGCTGCTGCGTTATCCTGTACTGCTCCAAAGTCGATTAAATAAACTTTTTTATCTACACCTAAAATTAAGTTACTAGGCTTAATATCGCGGTGGATAACTTGGGGATTTAGTGTATGTAAATAACAAAGAATTTCTAATACTTCTGAAGCAATCTTGTGTAATTCTTCTTCCGTAAATCTTTGTTTTTTCTCAATTAATTGCTTAAGCGATTCACCGGGAATATATTCTTGAACTAAAGCAAACCAATTATTCTTATCCTCAACAGAAAAATAATCTCGGTATTTAGGAATTTTCGGATGAGATAATTGTTTAAGAATATCGGCTTCTCGTTCAAAAAGTTTTAAATCTTGCCATTGGAAATTTTCGCCGAATGATAAAAATTTGAGTATTACTGTTTCTGCTGGCTGAATCGATATATCTTCCGCTAACCAGGTTTGACGACCTGCATTTTGTGCTAATTTCTCTTTTAACTGGTAGCGTTGTTGAAATACTTGATTGGTTTCTAGCATAAGAAACTAATTTAAATATATCTATACTATTTAAAAAGAATATCACGTTTGAAGTATATGATTATACTCCGTGACTTGGTTCGTCATCATCTGTAAGACTTCAATGTAGAAGGCAGATATTCCTAAATACGAACCAATAATTATTAAATATCTATTCAATCTTCAATCTCTTTAATTAACCATCTAATTTAATTATTGCTTGATTGGGGACTATAAAGGCTAAATTCAAACTTTTGTACATCAGCTTATATCAGTTTGTTATAATACTTTTTTCCTAACATAAGAATTTAATTAGCTAAAAATAATCTTTTTCTTATCATTAACTTAAATAAATTAATTCGTCCTGAGTAATTACCGTAGCTTTGAAAAATATTCTGTAATTGACTGAAATTACTTAATATAGATTTTTGTTTTCTTCCCTCCATCTAACTATGTTAAATAACAAGCAGTTTCTTTCACTAATTACATTGATTTTGATACTTTTCCTTTGTTTTATAAGCGTTTTCTTAACTTCTTGGATTATTCTTCCCGCACCAACCTTCTTTTTATTAAAATTCGGAGTAGTGGCACCTGAGATTTCTCCCTGGTTATTCCTTTTAAATTTAGTTACTTTATTTCTATCTTTAATATTTATTCGTCAACTACAAATTCAACAAACTGTCTGTATTTTAAGTTTAATTGGATTGATGGTTTGTAGTTTGCAATTTTCTTGTATTACACCAACTCAAATGCAGTTTAATAAGGCGATCGCCCAAGCTCTAGGTACCGATTATCAACAAAAAATTCCTGTTGAAGTCAAAGTACAAATGCGAAAGCAGCCTTTTGTTTTAGCTGATATTTTCCGAGGAATTAACTTAGATAAAACTCGTCATATTACTAATATTAATTTTGCAACTCCCGCAGGAGTACCGTTAAATATGGAAGTTTATCAACCCCAAAAAGTTGGTAAATATCCAGCGATTGTAGTTATTTACGGTGGGGCTTGGCAAAGTGGTAATCCATCCGTAAAACCTGAGTTTAACAGATACATGGCAATTCGTGGATATACGGTATTTTCTATCGATTACCGTCATGCGCCAGAATACAAATTTCCCGCTCAATTAGATGATGTAAATTCTGCTTTAAAATTTATTCGCGATCGCGCCGACGAATACGAAGCTGATACCGACAAAATGGTATTATTAGGGCGCTCTGCTGGCGCTCATTTAGCGATGCTGGCAGCTTATCAACCGGATGCACCACCGATAAAGGCTGTGGTTAATTATTACGGCCCAGTAAACTTAACTCAAGGATATAACGAACCTCCCTATCCCGATCCAATTAATGCTCGTGCCGTTTTAAAAGCATTTTTAGGGGGTTCCCCTCAGCAGTTACCAATGCTGTATGAAACTGCTTCGCCAATCAATTACGTGGTGCCCGATTTACCTCCAACTTTGCTAATTTACGGAAGTCGAGATCATGTTGTAGAAGCTAGATTTGGCAGACAAATGTATCAAAAATTGCGAGATAAAAATAAAGCTGTTTATCTAGAAATTCCTTGGGCTGAACATTCTTTTGATAGCATTTTTAACGGTGTTAGCAATCAGTTAGCTTTGTATTATACCGAGAGATTTATTGCTTGGGCAGTTAACAGTTAGCAGTTAACAATTGTCAATTATCAATTATCAAGGTTTAAAATGATTACAAAACCAATTATCAAACAAATTGTGGCAATTGGAGGTGGAGGTTTTTCGATGGTACCTGAAAACCTTATTCATAAGTTGTAAATATAGATAAGGAATAAATTCCTTACTACGAACTTTTTAAATAACCTTTAGCAATACAATTGTCAATTTCTGCTAATATAAAATCCCAAAGTTCTGGCGTACCTTCTTCTACTGCTGCCATTCTTTTCATTACTTGATTGCGGTTGATATTATGTATCTGCCAAGTAC
Source organism: uncultured Rivularia sp. (assembly GCA_964395005.1). Taxonomy (GTDB): domain Bacteria; phylum Cyanobacteriota; class Cyanobacteriia; order Cyanobacteriales; family Nostocaceae; genus Rivularia. The sequence goes on from CAYMZW010000131.1 coordinate 13,078, forward strand.
CGCCTTTGGTTTGTTGATTGTGAATAAAAGGCTGTATTCTATCTAAAGCTGCGGCGAATTTAGCCGTTGCTGTTTCTCTGGCTTCAAATTCATCCCAAAGCAATCGTAATTCTTTTCCCTGCTCTTCCGGTAATAATCCAAAAATTCTTGTTGCTGCTTGCAATTCTCTTTCTGCTTTGCTTTCATATCCCTGCACGTCGTAGCAAAATGTATCGCCAGCATCAATTTCTACTAAATCGTGAATTAACGACATTTTCATAGCGCGAAATAAATCGGTTCCTTCGGTTGCGTATTCCGCTAAAATCATTGTCATCATTGCTAAATGCCAAGAATGTTCGCCGCTGTTTTCTCGACGGGAACCATCTATTAATAATGTTTGACGCAATACATTTTTTAGCTTGTCAATTTCGATGATGAATTGTAATTGTTGTGTGAGTCGATTTGCTTGCATTTTTAGTAATAAATACTGTATATATCAGTTACAAAATATTACTATAGTGCGTTGCGCTCCGCGACAACACACCCTACAAAAAAATCCAAAAGAAACGCATCCGTTGTCAAAATCTAAAAGAAAAGCATCCGTTGTTAAAATCTAAAATTAATTATGGCTGATATGTTAGTTAAACTCTATACCTTGCCAGGAGCAGAAGTAGAGATTGCCGCGCAAGAAAGGCAGGGTATAGTTATTAAACGTGCGATCGCGCCGGAAAAAAACACAATTCTAGCTTGGGTTAAGGAGCAATTTAATACACGCTGGATGAGTGAATGTGACGTTTCTTTCAAAAATTCGCCTCCTAGCTGTTGGATTGCCGTAGAAAACCAGCAAATTCTCGGTTTTGCTTGTTATGAATGCACTTGTAAGAATTTTTTTGGCCCTATAGGTATTAGCGAAGCAGCAAGAGGAAAAAAAATTGGTAAAGCATTGTTATTAGCTTGCTTAAACGATATGCGAGTGCAAGGATATGGTTATGCAATTATCGGTGCTGCCAGCGACGGTGTAGCAGATTTTTACCGCAAAACCGTAGGTGCAATAACTATAGAAGATTCATCACCAGGAATTTACAAAGGGATGTTACGAAAATAATTGGTTCGTAGTTGCGCTTTAGCGCCAAAAATGTAGAGTAATAATTGATAATTGATAATTGGTAATTGATAATTGATAATTGATAATTGATAATTTATTTTAATGAAATCAATTTTAACTAAAATTAGGAATTGGATTGATACAGTTTGGGAATTTTTAGAAACTGAAAATTTTATTCGTCCGCTTTTAATTATTGGTGTAATTGTTGTCGTTAGTTCGTTAAGTTTATCTTTTGTAGAGCCAAATTTATCCTTATTTGATAGTTTATGGTGGGCTGTAGTTACTCTAACAACAGTTGGCTATGGCGATGTTACTCCTAAAACAATTCCCGGACGTTTTATCGCTTTTATTGATATGCTTGTCGGGATTGGGGTTTTGACTCTACTTACCGCTACAGTTGCCAGTATTTTAGTAGAAAAGAAAATAAGTAAGGATTTAGGAATGCATTCTTATAACTTTGAAAATCATATTATTTTATGTGAATGGAATTATAGAGCCGAAATAGTTATTAAAGAATTGCGGTTAGAATCGGAAACAGAAAAGACTCCTATCGTTTTAATTGCCGACATCGATAGAAAACCAATCAAAGATAAATACTTATTCTTTGTTAAAGGAGAAGTCTGTGATGAAACGCTGCATCAAGCAAATTTAATGAAAGCCAAAACCGTAATTATTTTAGGTGACGATAGTTTAGATTATAAACAACGCGATGCAAAAGTTATATTATCAACTTTGACGGTAGAAAGCATTAATAAAGACGCTTATACTATTGCCGAACTTATAAATGAAAACAATATTAAAAATTGTCAGCGAGCTAATGCCGACGAAATAATAGTTAGTAGTCGGTTATCTAGTAATTTAATTTCAAGTGCCGCTATACATCACGGCATTAGTAAAGTTATTTCCGATATCGTTACTTATGAATATGGTTCGCAAATATTTAAAATAGCCGTTCCTGAATCTGAAATTGGAAGTCTTTTTATAGATGTCTTTATGACAATGAAGCAAGATTTTCAAAGCACCATTATTGCAATACAGCACGGTAAAAACGGCACAACTATTTCTAATCCGTCACCTGACTATAAGCTTGAGAATGATGATTATTTAATTTTTATTGGCAGTTGTGGTAAGTCTTATTCTTCTAAATTTATAGA
>CAYMZW010000132.1:0-15224 GCA_964395005.1 uncultured Rivularia sp.
TGTTGGTTGTCAGGTTGTTGGTTATTGGGTTGTTGGTTATCGGGTTGTTGGTTATTGGGTTGTTGGTTATCGGGTTGTTGGTTATTGGGTTGTTGGTTATCGGGTTGTTGGTTATCGGGTTGTATATTAGCAGGATCCTCAAATTCCCCTTCATTATCGGGTTGTTGGTTATCGGGTTGTATATTAGCAGGATCTTCAAATTCCCCTTCATTATCGGGTTTTTGATTATCGGGTTGTATATTAGCAGGATCATCAAATTCCCCTTCATTATCAGGTTGCTGATTCTCGGGTTGCTGATTCTCGGGTTGCTGATTCTCGGGTTGCTGATTCTCGGGTTGTTGATTCTCGAGTTGTTGGTTATCGGGTTGTATATTAGCAGACTCGCCTAATTCTTCTGTATCCTTTAAGTCATCAGAATCCCTCAAATCTTTATTCTCTGTATTTTTTAGTTGTTCTTGTTTTACTGACGAACTTTGAGCTAAAGATAGTTTTGAATATGGTTCTAGAGCAATCATTAAGCTGCTGATAGTAACTAAATAAGCTTTAAGAATTAAAAATATCAGTTTGATAAAAGATTCTTCATTCATTCTCCACACCTCATACTCATACTTAATCAGTTTACTAATTTGATATTTTTATCAAAATCTCTATTAGTTACTCACTCTTGGCAAATAATATTTTTTCCGCCTCTTTTGGAATTATTTAAAATTTTAGAAGAAACTCTGGATTTAAATTTATGTTCTGAGTAATAATAAAACATATAGTTTAGTTCTTAACTTATTTAATATATAATCAAGTTGTTTAGAATTACTTCTTTCTTTGCACTGAATCTAACTATGTTGCCCGTGCGTAAGTATTAGATTATTGAAAAATATAGAAATCATATACAATTCATTAAAACTTTCAATATGCACGTCATTTATAACCCCAAGATACTAAATTATTACACTTGAAAAATTTAACCAATTTTACTCATTTTTTCATACTATTGAAATAATTAGTTATTTACAATAATACCTATTTATTGAAATATTATATCGCAGCAAGTAGATGAATTTTTTTTCAATTGATCCTTGTTCCAAATTTTAGTTTTTGAAGAACCGTTTTCATCTATGCAGGTTCCTATACCATTAGGCTTTTGATATTTAAAATCTCCTTCGTATATACAATTATTTTTATAAATTATCTTACCCTTGCCATCGCTAAAGCTATTATTGAAGTGACCTTCTATATATTTTATATGATAATCTTTTATTTTAAATCTTAAAGTTCCTTTCGCATTTGGATTACCTTCTTCAAAATTTCCTCTATATTCACTGTTTGGAAATGTGTAAGTTCCTTCACCGTGAAATTTATGTCTTTCAAATGTTCCCTTATATTTATAACCAGGTTTTTTTAATTCTAAGACTCCTTTCCCATTTAACTGACTATTTGTGAATATCCCTTGATATTTATCACCATCATCATCTATCAATATTCCACAACCATTTAATTGATTATCTTTTATTTGTCCATTTAATTTATATAATTTATTACCCCGCTCATCTTTTTTAAAATCTAGTAGTTTAGTTTGAATATTTATGGCATCAATTTCTTTAAGACAAGTTTCTGCATCAGTTATAGGTTCATGTTGTTCAGAAAAAAACGGAAATAACGCCCCTATCCCAACAACTAAACTAAATACAACTCCAAAACCAATCAAAAATCCTAGCTTTGTTACAGAAAAAGGTTGAGATGAAACAGGTGAAAATTTTGGCGATACTTTTAAAGTGCGTGCAGTAGATTCTGATGATATTATTTCCAGTGCTTGTAAAGCCTCACCAGCATTTTTATAGCGTTCTCTAAAATTAGAGCGCACCATTTTATCTAATACACTTGCGAAATTCGGGCTAACCACGACCCTATCTTGCCAAATTACTTCAAAATTATTTGGATCTTTAGGTAATTCCTGCGGTCTAACTCCAGTTAAAGCATAAATACCCAACATCCCTACTGCATAGACATCGCTAGATAATTTGGGAAAACCATTAAACTGTTCGTTAGGCATATAGCCATGAGTCCCAATCATAGCAGTTCTGCTTGTGGCTTCTGCGGGATTGACTTTTGATTGGCTAATTTCTTTAACGGCTCCAAAGTCTATTAATACTATCTTGCCGTCACTATTGCGACGCATTAAGTTTTGTGCTTTGATGTCTCGATGAATGATATCTTTGTCATGAAGGATTTTTAATACTTCTAAAATTTCTTTTAAAAGCTTGATCGTTTCAGCTTCACTTAGCTTATTACCCGAAAAAATTTCTTGACTTAAATCGTGTCCATCGATGTACTCTTGTACGAGATAAAACTCCCCTTGTTCTTCAAAGTGGGCAAAAAGCCGTGGAATTTGATTGCAATGGTTACCTAAATGGTACAGTGCTTTACCTTCCCTGCCAAAAAATTTGATGAAGTCCTCTAACTCTTCTTGAGTTTCTGCTCTCCGAAGATTTTTGACTACACATACAGCATTTTCTGGTAAATCCAAATCTTGGGCTAGATAAGTTGTTCCGAAGCTACCGCTTCCCAATTGCCTAATAATTTTATACCGATTGCGGAGAATATGACCGGGTTGCATTGGGTTTAACCATAACTAAAAATAAATTATGTTTAAATTTTGCCATATTTGACTCAAATAGCAATTCTCTATTTACTTGGCGCTTGAGAGTGCCTTACAGTGGAATAGGTTCCAATCATAAATTACTTCTCAAGCTGGGATAGAGACTAAGCACAAAGTAAGCGAAAATGGAAGAAATAAAATATTTAGGTTTTTCTCTAATTCGCTCCATAACCGATTGCGATATGAAATCTATTAATAAAAATACTAATATAAAGCAGTGGAAAATAAATTAGACTTTCAGCTAGCTTTTATGAAATCGATAGAGTAAATCAGCTATTTTTCTTGATTCTGGAGTCTTAAACAAAAATTAAACCCGCATTAAAGCTTTCTTGTTTTCTTGTTCCCAGGTTCCACCTGGAAATACAATTCATGAGGCTCTGCCTCAACTAGAATGAAGGCAGAGCCTTTGAGCTATGGGTTTCCACCCCGGAGGCTGGGAACGAGTCGAAGTGCTGTATTACGAATTACGTAGCTTGCGTCACCTCGAAGGTGATATTACCAATTATAAGTAGCTAGACAAAATTAATTGTGTATTTGTCATTGCGAGTGGAATGAAGTGCAACGAAGCGATCGCAACACTTTGAGATTACTTCGCTACCGCTCGTAATGACACAAATAATTTTGCACACCCACTTAATTGCTACCATTTTGCAGAATTATCTTCTTGCTGTAAACCGATTAAACGACGGCGATTCCAAGCGTAATAAATAATATTAATTCCAAATTCCTGAGCGGTACGAATAGCCAATCTAGGCATCTTCATTTCTTTATCTAATCCCCAAGCCGATGCTAAATCACCTATAGTTAAAATAATTCCTCCACCAGTTACTATTTCGATTATTTTTTGATTTATAACTGGCAATCCTGCAAATAAAAATGGTCGCGTTCTTAAGGAATGGTCGCGTCGTAATTCTGTTGATTTCTTTAAAGTAATATTTAGCTTTTCAGCCAAGGCGTAGGTACTTTTTATTAATGCTTCTCCATTTTCTGGCACATCAACTAACAGCATTCCTCCGCGATTTAAGTAATTTTGTAAGGATTTAAATTCGACGCTATTTATAGATAGCTCTTGCCGACCTGTAAGATAAAGTAAATCGTAATCTTCAATCTTTTTGGCTAAAGTTATTTGTTCTGGTTCATCAACTCCCCGAAAAAAAGGATATAAAGATTCAATTGATTGCAGTAAGTAAGATAAATTAAAGAAATTACGAGCGCATTCATCATCATTATGATTTATCTGTGCTATACGTAAAATTCCTTGCGGACGTGCTTGTGCTTGACGGCGAGAACGTAAATCTATATCGTTATAACCGGGAAAAAATATATCATTGGGTTGAGTAATATCTTTTTGTCCTGGCTGTAATAGTATGCGGCAAATTTCTATTTCTGAAATCTTAAGTGTAGAGTTTCTTTGATCAAATCGATAAGTTTCTCTAACTGTCTCTCTGGAATTTTGCGCTCTCAAATCTTCTGGATCTACATAACTAACTGTTAAATAAATTAAAATTGAATCGGTATTAGCAACTTCTAAATCGATTGGAAAATTGAAAGCTGTGGGTACAACTATTAAATTACCTGCTAAATCGATAGCAATTCCAGGTTGAATTTGTACCCAACGTCCGTCTCTGTATTTTGCTTGAACATTACTTGGTGAAGGAATACTTCGTACTCCTAAACCACAAACAATCCCTGGCTGGTTTAAACACTGATAGTGAGTATTTTGTCGCAGACGGTGGTAATCATGTGCTTTTCTCCAGCGGTCGGCATTTATTAATAAACCATCCGCAGCTTGAAGACGGTCGAATGGTTCAATTGATGGTGGGGGAAATGGGTGGGACATAGGATTTTGGATTTTGGATTTTAGAGTTAGGAGTTAGGAGTTAGGAGTTAGGAGTTAAGAGTTAGGAGTTGGGAGTTGGGAGTTGGGAATTAGGAGTTGGGAGTTAGGAATTAGGAGTTGGGAGTTGGGAGTTGGGAGTTAGGGGTTAGGAGTTAAGAAATTTATCACTGTATAGATATAAAAATTAATGGTTCTTTAGTACATAGTATGCAAAAAATCTGAATCATAAGTCTAAAATGCTTACTATGAAAATATAATTAGCTTTATTAAGCGATTTTAATAAGAATAAATACATAAATACTAAATTGAATCTCTGTTTTCTATTCCCTTTTTTTTATTACTTTTTTTAGCATACTAACAACTAACAACTAACAACTAACAACTAACTATTTACTATTATTTTCTATATATAATTCGTAAGTACAAAAAGCGGGTTTTTCTTGTTCTATAATTAGTTTTGCTAGTTCTTCACTGATAACATTTTCGTTTTTATCAAAGCGTAATCGTACAACAAAATGATAAGCTTTTCCTCCTCCTAATACCGCATCGTTTAATTCTGCTTGATCGAGAATAAAACTATTACCAAAAGGCTCTGTGATACTTATATGTTTATCACCTTCGTTTTGCAAATCATCATCTAAAGGCAATTCCGTATATAAATGTAAATAAAGACGCAAACCTTTACGAGTTCCTCGCCATCTATATAGTTTAAGAGCATGACGAATTAAACGACGTTGTTTGTCTAAGTCCCATGCTCCATTTATTTCCCAACCAACCCAATAAGCTAGGAATGGTAGTAATTTTTGTGGTGCTGTTAAAGGGTCAAGGTTTGCCCACATAGCGGAAAAATTGTTTATTACTGGTTGATAAGCTTGCTCAAATATTTTCATCAACCGACCAATAAAGTCCACTTCCCGATATAGAAGCGGCAAGAATTCCATGTAGTTAGACCAAGGACGAATATATAAATTAAATTTGTCGCTTTTTTGAATGTTTTCTCGTTCTGTTCCTGTATCTATACGTACATTTACACAACCGTGAAAGTCAATTTCTAATCTCTGTTGTTTATTGGGAGCAATTGCTTGCTGGTTCTCAAAAAAGTCTTCGGGAATTATGAAACGGAGTACGCTCTGCATCTGTTTTCCAGGTGCAATTTCACTACCTTCCATTCCCACTTGATATTGAAAAGGAAAGTTTGTTTCGACTTGTAGCTCTATATTTAAAGCATTTGCAGTCAAATTTTTTAAGTTTACGATTATTTCGCTCGGTTGTCCGGGACGCAATACCAAGTTATGCTCTATAACCTCAATTTTTTGCGATCCGGTAAAACCCAAAGCATTTCCGGGTAAAGCTTCCGGAATTTGCATTGGATTCAAGTCAATTTGGATTGGGGAGTTACTAACGCTGCGTACCATAAAAAATATTAAACCAGATATATTTATCTACTGAGGGTTAATCATATTTATGACATGACTCGAACGTAAATTGTTATCATTCCAAGAACAGATTAAACCTTGTAAGCCTGGGTCAATAATTCTCTCTGGGGATGATTGACGTACCCAATTATCTCCCTGCTTGATTATGGGAAATAGCACCACCTGACCTAGGTAGCGTACACCCTGCGCTTGCTGTAGTAATGCCACAATATCTGATTCGTACAAAGGTCGTCCAAAAGGCCAGCCTTCTCCGTCTATGCCACCAGTTAGAGGGTTTAAAAATTTATACAGTGATATTTTGATATCGCGGATAATTTCATCGCGAGCGTTAGGATTATCATAAACTGGTTCTAAACTAATTCCTGCTCGTACAGAAACTCCCACATATTCTGGCTTTTGAATTTGTAATCGTATCCCTAATAACTTTCTTTCATCCAAGTAGCTCCGTACATCTTCTTCTAGTTTCGGGCTTAAGTCAAATTTGTCTGGAGATAAACCCGAACCGTAAGCAATCGCATCGGTATTAGTCTGAGGAACAATCATCAAACCTATGGTGCCTGGTAGATTTGTACTCTCTGCTGGTAAACAGCGGACGCGAGCAATTGCTCCTAAACCAGCTTCTTGAGCTAACACTTCAAAATCTTCTGCTGTTACTGCGCGATCGCGACTGCGTAAAACTCGCGGAGCTTTGATGACTGCTTGCTCTAGGGATTCTGCATCTGCTCCGTTGATCGCAGGTTGATGGTTGGTGACGCTAGCAACATAAGGAATAGCAGATTTCAAAAATTCTAGGGTATGGGTTTGAACGTTTCCTTGTCTACCTCCTCCAGAGCGATAAGCAATCATTTTTATTTCAGCACCCCGGACGGGAATTGCTCCGTACTGATGATGCTCTTGTATATTTCTTTCTATTTCGCTTTCTTGATAAATAATACTGTTGGATGATGCTTGCTGAATGCTTTTGCGAATTTCCGTAGAACGCTTAATTTGACCGGGTTCTCGAATTAACGGACCAAATTGAACCTTACCAGTAATAGAATCAATAGTGTAGTGTTTATCTTCCGAATTGCTATCAGCAAAATCTCTTACTTCCTGCCATCTTTGAGGTAAGCCATCAGGGGGAGTAACTATAATATATTCATTTTCTCGACGCTCTAAAACAGGAGTTTCTTGAATTTGAAAAGTTTGTCCGGGGCTACCGTCACTGATTCCCAATCGCTCATCTTGTTTTAAATTACTTTGAGAACCTCGTACCGTACCACCAATAGACCTGATTCCCACAGCGGTAATCCTTGGAGAGCGGTTATAACCAGGTTGATTTGTTTGCGATTGTGTATATATACAACGCAGCCAGCGACCGCGATAAGAAGTAAAATTTGTTGCAGGCCATTTTTGCGGTAGATGCACCCGTACTTCTGCTCCTTCTTCTGGAGTACCTCCCTGTTGGACTATTTCATAGAAACTAAAACCCCGTGTTTTATCGTCTGCTTCTTGTAACAAAACAGGCTGCCAATTCTCGCCATCCCAAGCTTCCCATTTACGTGGTGGTTGATTTGGATTGATACCAGTGGGTGTTGCGCTAGCTCCTTTGAAAGTAATTTCTAGGACATTTCCATCCAAAGGTTGGTCGGAATCAACCGCTAAATAAAAACAGTTTCCTAGCTCGGGTTCGTCTTCAAATATTGATTGCTCGCTACCTTCCCAATAATCATCTAAATTACGATTCCAGGTAACTGTGACTCTTTCTCGTAGTGATTGGGGGATTTTTTCTTCCTTCGTTTCTGCGGTGAGAAAGTGTAGCAGTCGAGGTTTAGCGATTATCAAAGGAAAATCGGTACTAAAAGTAATCGCTTCTAAACTTTCAGTCCGCACCGTAGAAACTTCAGATGCTTCTGGGATTATATAAGTTTCTGGCAAATCCGAACTCAAATAAAAAGTTAATTCAGTACGAGCTGGGGCTGGAGGTTGCAGACGAATACCCAATAATTCCAGAAAAGCAACATAATTTTTACGAGGTATTTGGTTGTACCTCAGCAACATTTGGTCTGTCAACCAAGAGAATAACTCAACCAGCGTAATTCCTGGATCGCTCATATTATGGTCTGTCCATTCAGGACAGTAGCGAGGAATACGCATAATGCATTCTTCCACCAAATCATCAAATTTGCGATCGTCTAAATTGGAAGAAGGTAGTTTTGGTAAAAAATCAAATTCCACTGTTTTATTATTTTAGATTTTAGATTTTGGATTTTAGATCGGGACTCACGCAAGCGGCACATTTTTTTTGTAGGGTGCTGTGACTTCGATTAATTTGCAACGTAGTAATAAGGTTTGTAATGTCACGCACCAGCCAGGTATTATGACAGTTGCGGTCATTCCTAACTATATCTACTGCTTACCGAAATTTGGTGAAACGCGAAAAAAAGCCTGGGAATTTATTCATGGAAACTAATACTAATTATTAATTACTAATTTTTTCATCAGGACATGATATTTGGCGGTAAGATTTTATATTTATGACTCCATAGAATAAACTAAATAATAAGGATAAACCAAGCTGTAAGTATCGGGATAATCTTTAAGTTTATAGTTAATCATAATATCCACTTTGCCACGTACTGGGTCAGCATCCGTGAGAACTTCATCAACAGTAATGCGCGGTTCCCAAACTTCTAAAGCTTCTAAAACATAAATACGAATTTGCAACAGAGTTTCGCTATTCATAGGAGCAAAAGCTAACTCCGACAAGCGCGAACCAAAATTAGGTCGATAAACGCGCTCCCCTACACTAGTGCGAAGGATAAGCCACATTGATTCTCTAACTTTTTGTTCTTCGTTACTAAACTGTATTCCTCCCTGCAAGTTCAATTGCAGCGGGAAAGCCCAACCTTTCCCTAAATATTCCCGCTTGCTACCGAAAATTGACTCTGGCATTGTCGCAATCCTTGGGATAAATATGGATGCATATATAGGATTCCTATATAAATTAAAAATATTGCTAAATAAACTATTAGCCTATTCGCCAAAAGTCTAATTTATATTTTTAATAGCCTTTGAATTGCTAAGAAAAAAATAACCATAAGCCTTTCTACAGTAAGTCTTTGGCTGATTTTTTCTAGAAAATATGACATAAAAACAAGCTCCAAATGAATAAGCATTATCAACTTGCACCTATTTATAATAGTAGTGACAAACTTCTTTAAAATAGGAACGGCAGCAATTGTCACAAGTACAGTTGGTGCGTGAAAGCAAAACCCTTATCTTTCGTTAGATATTTATCGAGGTGTCACACGCTAGTAGTCTGTCCCATAAAAATTCATGGGTTTGTAGTTGCGCTTCAGCGCCTCCAGATACCGGAATATGAGGCGCTGAAGCGCAACTACGAACCCGTCAGAATTAATGAAATGCACCACTAGTAGTCCTTTTCAAAAGTTTTGATGGTTAAAAGCTTGTAGTAAGATTTTTAAATCTTAGAATTAAGGGTTAAAACCCTTACTACGAACCCGTCAGAATTAATGAAATGCACCAGTAGTATTCCACCACATTAATTTTAATGGGTAGTGTTTTAGTCCTATTTATCTGACCGAACAGCACCATTATCGTTAAGCCCAAATACCCGCCTTGGAATCAATTCCAAGGCTTATATACAAAGTACGTTAAAACGCACTAAAACTCTTACCCAGTCTGATTTATCAGACTTTGTGTATAAGAAAGGAGAATTTATTCTAAGGCGGTTGTTGAGAATGTTGCAAGATGTAAGATTTATAGGACTTGTGCTATTAGCTTGAGGTTTGCAACCCCGAGCGGATATGAGAGAAATCCCGTCAAAACTAATGAAAATAACCAATAGTCACGCACCCTACAAGAAAAAAAATATACCAGTTACGACCATTTCTATAAGGTAAAAGATCATGAACGGAATCATATCTCAGATAACAAGTTTTATGTCGAGCATACAAAACCTTTTTTATAGGGTTGAAGATGGAACTAGAAGAACCTCGCGATTTGCTGAGTGGATACGCTCTTTCAACTGGTGGGAGAACGAAGATGAAGATGACGAAGACGAAGACGAAGAGGATGAAGAAATGTAAAAATAAAGTTGAAAAAGGGAAATTCCTGTTTTGACTCGTTCTCAGCCTGACTCGTTGACTCGTTCCCAGCCGACCGGCTGGGAACGCATAGCCCAGAGGCTCTGCCTCTCGTTAATCTCCTGTTATGCTGAGCCTTTAAGCATTTGCAGCAGTACGGCTAGGAACAAACCACTAGTTAATCAATAAATTTGCTTAAGTTGTCTTTTAAGTCGCTTAAGTTTCATTGTGCAATTGAGTCATACACAATATTCTATTTAATGATTGATTGACTCAAAACTTGAGGGAAGCAGGGGAAGCGGAGGGAGCAGGGGGAGCAGAAATTGCGCTTGCGAACCACTAGGAACAAGTCTAGGGATTGACTTTACAAACATCCTCTGAAATAGCATCACTGTAGTATTTAACGTGGAGTAAAAAAATGAACGAATTTGATATTTTACCCGAACAGCAAGAGCAGTTAGAACAGCAACAACAAATAATACCGCAACAAGTAGAACCTGTAGAGCCTGTAGAGCCTGTAGAACCTGTAGAGCCTGTAGAGCCTGTAGAGCCTGTAGAACCTGTAGAGCCGCCGGACACACCAGACACTCCCGATACACCGGATACACCGGACACGCCAGATACTCCCGATACTCCGGACACGCCAGACGCTCCCGATACTCCCGATACGCCGGATACACCGGACACACCGGACACGCCAGATACACCAGATACACCAGATACTCCCGATACTCCCGATACACCGGATACACCAGACACGCCGGATACGCCGGATACACCAGACACTCCGGATACACCAGACACTCCGGATACACCAGATACACCAGATACACCAGATACTCCCGATACTCCCGATACACCGGACACACCGGACACACCAGATACGCCGGATACGCCGGATACACCAGACACACCGGACACGCCAGACACGCCAGACACTCCCGATACGCCAGACACACCAGATACTCCCGATACTCCCGATACTCCCGATACACCAGACACACCAGATATTACAACTCCTATCGAGATTGATAGTCCCAATACAGTACCCTATGAGATTTTTAACGTACTGGTTCCGGGAACGATTCAAGTAAATGTTACTCCCGGTAATGAAAGTCCACAAGAAGGATTAACGGTTACTTTAGATGGTCCGCTCGAAGAACCTCTTGTTGATAACTCTCCCCCTTATTCTCTAACTTATGAAGTAACAGAACAAGATATTGCTAGAGGTATAAGTTGGCGGGTTGAAGTTGACAGTGGAGACAATGTAGGATTTCAAGGCAATATTGAAATTACCGTACCTACAGCATCTGACGAGCAAATTGAAGAAGTTGAACAAGATAGAATTAGTTTACAAAGTGGGGATATCCTTCCAAGTGAAGAATTGCAGAACGAATTCTTAGAGGAACTTGAAGGACTTGATGAGTCCTCAGAAGGTTTACATGGGGTTATTTCATTTAGCCAAACACCTTCAGCTTCGCAACTACAACAGCTTGAAGCAGCAGGAATTACCCGTAAAACTATTCTTTCTAATGGCAACGTTTATGGATTTGTTAGAAAAGATTTTAATCCGGAAGACCCCAATCTTAATGGCTTAATTGAGTTTGTCACACCTTTAGAAGCCGAACAGAAAATTGCACCTGATATCCTGGTGGGGAATTATGATGCATATTTTCTTTCAGAAACTAACGATAACTATGTTCTGAATGATGACGGTAGTTTAAATCTTTCAGTGACATTTGCAGAAGGTACTCCCGTCGAAGAAATTAATTCGATTTTAGGGCAAGCACAAGCTATTTCTTCTTCTTCAATTTTTGGCGGTATTTGGCAAGTTGAAATTCGAGAAGAAAATCTAGTTAATCTAGCAGCTAACAACCAGGTGGAATGGATAAATCCAGCTTTCACTCCAACTTTACCGCTTAACAGTAATACCCGCCCAGTTGTTAAGGTAGATGAGGTTCAAGGTCCTCAACAAATTGATGATAACGGACTTCAAAATTATGATGGTTTAACAGGTGAAGGTATTACTGTTGTTGTACACGACACTGGAATTGATGCTTCTCATCCAGACTTAAAAGATAAACTTGTAGGTACCCCTGTTCCTGACAGCGATGGACATGGAACTCACGTTGCAGGTACTATTGCAGGAACTGGTTTTCAAAGTGATAAAAATGATGCTAATGGAAATCCGAATAGGGCTACACCTTTTGAAAATCGTGGAATGGCTCCTGATGCGAGTTTAATTGCCTCTGGAGACATTAAAGACCCAATTGCGCTCAATAAGTTAACTACAGTATTTAGTGAAATCGGGAACAATTCTCTAGACCTTTCCAATCATTCTCATACTCTTAACCCAGATGGAAAATACAACGAACAAAGTGAATTGTTTGATTCACTAGTTCGAGGGGTCAATCAAAATGGAATACTGTTTCGCAGACCTCAAATTTTTGCTGCCGCAAATAATGGTAATATCCCTCAGTACGGGAAGCTTGGTGGCTATTTCTCTCTTCTTGTTCAAAATAAAAATGCTGTCGTCGTTGGAAATTGGGATGCTTCCGATGGAAATGGGGATAATGCAGATGGGGATATTAGAAATGACAAATTAAATGCAGGTAGTAGTCTTGGACCGACTCACGATGGTCGTCTTAAACCTGACGTTGTTGCACCTGGAACGAATATTCTTTCTACCGCAATAAATTCTGAAATATATCAAAGTACCTCTGAAGGTTACACAAAACTAAGCGGAACCTCAATGGCTGCACCTGCCGTAGCAGGAATTCATGCATTACTACTAGAAGGTTGGCAAAAAACTTACAATGTCAACATTGACGAGAACCCACCCCTTCCATCCACGCTCCGAGGATTATTAATCCACACGGCAACGGATATTGTTGATGATGATGTCCGAAGAATAGCAGATGAACCAAGAACACCAGAAGAAGATGAGAGACAAGAAGCACCATTAAGGGATATTGACTCCGATAGCGACCCATCTAACGGTAATGATAATAGAGGGTTAGTCACTGCAACACTCGGTCCCGACTACGCTACAGGTTGGGGTTTGGTAAATGCAGAAGCTGCGGTTGACCTCATGCAGAATTCTGGTGAAGAAAATGACGTACCTATTCCCAACAAAATTAAGGAAAAAGAGTTTGTTGCACAAGGACAAGGGGATACTAAAGAATACAGTATTTTAGTGGATGAAAATGATGCTGACAACCCACTCAAGGTTACATTAGCTTGGGATGATGTAGAAGCAGCAGTCCAAGGAGCAATCACTGCTCCGAAACTAATAAATGATTTGGATTTAGAATTAATTGCTCCTGATGGTACCACCTTCTTACCTTGGCAGCTTGGTCATACTGTTAATGCCGAAGGGAAACCTATTATACCAGATGAACTTAGACCTACAGATGAACTAACACCTCTATTTAATGATAATGGAGAACCTATAGTCGATAGAGATGGAAAACAAGTCCAAGGCAATATTGAAAATATCCCAGCCAATGCGTTAACTGGTGACGGAGATTGGGTAGCAAGAAAAGCGACAAAAGATGAAAACCCCCTAAATGTAGACCGTCTGAACAACGTAGAACAGGTGCTAGTAGACCCAGAGGATGTACAAGCAGGTGAGTGGACTGTTCGCGTAACTGGTTTTAATGTACAGCAAGGCAACACCCCAGAAGGTCAGGATTTCTCCTTAATTGCAAGCAGCAATTTTTCTGAAGCTCCTCCTGAAGCTCCTCCTGAACCTGAACCTGATGATTTTATTGAATCAGATGTCAGCTATACGCTTCAAGAAAACGAGAGAAATCTACGTTTAATTGGTAATGATCCCATTAATGGTACTGGTAATAATCTAGACAACATTATTATCGGTAATGAGAATAACAATATAATCAGCGGCTTGGAAGGCAATGATACACTCGAAGGTCGTGGTGGTGATGATGTACTTGATGGTGGTGCTGGTGATGATTCCATGTCTGGGGGTGCTGGCAATGATACATATATAGTTGATAATGTCAATGATGTAGTTGCCGAAAATGCCGACGAAGGTATAGACACTATTGATGCAGCTTTCGATTATACTTTGGGTGCAAACTTTGAAAATTTGAATTTGCTTGAAGGTGTACTCAATGGTACTGGTAACGAACTTAACAATACTATTGTTGGCAATAATAGTGATAATACTCTGAATGGAGAAGTTGGAGATGATACTTTAATTGGTTTAGTCGGCAACGACATTATTTCCGGTGGAGATGGGAACGATTCGATTATAGGAGGCTTGGGGAATGAATCACCATCTCCTGACAACCCTGGGCAAATTAACGGTGTAGCAGGTAGCGATACGCTCACCGGGGGTAACGGCAACGATGCATTTGTTTACACCAACATGGCAGATACTGGCGACTTAATTACCGACTTTACAATTGGTGAAGACAGAATTGTTTTGACAGAATTACTGCAAAGCATGAATTATACAGGCTCCAACCCGATTGCAGATGGTACTTTAGGTTTTCTCCAAGCCAATGATAATCTTGCAGTAGTTCAAATGGATGCAGATGGTGCGGCTAATGACGTATTTCGACCAGTACCATCTATTTTCCTTAATAACGTTTCTGCCGTAGAATTAAATAACTCAAGTAATTTCGAGTTTGGAATTGGATAAGTAGGGGATGAGTTTAAACCACATCCCTTGGGGAAACTTGTTTCTAGTGGTTTTTTTCAAAAGTTTTGATGGTTAAAAGCTTGTAGTAAGATTTTTAAATCTTAGTTAAGAGATTGATTCGTAGGTTGGGTTGAACGGAGTGTAAGCGGAGCTTTCTCGAAGAGTAACCCAACTCGGGTGTTGGGTTTCGTTCCTCAACCCAACCTACAAATATAAACTCTGTACCCTGCAAAATTAATGGGACAAACCACTAGTGTTGGATTATGTCCTTACCCTAACGGGTCAGCAAGCTGAACGGACACACTTCGTTAACGTTCCTCAACCCAACCTACAAATATAAACTCTGTACCCTGCAAAATTAATGGGACAAACCACTAGTCTACGAAGTGTTGGGTTTCACCACCTTCAACCCAACCTACAAATACTCCCTCCGCGTACAGCCCGAAATATTTGGCGCTGAAGCGCAACTACGAACCTTTCAATTTTTTTTTGTTGTATTTAGGAATCAAATAAAATGAATCACGTAAAATCTTACTTA
>CAYMZW010000133.1:0-15164 GCA_964395005.1 uncultured Rivularia sp.
AAGGTTAAAGGTTAAAGGTTAGAGGTTTCTCGTTACCATGCTCTGCATGGTAATGATATCACGAAGGCTCTGCCTTCTATTGTCTTGAGGCGGAGCCTCAATTCATGCATTCCTATGCAGAGCATAGGAACGAGATTACGAGATTACGAGATTCTAGAAAACTGCATACCCCCCACAGCACCCAGATATATACATAATTGAGCGGGTAAACAAACAAATGTTTATACTCTATACTCGCAACCAATATCCTATAATTTATTATTCAATCGAATGAATCACAAACGTAGATTATCCGGTATTCTTGTCGCTAGTAGCATCTTAGCTTTAACTAATATCTTCCCATTCACCACAAATATTAAATTTAATTCAAGTGCGATCGCTCAAACTACGCAAACTAACAATGAATTATTTTACACTTATCAAGGAAAGCGAATTCCTTTAACTCAACAAAAAGATGTTGTTGCTGTTGAATTCAAAAATTTACCAAAAACTCGCAGCGTTAATCCTCTTTATCTTAAATTAGAACAGGATTTACAAACTGGTACTCGCACTCGTAGCAGAAGTAATTCTCAAGTTCAGGTTCAACCTTTGGGTAAAAATTACGCTATTGTCAGTTTACCACGCAATAACGGTAGCAATATTCAGAAAAGAATTGAAAATCAAAGTTACGTTAAGGCTTCTTTACCAGTATTAAGTCGCGCTAACAGTCAAGATACTATTGTTTTACCTAACGAAATAGTTGTTAGTTTTAAACCAAATATTGACGATAGTGAGAGAGAATCTATTCTCAAACAAAATAATTTAGAAATTGTTCGTCCTTTACGTTTCTTCCGCAATGTTTATATAGTAAAATCAACTACTGCTTCGGGTACTGCTGTATTGAATATTGCTAACAAACTCAACCAAGTTAAAGGCGTTAATTCTGCTTCACCGAATTTCTTACAATCTATTTCTAAGTCTATTGATATAGATAATCGAGATCCGGGCATGGGTTTAAATACTCAATCAATCAAAAAACAACCCAAAATTACAGATAGCCCAAGTACAACTACAAATTATTTAGGTTTGCAGTGGCATTTAAATAGCGTACCTCTCAAACAATGTTTGCAACAACGACAGCAGATAAGTAGTTTTGATTCTCTACAAAATTGTCTTCAACAACAAACAGCGAAAAACAAACAATCGCAATCCAAAGCAACATTACCTCGTACCGATTTACGAGTTACCGAAGCTTGGAAAAATAGTAACGGTGGAAAAGGTGTAGTTGTTGCGGTAATCGACAGCCTGATTCAATGGAATCATCCCGATTTACGAGATAGTTTATACCAGGTAGAAGCAGCAGATAAATGTCCTGGAGAACGCTATGGATGGGACTTTTCGGAACCAAGTAACAGCAATCAGCCTTGTGAAATTGGCGATTCTGATACCCGTATGAGTCCTTTAGAACTTAATATTTTGAGAAGGAAATTACATCATACGTTTAAGTTATCTGACAAAGAATTAATTAAACGATATGTACATCCATCGATGTTACAGCAAATAAACTCTTCAGCATCAGAAAAAAAAGTAGCTGATTATTTGCGTAGAAAAATTCGTTCTCAAGTGGGTGGTGAATTTCATGGTACCTTAGTTAGCGGTGTTGTTGCAGCTAAACCGCAAAATCAAACTGGTATGTGGGGAGTTGCACCCAATGCCAAGATTTTACCAGTGCGGGTATTTGGATTAAATGGAAGCATTTCTAATTCTTCAGTTATTGAAGCCGTTGGTTATGCAGCTAATCGCGGTGCTGATGTCATCAATTTAAGCTTGGGTAAAAAGCTACCAAGTGATGTAGAACAATTAGCATTTACCCAAATATTACAGCAAAATCCCAAGTTAGTTATAGTTGCTTCCTCCGGTAATTCCAATCATGCTGAGGTTGGTTATCCTTCCGGATATGAGGGAATATTATCAGTTGGCGCAAGTAACTTCGAGGGCGATCGCGCTTACTACAGCAACTACGGCAAGGGATTGGATGTAATTGCACCGGGTGGAGATTTTAGTACATCAGCTTCATTATTGGGAGGAATTCCTACCACTGGGGGAACATGGATGGATATATTTTGGCGAGGTTTAGCCTTTCCGAAATCCCGTTGGTCTAAAACAATCGATCCTAAAGGAAAATATTGGTGGATGCAAGGTACTTCTTTTTCTTCACCAGCAGTTGCGGGAGTGGTAGCTTTAATGAAAGGTGAAGATCGAGGAAATTTGAACCGCGTACAGTTGATTGATATTCTAAAATCAACTGCGGGTTATCAAAGTTTGAATGTTACTAAAGAAGAGCAAAAACTTTATCGTAAATTAGTTAATAATCGTGCAATTCCTAACTCAGTGACAGATAAACAGTTTTTCTTCGGTAGCGGATTGATAAATGCTGATGCTGCTGTTAGGGCTGTGAAAAAGTAATTGTAAAGTTCGTAGTCAGGGTTTTAACCCTTTGATTTAAATTGTAGGTTGTGTTACGGCACGAAGTAATTACAGGACTTACGTAAAGCCCCCCTTCATAAGGGGGGTTGGTGAGTCTTGATATATTAATATAGATATATTCGATACAAATTTAATTTGATATTACAATAATTATGGATATTTTACTGTCAGATCCGCGTACTTTAATCGTAATATTTCCTATCTTTTTAGGATGGTTTTTGGTATATTTATTACTCAAAGAAATAGATGGAGATATTTCTTAATGAATAATTAATTTGTCAACTTCTAACTAATACAGCGAATAGCGAACGGGGAAGGGTGGAAAGACAAGTTTAGAGGATAATCGAAACCTGATTTTTCTCTTTCGAGCCTACTCCCCACTTCCCATTCAAATCACTATGCAGTTTCCAATGATGGGCTAGGAAAATGCGGTTTTAATGCTTCAACCCAACGTGCAATACGCTCGTCAGTTTTTTCACTTTCATTAACTTCATCAATAGGTAGTCCAATAAATTTACCATCGCGCACGGCGAAGGAATATTCATAGGTATAACCGTCGGTAGGAATTTCACCTACAAGAGTTGCACCCAATTTTTTAAAGTGATCGTATAAGGTTCCTAATGCGCTGACAAACTGTTCGCCGTGGCTTTTGTAGTCTCCTGCACCAAATAGTGCAATGGTTTTACCTGTAAAATCAGGTTTATCCATCTCCATTTCAAACAGCGGATCGCGCCAGTCATTTTGGACTTCCCCAGAACCCCAGGTAGAACAACCAAAAAGCAAATGATCGTACTCAAGCATTTCATCAACACTAGTGAAATCTTCTTCCATGCTAAAAAGATCGCATAATTCTTCACCAAAATGCTCGTGTATCTTTGTGGCGATTTCTTCGGTTATACCGGAAGTACTCGTTCTGAAAAGCTATAATGAGCATTAAAGCTTAGTTATTAGTCTAATAAGCTGTACCTTGAGTGTTATTTGAGTAATAAATATGAATAGTTCAAAAACTCCTACTGGCAAAGCTCTAAGAGGAAACATTGGTTACACAACTAATAAATCAGGAATGGTAATTATAAATATGCCCCGCACCTGGTTCCCACAGGTTAAATCTCAAATAAAAGTACCACTTGGAATTAAAAATGAAAAAGATAATCATGCTCAAATCGATCGCGCTATAGCCAGACTACAAATAGCTTTGGAAAATGGAAAACTACACAATACAGATGGAACATTTAACAAAGCAAATTATCAGGAAGTGCTTAAACCACTTAGTATATTTCCTAATCTTAGGGGAGTAATGAGAGTTATAGAGGGAGGAAAATTAGAATTGACAAATAAAAAAGAATTAAATTTATTAGAAATATGGGATAAATATTGTGAATATCGTAAACCTAGCTTAGCAATAACTACATATGAAGTCACATACAAAAGGCAATACACAAATTACATCCAAGATGCTATTAAAGAAACAGGTGAATGTCCACTTGATATGAGAAATTGGTTAATAGAAAATAGAAGTAAAGAAAAAACTAAAAAAATATTATCAGCAATTGAAAAAGCTTATAATTTTGCAATTCAACATAATTTATATCATGACAAAAATCCTTTTTTGAATTTAAGTAACGATATAAAAAATAATTCTATTTCAGGCGAGATAAAACAAGATGAATACATAGAATCAGACATAGATATCTTAGATCAAAATAAAGCTTTTACATGGGAGGAAGTAGAGACTATACTGGATTATTTAAAAAATCATCATCAAAAATTTAAAAGATGGTATCACATTACTGCTTTTAGATTTTTAACGGGTTGTAGGTTAGGAGAGGCTCAAGCACTATGGTGGAATGATATTAAGTGGAATAACGAATGTATAATTTTCAGAAGAAACTATAGCTCAAAAGCAAAAAAATATAAATCTACAAAAAACAACACTGAAAGAGTATTTCCCATGAAAAAGGATAGTAGGTTATGGAATCTACTAAAAGAGCTTAAACAAGGTAAAGACAATGAATGTGTTTTTAGGCAAGGGAATGATACTGTAATACCTAATTCAACAATAGGTATGTACTGGAAAGGTTTTATAAGTCATGGGAAAAAGAAAAAATATCATTACAAGGGCTTTATAACTGAATTAGTAGAAGATGGAAAAATTTCACGCTACCTTCCCCCTTACAATACTCGACATACTTTCATCACTCATGCAATTTACGATTTAGGGATACCATCAGACGTAGTTAATGCATGGTGTGAACATTCTGAAGAAGTTAGTAAAAAACATTATCGAGACGTAACTGAATACGCTAAAAAATTTAACCCAGAATTGCAGGTTGAAAAAAATCAACAAAAATCTGAAGTTGAAACATTAAAAGAAATGATAGCTATGCAGCAGAAACAAATTGAAGAATTAACTAAGATAGCTAATAGAGATACCCGTGATTAACCATATAAAACATAAAAAAAAGGGGTAGGGGCATGAATCCTTACTCCTTTTTTTGTGTTCGATTTTAGCTATGCATTATTTAAGGTAAAAGGATGCTTTTTAGCAACATTTATAGCTACTTAATTGCCCTTTTTTTTTGAGTATTATTTAAGTATTATTATTAATTTAATAGCTGAAAGTATTGATTTTAAAATGCTTTTTAAGCCCGGAAGTACTGCCATAAAAAATAGCCATCTTTGCCATAATTAAAGCTCCTCTGGGTAAGCAATAAACTTTTTTGTGCTTCGATTCTGCGGAAAGTTCAGGGTGTAAATTTTCTTTCCCTAAAACTTTCTAAGGCGGATTTTTACTTTCAGAGATTCCCAAAGTCTATTCAATTTTAGATTTTAGGTTTTGGATTGATAATCAACGGATTATTCCCATCAACAACCGATAAAAGTCTAAAATTGATTAGTCATAACATTATTTCAAATTACATTTAGAATTGTTGCAATGTTGTAACAGATATGACGAAATCTGTTAATTGTCTTTTGCATTATCTAGCAGTTATCAGTTATCAGTTATCAGTTACCAGTTACCAGTTACCAATTACCCATATTAATAACCTCTTTTTCTGCTACATCTAAATTGTGCGATCGCCAAAAATGTAAAATCTGCTCCTTGACTATTTCAGGATAAAAATAATGGAAAAAGTGACCTCCTTGGGGGCATTTCCAAAGAATATCTTCTGGCTGTAAGTATTTTTTCCATTCATGGAAGTCGGGATAACCTAAAATCATATCGATTTGTCCGCCACAAACCATTAATGGCATTAAAACTCCACCCGATGGTAAACTTTCGATTTTAAATAATGAATGCATTAGGGGTAAGTTTTCTAAATCTCGATAGAAATTATCGATTAAGTTGTGCAAACAGCAGGGATATTTATTTCTAAATACATTATTCAGAGTATTGAATAAAGCTTCTGTTTTACTAAGAGTGTATATTTGACGTTGTTGATAATAGTTAACGTGCCAAGTTTTTGCGGGTTGCGCTCCAACTGAAAGTAAAGTTAAAGACTTGACTAAATCAGGGTATTTACGAGCCAACATTAATGCAATCGTTCCACCTATGCCATGCCCGATTAAATTGATGGGAACGTGTTTAGTTTTAAGATAACTGTGTAATAATTCGACTGCTGTATCCATACAGGCTGGCTCATCTGCTGATTGAATATATTCCCATCCTGAAATAGTCGTATATTTGGCTAACTTGTTTATTAAAGGTGTACTTAAATTTCTTAAAGAAGGGCTACCGCTTACCCAAATAGCTTCACTATATATAGACATACCAAGTTCCTCAAAGCAAGATTACATCAGCAACTAAAAACAATTCTCAATAAATGCATTTCCCCGAATTGCAATTTTCCGGCTTAGTTAAACAACTAAATTTTTATAATTGCGACTTAATGAGGATTAATTGCAATAAACATTAATTTAATATTATTAGATACAAAATAAAAAAAAGTTCTAATATTACAAATTAGATTTAAATAATGTTAGGATTTACGCATTCGCAAGGGTACGTTAGGCTTTTCACACGTTTAGATCCCCCCAACCCCCCTTGGAAAGGGGGGCTTTGCAAGTTCTAAATGTGACAAATTAAGGTTTGTAGTAATATCTTTTCCAATACAAACGGAAAGGATATTAAATAGTTTTCACAACCATAGAAACTCCACCACTAGGAACAATTGTAATCCCCCGACGCACTGGTTTTACTGGTTTTTTATCTACTAATTCTAATTCAAACTTTTGCATAATAGTTGCTAAAATCAATTTCATTTCATACATAGCAAAAGCGGCTCCAATACAGCCGCGATAACCTCCCCCAAAAGGTAGATATTCAAATGCAGAAAATTTTTGTTCTAGAAATCTTTCGGGAATAAATTTATCGGGTTGTTTGTAAGTTGTTTGCTGACGATGAGCTAAATATATGCAGGGAACTAAAACGGTACCTTCGGCAAACTTTTCTCCGGCAACTTCTACTTTATCTACAGCCATGCGGGGAGTACATATTAAAGCTATGGGGTGAAGTCGCATGGTTTCAGAGCAAACTGCATTCAAGTAGGGTAATTGAGTAATTTTTTCGGGAGAATTATTATCCAAATTATCTGAATTATCTAAACTTTGTAACTCGTTAATTAATTTATCTTTAACTTCAGAATGCGAGTGAATCATGTAAAATAACCATGCCAATACTCCTGATGTGGTTTCGTAACCTAAAAGCAATAAGGAAACTAATTGATCTCGCAATTCCTTGTCAGTCATTTTTGCGCCAGCTTCGTCAGTTGCTGACATTAACAGACTTAAAATATCTTCTCCTAAATTCTCATTGTTTATTCTACGTTCGCAAATCTCTGCATATATTAATTTATCAATTTCTTGCCGTCTTTTGATATAATTTCCCCAAGGACTCCATTTTCCTAAGTCTTTTTGTAAAGGTGGAAAGAAAAATAAGCTGGAAAATAAGGGTTTAGTAATATCATCTAATAGGGCAGTTAACAATTTTATTAATTTTTCGTAACGTTCGCCGGGAGAAATTCCGAATACCACCTGAAGGATAATTTGTAAAGTAATATCCGGCATTACTTGCTGCATTGAGACAATATTATTAACCTGCCAACTGCTAGTTACATTATTAGTTATACGGCAAATTGTATCACCGTAGGATTTGAGGCGATCGCCATGAAATGGAGGCATTAATAATTGTCGTTGGCGGTTGTGAGATTTACCTTCTTGAAAGACAATCGAATCGCTGCCAAATAAAGGTTTGAAAACGTGAGTAGCTTTTTTAAAATCTAATTTATTCGCGGGAATTGCGAAACAATCGTTAATAGCTTGGGGGCTGCTGAAAAAGACAACTGGTGGGGAATTGATGCCTAATACTCGTAAACTAAAGGTATCACCGTATCTTTTTTTATGGTTGTCGAAAAAGCTGATGGGATTGGCGATTAATTGTAGAGTTTGGATTAAAGAGTTTTGCATTAGGTTAAAGGTTAAAGGTTGAAGTTAAAGTAAATATAACCCGGCGGTTGAAACCGCGTCTACACAGGTAAAATCCACCTCCGTGGATTTAATAATTTAAACCCGCGACGGCGGGTTTAGTTTGTGTAGAAGCGGTTTCAACCGCCATATCTAAATTAAACCGCCAGTTCCCTTTACTACCTAAACCTAAAAACTGCATAACCCGCCAAACTTCCAAATATATACATAAACGTAACGCAATAATCTTTGCTTGTACCAGTATAACTACTAACATTAAATGTAAAATAATCATATTATATAAGAGTTTAGCTTATGTATTCCCGCTTAAAATTAATCGCTTTAATGTCTGTTAGCTTGATAATTTCACTGAGTCTTCCGGTATATGGAGATTCAAGGCGGTTGTTAACTCAAAATCCCTCGTTGCTGGCTCAAACTACAGCAGAAACAGATAAGCTATTCGAGCAAGGGATAAAGTTATATCGTCGGGGACAATATTTCAAAGCTGTGGAAGTTTATCAGCGAGTATTGAAAATCCGACGACAGCAGCAAGATAAAGCCGGGATTGCTCAAACTTTGAATAATCTTGGTGAGGTTTATATAAGATTAGACGAAAACGATAAAGCTGATAAAGCATTACAGGAAGCTTTGGTTATTCGTCGGGAGTTGAAAGATAGAATTGGTGTTGGGGAAACTTTAAATAATATTGGCTATATTTATTTTGGTAAGGAGCAATATAATAAAGCTTTTGAGTTGTTACAGCAAGCTCTGGCTATTCATCGTCAGGTTAACAATAGAAAAGGTGAAGCTAAAACCCTGGCAAATATTGGTATTGTTTACACTTTTGGTTTGAATAAAGATGCTGAAGCAGCAAAATTTTTCCAGCAAGCTATTCGTATACATGAAGAAGTAGGGGATAAATACGAAGCTGGTTTTACTCTTTATAATCTTGCTCAAACATATGCTCTTTTAAATCAATTTTCTCGTGCTTTTGAAGTTTTAGAGAAAGCTAAATTAGTAAATAGTTAAATAGATAACCCTGTTGCTGAAGTTAAACGACTTGGTGTTTTGTCTTGGCTATATTTCGGACAGGAAGATAAGCAACGTGCGGTAAAATTTGGAGAAGAAGCTTTAGCTTTAGCCAGAAAAAATAATCTGCGTTTGGAAGAATTGCGTCGTTTAAATTGGCTGTTAAATATTTCTAATAATACAAATATTTCTCCTGAGCGTTTTATTGAATACGCTCAAAATGCTGTAAATCTTGCTAGAGAATTAAAAAAACGGAAATTAGAAGCTAAAGCTTTAAATAATTTGGGAAAAGGTTATCTTTCCTTGAAGAATTACGACAAAGCTTTGGAAGTTTTACAAACTGCGGTAACAATTGCACGAGAAGTCAAAGATTTAGATACAGAATCATTGGCTTTATCAAATTTGGGTTTAATTTATACTTTGCAGGGTAAAAACGATAAAGTTATTGAGTTAAGTCTGAGAAATTTAGAAATTAGTAGATTGCAGAATAATTTATTGGATGAATTGAGTAAGTTAATCAGTTTATCTAATACTTATCATTCTATTGGAGAACACGAAAAAGCACTGGAAACTGCTCAAGAGTCTTTTGCTGTAATAAATAAAGTTGACGTTAATACACTTCCACCTATTCAAAAAGAATTATTTAACCTATATCAATTTAATGCTTTAGATACATTAACTTTGATTTATTCGAGTTTGGGGAAATATAATTTAGCTTTAGATGCTGCTCAAAAAAGTTTAGCAAAAGCTCAATCTTTGCAAAAACCTGATTTAGAAATAACAGCGTTAGTCAAATTATCTTTTTTATATGATAATGCTTTCAAAAACTTACCAAAAGCAATTAAATTTTCTCAAAGAGCGCTGCAAATTTCTAGAAAACTTAAACAACCGAAAATAGAAGTAGAAGTATTAAATAGACTCAGCGATATTTATCAAAAACAAAGAAATTATCAGTTAGCTTTGGAAACTAGTCAGAAAGCTTTGATAATTGCTCAAAAGTTGAACGATGCTTTATTAGAATATGGAATTTTAGGCAATCTTAGTGATATTTATCGCAACCAAGGAAATTATCAAAAAGCATTAGAATTTGCTCAAAAAAGTTATGATATTATAGAAAAAGCAGGTTTTAATTATTTCAAATTAACTGCTCTAAGTTCTTTAAGTCAAAGTTATCTTTTATTAGGAGATACCGTAAAAGCTGAGGAAACTGCAAAGCAAGTTATCAGTTTAGCAGGAGAATATGGCTCTATATTTGGAGAAACATTGGGTTTAGGATTTCTGACTCAAGCATATAATTATCAAGGGAAATACGAACAAGGTATAAAAACCGCGCTGCAAGGTTTAGATGTTACTAAAAGAATTCAGAATTTTCAGGGGGAAGTTGTATTTTCAGTTGGATTGAGCGAAATGTACCAATCTTTAGGAGATTATCAAAAAGTTATTAGAGTCGCTCAACCTAGTTTGGAATTAGCACGGAGAATTGAAAAACGCGATTATGAAGCGGAGTTACTAATTAATTTAGGAAATGCTTATCGAGTTATTGGTGAATATACCACAGCTAAGGATTTTATTGAAAAAGCATTTATAATTAGCAAAGAATTAAAAAATCCTCGTTTAAGGTTAATTGCTTTAAATAATCTTGGCTCTTACTACTCTTCACTCAAGGATTATCAGAAAGCTTTAGAATTAACCAAAGCTAGTTTAAATATTGCCCAAAAGTTAAAAAGTCCACCTTTATTAATTTCTCCTCAGTTTAATTTGGGTGAGATTTACAGCAATTTAGGAGATTACCAAAAAAGCCGCGATTACTACCAGCAAGCGTTAAAAACATCGCAAAAACTAAAAAACCGTCGCGGTGAAGGTATAGCTTTATTATCTCTGGCTAATACCCATTTTTCTCAAGGTAATCCGCAAAAAACTGTTGAGTTATCACAGCAAGCTTTAACTATATTCGGGGAAATTAAAGTTCCTCAATTACAAGCTTTTGCTCATCGGATGTTAAGTCTGGGTTATGGTGAGTTGGGTAATGATGCTAATGCGATGAATTCAGCCCAAAGCTTTTTGCAGTTTGCCAGAAAAGTTGAAAATCCGGTTTTTAAAAAAAACGCTCTTAATTTCTTGGGAATGATTCATTATCGCTTTGGTAGAATATCCCAAGCAAGTAAAGTATATCAACAAGCAATTGCAATTCAAACTCCGGAAAATGTAACTGGTAGTAATGCAGGAATTTATGCTGGTTTGGGTAGAGTTTATCGTAAATTAAATCAAGCCAATATTGCTATCGGTTATTACAAGCAAGCAATCAACGGGATTGAAAAAATCCGTCGGGGAATTGAAGGTTTACCACCGGAGTTACAAAACTCTTTTTTAAATACGGTAGTTGATTTTCAAGGTACCAAAACTGCTGATATTTATCGCCAGTTAGCCGAATTATTGATTTCTCAAGGAAGACAAGCAGAAGCACGGCAAGTTTTAGATTTATTGAAAATTCAGGAAATTCGTGATTTTGCTGGAGTTGATAATCAAGATAAAAATCAATTGCAGTTAAACGATATCGAAAAAGAAATTTTAGATAGAAATCAATCTATCGTTAATTTATCCAGACAAATCCGCGAATGTGAAAAGATTAACTGCAAAGATTTAAGTCAACTGAAAAAAAGACTTACAGCTTTACAAACTGAATTCGATCGAAATTTGCAAACAATCGAAAAAAGAATAAACAATAGAATAGCTACCGACGTTAACACATTCAATCCAGGTAATTCCAAAGCTATAGATATTGTCAAAGCACAACCGGGCACCGTGATGATTTATCCTTTAGTAATGGAAAATAAACTTTGGCTGTTGCTATATTCTGGTGATACTGCCAAAAAATTTGTAGTTCCCGTTACTTGGGATGAATTAGGAAACACCGTTAAAAAATTTCGTGAATTAATGGAAGAATGCGAAACCCGTAATTGTGGTGCATCCGATATCGCCAAAATTAAACCAGTCAGTGAGAAACTTTATAGCTGGCTTATCAAACCTTTGGAAAAAGAATTACAACAAAATAAAGTTGAAAACTTAGTATTTGCACTCGATAGAGTCACCCGCTATATTCCCATGAGCGCATTATACGATGGAAACCAATATTTAATTGAGAATTACACCATTTACAACGTACTTTCAGCAGAATTAACAAATACTACCGCAAGATTACCAGCAAAAGTTCAAAATACAAAAGTTTTAGCAATGGGAGTATCGGATGCAGTCGGTGGTTTTTCTACATTACCTAGCGTACCAAAAGAAGTAGATCAAATTGTTAAAACCGGCAGCGAAGATAAAGGTATATATCCAGGAGAAGAATATTTAAATAAATCTTTTAATTATCAAACTTTACAGACTAAATTCAAAAATAAAGCAACAAATGTTTATAGTATATTACACATTGCTACTCACGGAGAATTTGTTCCAGGTGATAAGAATGCATCATATCTACTATTAGGAAATGCTGAAAAATTAGATAAATCTAGAATCAAAGAATTAGCAGGATTAAGTAATACTCATTTAGTAGTACTTTCCGCTTGTCAAACAGCCCTTGCGGGGCCGCGTCAAGATGGTGTAGAAATAGCAAGTCTTGCTTATTCTTTTGTCGAGCAAGGTACAAAATCAGTCATAGCTTCTTTATGGCAGGTTGCTGATAGCAGTACTAGTACTTTGATGCAAAACTTTTACAAAAATCTTGCTAATAATAAGCACAAAATTACTAAAGCCGAAGCCATGCGTTTGGCTCAGTTGCAGTACCTTAGAAATAAAAATGTAACTATAGATGATATTAAAAGAGCGGGGGGTTTGATTGCTGAAGAAACACCATCATCCGGTAAAAAAGCTGAATCAAAAACCTTTGCTCATCCTTATTATTGGGCACCTTTTGTGTTGATTGGGAATGGATTGTAAGGTTTATGCTGATAATTCACAACCACCAGGGGTTGCAAACCCCTGGCTAATAGCATAAGTCCATTAAAATGGACTAGTGAAATAAAATTTTCATTATCTCAATCAAAAAGCTAAGCTCATCTTTATTATTGACTATTAGGCACCTTTTCTATTAATTGAGAATGGTTTGTAATGTTTTTTTATAATTTCAGTCCTATTTATAAGACTTTCGTTATCAGCTTGGGGTTTGCAACCCCAAGCGGGTGTGCTAGAACTTTACATCAGAGCAAAATCACTTTCCCCAATTCCTTCTACTCCCAACAAAACAGCCACATCTCGATCCAAAACACTTATTACAGTATTCTTCCCATCCATTTCTAAACTAACATCTTCAAAATCATCAATACCCGCAATACCAATTACATCAACTCCACTTTCAAAATCGGTAATCGTATTTACTTCTTCTGGCAATTGAGCATTTACAATCCAAAATTGATCTTTCCCGGCACCACCACTAATTGTATTTCCACCTTTTTCAATCATAAAAAACCGATCGTTTCCACTACCACCAATTAATCTATCGTTACCACCAGCAAAAAAGGTATCATCACCATCACCACCACTCAAACGATTGCCTCCTCTACCAGTAGAAGCATCTAAAATATCATCTCCTTTTCCACCATTAATAACATCATTTTTCCCGGCGAATAATTCATCATCGCCGCTACCGCCAAATACTCGATTACCACCGGAAATACTTTGAGTAGTATCTACTAAATCATCACCAATTCCTGCAAATACGACATCTTTATTACCATCAAAATTTGGTATTAATCCAGTTTCCAAAACATCATCACCAGCATCGCCAACAATCAAAACTTCGGTGAGATATTCAAACTTTTCTCCTGGTAAAGCTGGTGTATTTGATGGCGGTATCCGAACTGGATTTTCCTGCTCGTAGGCATATGCTAATCCTATTAACGTAGATTCGGTAAATGCTTGCCCGAATAAAGATATACCTACAGGTAAACCTTGTTCCGTATATCCCGCAGGTACGGTAATATCGGGAAAACCCGTTAAATTAGCTAAATAATTAGCTCTATAAGGATCGCCACCAACGTTATCTAAATCAGCTTGATAAGTTGGATCTTCTATTACATTACCTTCGGAGTCAGTAATCGGTGTTGGTGGAGTGGCAATTGTGGGATAAACTATCGCATCTAATTGATTGCTAGCAAAAATATTATTTAATTCTTCTTGTAATTGGGGAATACCTTCATTAATCGCTTGCTGATATTCAGGATTATCTAAACCACCAAATTCTAAAGAATCTTTGTACACTGCAATCCGATTGGGATTAACTGGAGTTTCCGAATTAACCAATTCTGGATCTTCACTAGCTGCAATCAATTCTTCTAAATTCTGCGGATATTCCTCATCCAGAGTACCCAAATATTCCTCAATCTGCGGATTGAATTCAGCTTGCACTACGGAATTTAATAGAGTACCGTAGTTAGAAGCATCCACAACCGTGTCGGGAAGATCCAATTCAATAATAGTTGCACCAGCAGCTTTCATCTTATCAATAGCTGCTTCCACCAAACTATCAACTTCCTCGTTACCGCCGAAATAATCACGCGCTACACCAATTCTTGCTCCCTGTAAAGCATTTTTATCTAAAAATTGAGTGTAATCATCAAAGCTTTTACCCTGACTCGCTTCCGTTGCCGGATCGTTTGCATCCACACCAGCCATTACACCCAGTGCGATCGCCGCATCTTCGACAGAAAGAGCCATAGGGCCAGCAACATCTGCGGTAAGCGCCAAGGGAACTATCCCATCGTTACTCACCAATCCCCGCGTCGGCTTAATTCCTACCAAACTCGTAGTGGAAGAAGGGCCTCTAACCGAACCCGCAGTATCCGTACCAGTACCTAAAGTGGCAAAATTCGCCGCAATTGCAGCACCAGTACCGCTGCTCGAACCTGAAGCATCGCGATTGAGGTTATAAGGATTGAGCGTTAAACCCCCCAAGGAGCTATAACCAAGCCTTCCAGAAGAAAGAGCAAATTCGCTCATATTGGTTTTACCCAAAATTATTGCTCCTGCATCGCGAAATTCGCTGGTAGTAAAAGCATCATCAGGAGGAATCGAACCTGCTAATACATCAGAACCCGCAGTAGTGGGTAAATCGGAGGTGTCATAATTATCTTTTAAAAGTACCGGAATTCCATACAAAGCTCCATCCGCACCCTGATTTCTCAACTTCGCATCTAATTCCTTGGCTTTAT
>CAYMZW010000134.1:0-15108 GCA_964395005.1 uncultured Rivularia sp.
TTAACTCCTAACAACTTTCATCCAGAGGGTATCCAACTAACAACTAACCACCATCAACTAACAACTAACAACTATCAACTATCAACTATCAACTAACCTTCTTCCAATTCACTTGCTTCTGCCAAAATTGGATTGATATCAAACCAAGATTCCCCACCAGCATCGCGATATTCAAAAACTAAACGACTGTGAACTAATGCTTGATACTCTAAGTCTCCTCTCACTTTCTTTCGCTTTCTTACCTGCCGTAATAATTCCCATTCATCATCGGAAATTTGCATAGTCATTTCATTGCGACGGTAGCGAATCAAAGCTTCTAAAGTTTCACTAGATAAAGGAAGTTTTCTTTCTTTCTGAATCCAGTTATTCAGCAACCGGAGTAAATCTCGCACGTGCCCGCCACTCACCTGACACAATCTATCCAAACTTTTGGCATCGTCAAAAACGTCAGTAATTCTATTTAAACGCTGCTGTGGATTCAAATCCGGGAAAGCCCGCGCTAAAACCATTTGTCGTAACAATACCATCCCCGGTTCAAAAATACTCCCAACAGGTGATTGTACTGGTACCATTGGTAACACTTTCGGATCTTCGGGGAATCGTTGAGTCAAGTTTCCATAATCATTGGAGAACTTTAACGCCAAAGGCATGGTGTAAACAACATGACATCCTAACTTAGTTAAATACTCGCTCTGATCGATAAATAGATACTCTTGTTGCGGTCTTCCCCAAGACTTTGCACGAGAATCTACCCTATCGAGATTGTCAACTATTACCACTAATCCTTTCTTACCCTGTTGCTTTAATTTTTTGATCGCAGGTTCGAGTAATTCAGAATTTATAGCCTCCAATAACTTAGTTTTTTGAGGCCCCAAATATTGATTTAGTCTACCTCGCAAAGTTGCATCATCCTTAGTTTTCGCCGTAATCTCCCCAATACCAAGAGCCAGAGAAAACTTATCAGAGTCCGAACTAATACCAACATCACCGACACCCGGAAGTTTAGCTTTCATCCCCACAACTTCCGCATTTAAAACTCGTGACAAACCCTGCAACAATTCCTTTAACAGACTCGGTTCATCCAAACTCATATCAGCTAAACTCTGACTAACCCGACGTGCCACACTCAATAAGAAATCACCGATATCAACATCAGCCATTTCCATATCTTCGCTAGACTCAAAATAAACCACATAAAATCCTTCCCCCTCCAACTCCGCCTTCAATCTCAACAATTCAGTAGACTTACCACAGCCAATATGTCCCGTAAACAAAACACAAGTTGGACTATCCGGCGAGAAAAAAGTAATATTATCCCGCAACTCCTGAATAATCTTGCCACCTCTTACCGAAGAAAAATCAATATAATACTTTTCATCTTCAGCATTTGCGATAACCAGAGTTTTGCTAGGATTTGTAGCTTGAAAAAACTTTCGTAAATCTATACTCATATCACCAAACCCGTATTTTGCAATAACCTCTTAAATCCCTGCTCCTAACTCAGCAGCCAAAATGATAATAGAAATAAGATTAGAATAAATACTTACGCTGCAAGTAATAAATTATTCAGCTTATACAATGGTATAGTCCTGTTTAACGAAGTGTTAAGTGAGAAAATATACTTTTAAAAATTAACTTTCCGTTAAATTACAATTTTGAAATTGGTAATTGGGCATTGGGCATGGGGCATTGGTAATTGGTAATTGCGGATTATTAGTAGTGCCAGCCAGATGTATGTCCTTGCGGACACGCTTGGCTAAGGCATTACAAATACTTTTATTCCTAACTCCTAACTCCTAACTTCTAACTCCTTACTCCCCATCACCTTGTCCCCCCATCTCCTTCTCCCCCTATCCCCGAATTCCCCCTTTGTGGCAAAATAAAAACGGTAATAAGTGAAATATATTAAGGTAATTTATAAGTGAGTCCTACTAATCAAAAGACTTCTACAGCGCGGCGCGTGGTATTTCCTTTTACCGCCATTGTGGGCCAGGAAGAAATGAAGCTGGCTCTAATTTTAAATGTGATCGATCCCAAAGTTGGCGGCGTAATGATAATGGGCGATCGCGGTACCGGAAAATCAACTACTATCCGAGCGCTAGCCGATTTGCTTCCAGAAGTTTCTGTAGTTGCTGACGATCCTTTCAATTCTCATCCTAGCGATCCAGATATTATGGGTGATGAAGCTCGTAGAAAGCTAGAGCAAGGCGAAGATATTCCCGTAGCACAAATGAAGGTGCCAATGGTAGATTTACCTTTGGGAGCTACAGAAGACCGAGTTTGCGGCACCATCGATATTGAAAAGGCTTTATCGGAAGGTGTCAAAGCTTTTGAACCGGGACTTTTAGCTAAAGCAAATCGGGGTATTCTCTACGTTGATGAAGTTAACTTATTAGATGACCATTTAGTAGACGTACTGTTAGATTCGGCTGCTAGCGGTTGGAATACCGTCGAACGTGAAGGAATTTCTATTCGTCATCCGGCACGTTTCGTTTTAGTTGGTTCCGGAAACCCAGAAGAAGGTGAATTACGACCACAGCTACTTGACAGATTCGGAATGCACGCCGAAATTCGCACCGTTAGGAAACCAGCCTTAAGAGTGCAAATCGTGGAACAAAGATCGGAATTTGATCAAAATCCTCCTGAATTCATCGAAAAATATCAGCAGCAACAACAAGAATTACAACAGCAAATTGTCAAAGCACAAGAACTTTTGCCCTCCGTTAATATGGAATACGAACATCGGGTAAAAATTTCCGAAGTATGTTCCGAACTAGATGTAGACGGTTTACGTGGTGACATCGTAACCAATCGCGCCGCCAAAGCCTTAACCGCATTTGAAGGACGTAACGAAGTCACCGTAGACGACATTCGTCGGGTTATTTCACTGTGTTTGCGTCACAGATTGCGGAAAGATCCATTAGAATCCATAGATACCGGCTACAAAGTAGAAAAAACCTTCTCCCGCATCTTCGGCGTAGAGCTTCCAGAAGATGCAGCCAACGTCAACGGAACAGGAGAGAAAGTAGGAGCCGGAAAAAGGTAGGAGTTAGGAGTTAGGAGTGAGGAGTTATTAGATAGTTGTTAGTTGTTAGTAGTGAAGAGTTTGTTGCTAGCTGTTATTTGTATAAAATTCTCCCCATCTCCCTATCTCCCCCGCTCGCCGCACCCTTGCGGGTGAACGGGTTGCGCCACTTGCACATTCAGGGAACCTGGTGCAGCAGTGGCTTACCATCTCCCACTCTCCCCATCCCTCCATCCCCCATCATCATGATTAGAACCTGTTACTCCTGGATACATACCCTGTTTCTCGCAAGTCAGTACAATCCACCGAGATTTGTAGAGTTAATAATGCTGGGTATGGCGTTAATAATGCTGACAATTTATACCTTAAATCCTAGTGTTCCTTATTTAATTTTGGGTTTTAGTTTTGTAATTGGTGCCTCAGCTTCTATCTTGGTAAGAGAGGCGATCGCACCAACTCCTCATACAAGAATTACTAAAATCACAGCATTACTTTTGCTTGTTATTAGTGTTTATGGCTTTGCTGATGAATTAAGATTTTTTATTGATTTTTCCTAAATTTGGCTTCTTTAACTTCAACCAAAGAAGTTACAGGTTGGGCTGGCGGCTGGCTAATAAAAATTATTATCAATAGATAATTGAGATTGCAGCCTCACCCAACATTACCATTGTCGGTCTTGCAGTATTTGAGCGCAAAAATTATGCGGCTAACAACTGTTGCTTAAAAATATCCAGACACACCTAATGTTAGTGATTCGATTCTGTGCGATCCATTAGGAAAACCTAATTTAGTTTTGCAGCCAGGGGTATTGATATTGGATGGATGCATCTACCCGAAATAGTAGGCAAAGATTATGAGGAAGTTGCGAGCAAGATTAAATTTTTGTACTACTATTCCACAGCCATTAAACTTCCAGGTGCTTTAATTTTCTTGCGTACAGATTTTCCGGTAATCAATTCCACCAAATCCATGCCATTACCAATTACGCCGGGAACGCTGGGATACCCCGCACTAGCACCAACAAAGAATAAATTAGGTAACTCTGTAGTATATCCCAAACGATTTAAACCGACTTGAGAAGGTACTAATTTAGCACCATAGATATTACCTTGGGGTTCTCCGAGATAAAATTCGCTGGTGGTAGGTGTACCGTAAACTTTCATCCGAGCGTATTTATCTACATCCGGAATCAATTCCCGCACGCTATCCATAATCTGTTGATAAACTTCTCGTTTTTTAGCTTTGTAGGCTTTGGGGTTGTTTTTATGTAGAGATTCAAAAGGCTTGTAAGGGCAAACCGTAGCTATTTCTAAAACGTGATGTCCTGGAGGTGCTATTCCCGGTTCGTCGGTTTTCATTGTCGGACAGGATAAGAAAATCCACGGATGAGTCATATCACCCTGTAACTGTTTTTCATATTCTGCATTCAAGTCACCTGTGGGATAGTACCAAATATTCCAGTTACCGATACCGTATTTTTCTGGTTGGAAGCGGCTATCTAAACCCAAGTAAATATTAAATGCGCTGGCTGAGTATTCATAGTTAGTCAGCCGTTGACGTTCCCGCTTACTCAAAGCTTCAGAATCATGCATTAACTCTACAGTTAATTTGGGGTCAATATCGCTAATGTAACCATAGCTTGCTTGATAAGCTTTACCATCTGCGATAATGCTTTTGATGGTACCTTCATCAACTTGAATATGTTCTACTGGAGTTGAAAGTTTAACTATTCCGATACTTTTTTGCTAACCTTCATTAACAAATACAATCTCTAAGAGATGGCGTATCAACCAATGCACGAAGAAAAATTCCTCGCGCACCATTTAAATCTCTAGGCATAGAACGTCCATCTATTTTAGAAGTTACAACTTTAGAACCACCAAGTTTTTGTAGAATCTCACCTGTCCAACTTACAGTTTTTGATGTGTATGCTTCATTAACATCAAAAACTTTCTTACCATATTCAAATGCTTTATGTTTTAAAAATTGTTTGAATTTGTAATGGCTTAAAGTTAGCATTTGCCGGACAGATTTAGAACGAATTCTGCGCTTAGCTTTCTTAGACATTTGTGATGTTTCAAATGTCGGAAGTAAGATGAAGTCGAAACTATCTATCAAAAATTTAGCAGTCTTTTTATGTAATTCATCAACAATGGACTTGATTTTGCAACGAAGCCTATTCGCAGCTTTTTTCAATCTTCTTTTTTGTTTACATTTAGCTTGACTGATTTTTGATACTAGCGCATCTAATTTAAAGCATAATTTTTGTACTTTTAAATTAGCACCATTACCAATTTCACCAAAACTAGTTTCAGAAAAGAAAGTTTGAAAAGTTCTAATACCTGGGTCTAAAGCAACTACTCTTCCTTGGTTATCGGATTTATACTGCTTTGAATTGATGGGGATAGTCAAATAATATTCGCCATAAGCCCATACTAATCTACTATCTAAAATATTTTCTGGCAAAGATTCACCATATTTTAAATGTCCTAACTTAGTGTAATAGATTCCTTTTTTATTTATCGCACTTTTAGGGATATAACAACTTTGGATAATCGCTTTTCTTGACCTAAATCTACAATTATTAAATTTTCCAGTCTTCTTATAATCCTTTTTAGCTTTACTAACAGCTTGACAAGCGTCTTTAATCGCTATTGACTTAATTTGATAAGGAACACATGAACACCAGTCTGGTAAACTATTTAAAATTCCTGTTTTAATCGCCTTCCAATTTGCTTTATTCTCGGGCTCCTTCAAATATTCGATAGTTTGATTGTAAACAAACCGACTTACTCCGAACCACTTTTTAATTATTGCTTTCTGCTGCGGATTTAGGAATATCTTTATCTTCTTTGATTTTTTTACTATATTTTCTAAGTCCGTGCATTCTACAAGAGAAGACGTGGATAATTGAGAGAATATCGGCTGTGAGTTCGGTTTGTGGACAGTGAACATTTTTGTCGAGAACCAAGATTTGTCCACCGTTTTGTTCAACCAAATATTGTATGAGTTCAAATCCAAATCGGCATAATCTATCCCTACAGGCAACAATAATCTCGAGCTTATCTCGAAGCAATAATCTGTCCAATATGGAACGCAATCCTTTTCTTTTAAAGTTGAGTCCGGAGCCGATATCAAAGATGATTTCCGCTTGAGGGTATTGGGATTGCATGTATTTAATTTGTCTTTGAAGGTCGTCTTTTTGCTTATTGGAACTGACTCGACAGTAGCAAATGGTAGTAACTCTAGCTGCACCGTTGATGTAGGAATCGACGTTGTATAACCTTTGCCCTGCTTGATTTTTGATACTTTCGATTTCTCCATTATCCGCATATCTTCTTAAAGTGTTTGGATGCAATCCCAACCGTTCGACCGCTTTTCTTAGTGGGATATATTTACTCATACATGAATCATACCATATGTTATCTTTAGTCAGCATTAGTTAATATATTAATAACTGTTACAAAACCTCCTCTGGTAATCTCAATATATTTTCTAGAACTTAATTTCTGATAATTTGAAGCCATTACTGTAAAAAATAACTTAACAATTTTTAAGTATTTGAGAATGGTTGGTGAGGCTGGGGTACAAATAGGTGTAGAAACTTTTTTGCCTTTACAGAATTAGTCAATACGAGCTTTTACTATTTATGGCTTATATTTATAATACTAACAAGTTAAACAATTTTTGTTAAGCAAAAATCAAAAAAGTTAGTTTTTATTTACTAATATTTACTTGTTATAATTAAAAAATAGTCGCCGCAAACCAAGTAAAACTTTATCTAATCTTATAGTTTGTTTTAATATTAAATAGACTATTGATAATTAAATCTTTTGAAAATAATATTGAGAGGGGTTTATGAAGCAATTGCCATTGCCTGAGAAAAAACTTAAACACCAACAAGATGGTAAATACGATGGGTTCAAAAAACGCTTACCCAAATTCAGCCGTCAGCAATTAATTTATACTTCTATTGGGCTTGCTAGCTGCGTGCTTATTGTTTTAGCTTTTCGCCCTACACCAATATTGGTAGATGCTAAACCTGTAGAGCAAGGTACGCTGCTAGTAACGGTAAATGCTGAAGGTAAAACTCGAATCAAGGAAGATTTTGTGGTTTCGGCAACTGTAAACGGTCGTCTTGAAAGAATTAAATTAAATGAAGGCGACTCTGTGAAAAAAGGAAATGTAGTTGCAACTATTGATCCTTTACCTTTGAATACAGCAGTCAAAGAAGCTTTAGGAAAATTGGCAGAAGCAAAAGCGCAACGTCAAGGAGTCGCTACTTTAAGACCAAAATCAGAAAAATTAGCTCAAACTCGCAGCCGCATCAGTGCGGCGATCGCCAACCAACTTCAAGCTGAAGCTAGAGTGGCTCAAGCACAAGCTGCACTTGCACAAGCACAACGCGATACACAACGCGCTCAAGAGTTAGCAACCAAAGGAGCAATACCAAGACAAGACAAAGAAAGAGCGGAACTTAATCAAACTACACGAGAAAAAGAACTAGAGTCTGCTGTTTTAGCAGCAACATCGGCAGCTAAGGAAGTGGAAGCAGCACAAGCAGAGCTAAAGGTATTGCAAAAAGAACAACGCGACCCCGATTATTTACTTAAGGTGTATGATGCTCAAATTGCGAGTATTGAAGCACAACTTTCCAAGCTTCAAGATGATGCATCGCGGACTAATATTTATTCACCTATTGATGGAAGAGTATTGCGGATATTACAAAAAAGTTCAAATTTTGTCAGCGAAGGTACTCCCTTAATAAAAGTAGGCAACCCCAAAGATTTAGAATTAGTCATTGATGTTTTATCGCGAGATGCACTCAATATTAAACCGGGAAATACAATTTTAATTGAGCAAGGAAATAATAATATTCATAATTCT
Source organism: uncultured Rivularia sp. (assembly GCA_964395005.1). Taxonomy (GTDB): domain Bacteria; phylum Cyanobacteriota; class Cyanobacteriia; order Cyanobacteriales; family Nostocaceae; genus Rivularia. Next base: position 7,913 of record CAYMZW010000134.1, read on the forward strand.
GCTCAAAACTCTTTAAAAGCCAAAGTAAAGTTGATAGAACCATCAGCTTTCACAAAAATTTCCGCTTTGGGAGTAGAAGAACAGCGTGTTAATGTGATTGGTGATTTTGTGAATTCTGCTAGTTTTTTCGGTGACGCTTATCGAGTTGACGTGCAAATCGTGGTTTGGGAAGGTAAAAACGTCCTGAAAGTTCCTTTAAGCAGTATTTTCCGCTGTGATGATAATTGGTGCGTATTTATTGTGAAGGATGGAAAAGCGCATCGTAAAACCGTAAAACTAGGAAATCGCAGCAATTACGAAGTAGAAATTGCAAAAGGACTCAATAAGAATGAAATAGTTATTTTATATCCAAGCGAGCAAATAGAAGCAGGTACCTCTGTCAAAGCTCGATAAATCTAATTGATTCCTTTACAATAGCCAATATAGCAATCCTAGATGAGTCGTGAGAAAGGTAGGTGCCAGAAACCCGGTTTTTCCAAAAAATCGGGTTTCTAAAATCTCACAAATGATTTAGGAATGCTAAGTAGTTAAACATAATTAATTGCACATTGTCATTGCGAGTGAAACGGAGTGAAACGAAGCATTCACCTGAAGGGTGTGGATCATCGCAAGGGCTGGGATTGCTATGTCCTATCGGACACGCTCCGCTAACGCTTCGCTCGCAATGACGGCAAATATTTTTGTTTACTTACTTATAGTGAAAATCCTGTTTGATAGCTATCGCCACAAAAAGTAAACTATTTGAACCACAAATTATTAAGTTAATTAAAGGTAAAGATTCGTTTCAAAATTGTCTACACCTAACTAATAATTGCTATATTAAATATGAAGCTAATTAAGGCTTCCCTGGCAGATAAAATAGCCTGGTACGTACAGGTTAAATCAAGTGAAGAGGTAAAGACAACTGTTTCATAATCTGTCTCGAAAACTAACAACAACACCCAACTCGAACGCTTATAATTCCTCGCTGTAAGAGTCAGGGGGCAACGTTACTAGCAATTCTGAATGATTGATTAATTAGTACGTCCCTGTAAAAGCAACAAATAAGAGGAAATCACTAAGCTAGTAGATGCTTGGGTGTTGTTGTTTTAAAGAATATATAATTAGAAAAATTGAATGCTGCCGATGCAATAGGTTATGATATTTCTTAATAATGTTAAAAAAATTTATGTGTATAGTTATTGAAAAATAATATAGAAGAAAAATAGTTTTATATTTATAGGTTAAAGGTGATGCCCAATAAATATAAAACTATCTGTATACACAGTAATCAGATAGCTAATCTGATTATCGTCAAGTTCAATATATAAGCTAAAATAAAAATGTGAGGAACTTGTGAGGGAAAAAATAATTTGACATCAATATTTAGATTTTCAATAATATGAATGATTCAAAGTATCTCTAATTAGATTTGTGTGTTGTTGAAACAAAAATGAAATTTTTTAACGCTATAAATCTATTCTTTTTGAGCCAAATCTAGATTAGGATATCATTCAAGATTAATAACTTGATGCAGCTTTACCAATAATTCTTCACTGGTATAAGGCTTTGATAGAAATAGCTTTGCACCATTGTTTATTGCTGCGCTTACTTTATCGCTGGTAGCTAATCCGCTAACGGCAATTATTTTCACTTGAGGGTTCATTCTTTGCAGCGTGCGGATAGTTGTCACACCATCCATTTCCGGCATCATCATATCCATCAATACAGCACTGATTTCGTTTTTATGCTGGGCATAAAGGGCAATAGCTTCAATTCCATCGCTAGCGGTAATTACTTGATAATTGTAATTTTCTAAAGATGCTTTTGTAATGTCCCTAACGCTGATTTCATCATCAGCTATAAGAATTAATTCTCCTTCACCTTTGGGAATTTCTAATTTTTCATCTTTTACAACTTCTGCCGTTTGGATTGCTGGTAAATAAACTTGGAATTTTGTTCCTTCACCAACTTCGCTATAAACATTAATGAAGCCACCGTGACTTTTAATAATACCAATTGTGGTTGAAAGTCCTAATCCAGTACCTTTACCTTGTTCTTTGGTAGTAAAAAATGGTTCAAAAATTCGTTCTAAAGTTTCTGGAGGAATACCCGTACCCGTATCTGTAACTGTAATTACAACGTAATTTCCCACGTTAGCATCAAGATTCATCTTGGCATAGTTTTGATCGATATCGATGTTTTCAGCTTTTAAACTTAGCGTACCAACCTTTGACATTGCATCGCGAGCATTAACGCAAAGATTCATTAATACCTGATGAATTTGTGTTGCATCGGCGCTAATTAACCGTAAATCATCGGGTAAAGCCACTTGAATTTCGATTGATTTAGGAAAAGTGTTGCGAGCAAAATCTTTTATCTCCGAGATGATATGTTTAACTTGTAGGGGAGTGCGATCGCCTTGAACACCTCGTGCAAAAGATAACACCTGCTTAACTAAAGTTGCTCCTCGTTTAGCACTAGTTTCAAGTACATCAAATAAATGCTTTGTTTGTTCATCCGAAGAAGGAAGTGTAAGCGGCAGAAGTTGAGAAATCGCCAAAATCGGCGTGAGAATATTATTTAAATCGTGAGCAATTCCACCGGATAATGTACCAATGCTTTCTAAGCGTTGAGCGCGGAGAAATTGAGCTTCCAATTGCTTTTTCTCGGTAATATCGGTATTAACTATTAACGTAGATTTATGATTTCCATGTTCCTCGCGTACTAAATTCCAAGTACTAAGAACAATAATATCATTGCCAGCTTTAGTAACTTGTTGCAATTCACCTTTCCAATAATCCTTTTTAAGCAGTGCTTGATGGATTTCTGCTAGTTTTGAAGGGTAATTACGATAAAGTAGTTTATCAGCATTTTGACCTAATGCTTCTGCTGACGTAAAGCCATATAAACGTTCCGCACCTTGATTCCAATACAAGATTTGGTTATCCAAATCTCTAACCATAATTGCATCAGTTGCAACATCTAATAAAGTGGCTTGCTCCTGAATTTTTTGTTTAGCTTTGTTACTTTCCGTAACATCAATTAAAACAGCTAGGGAACGAATAATATTACCATCTGCATCTCGTTCGGCAATTGCTGATAGTAATATATCTAGGATTTGCCCATCTTTTTTAATAAATTGATATGGAATATTTTGGCAAAAGCCTTTGTGAAAGTACTCTGGCAGAGCTTGACGAGCATATTTTTGGGATTCTGGAGTAAGAAATTCCGTTGATTTATGTCCTAATACTTCGTGCCGCTTATAACCCAATTTTTCTAGCCAAAAGTTACTGACGCTGATCAGATTTCCATAACTATCAATTGAGTGCAACATCACCGGAGTATTTTCGTAAATGTAGCGATATCGTTTTTCACTTTCTTGAATATCTAATTGCATTTGTTTGCGTTCGGTTACATCTCGCGCTACCGCATAAAATAATTGTTCGTAAGGTATGCCATTCCATTGCAACCACTTATAAGAACCATTTTTACAGCGCAAACGGTTTTCAAAGCCAATAGTTTTGACTCCCTGCGATAATTTATCCATTTCCGCTAAAGTCGGTGCAATATCATCCGGGTGAATAATATTTAGAAAGGACTGTGCAAATAATTCTGCTTTTGTATATCCTAAAATTTCTTCAAAAGCTGGGTTAATCTGTTTAAAATAGCCATCAAATCCAGCTACACAAAGCATATCTAAAGAAAGCGAGAAAAAACGGTTAAAGTCTTCTTCCACTTGATGCTTTTGTGTAATATCAATTCCCGTAGCGATAATATATTTTACCAAGCCATCATCATCAATCAAACAAGTATTTGACCAGCTAATTAAACAGCGACTTCCATCTTTTGCAATCAAATAGTTTTGGTGTTGTTTTGGATATTCACCTTTTTTTAGTTGCTCAAAAATTTTCCTAGTAGTTTCTATTTCTTCTGGAGGAATTAAATTCCATACCCGATTATTTTCTACTTCTTCAAAACTATAACCAGTGGTTCTTTCACAGGCTTGGTTAAAGCTAACAATTTTTTCTTGTTTATCCAGAACAACAATTAAAGCCCCAGCTACATCTAAAATAGCCGATGTTAAATTTCTTTCTTCTCGAAGCGTTTTTTCTATCTGTTTGCGTTCTTCGAGTGCTGTTTGTACTTGTTGATAAAGTTGAGATTGCTTGGTGTAGCTTTGCGATAGTTCGCTTCTTTCTACTTCCAAGCGTTCTACTTTTTGCTGCAATAAATCCAAAACTCCATACATTTCAGTCGGATCTAAAGCTTGCAATAAGCTAGTTTCGGTAACTATACCTCGTAATTCTCCCGCTCGATCGGCAATTACTAACCGTCGTACTCGATACTGCTGCATTTTCCGGTGTACAGCCCACAATGACTCCTCCGCATTTACCAAACATAGCGGCGAACTCATCACAGTTTGTACCTGCGTGCCTTCTAAATTTAACTCCAACTTCTGAAATTGAATTATGTCGCGTTCGGTAAGAATTCCAATAGGAATGAGTGGAGAAGATGGGTAATTCATATCTTCATTGCCCAATGCTCCATCCCCAATGCCCCATTCCCCATTTCCCCGTACAATCACCACACAGCTAGCATGATGTTCAACCATTAATTTGATTGCATCTAGCACCGATATTGTTGGAGGTGCATGAAGAACTCGGGTATTCATCACTTCAGCAACCCGGCGAAATCTCAGCCACTCGGTAGGATGAAGCGCTTTTCGCATTCCTTCGGGGGTAATTATCCCCAGAAGTTGGTTTTGCTCATCAACAATTGGTAGATGACGAATATTGCGATCGCAAGTCAAACTCAAGACGGTAAAAACATCTTCAATATCAGTTGCTTTGAGCGTCACTATTTCTGTGCTCATTACTTCTGCAATAGTTGTCTCCTGTCGTATTCTCCCAGCAGCAAGCAACTGCATCATGTCGCGCTCGGTAAAAATACCAGTCACCTGCGAATCCTGCATTACTAAGGAATAACTGCTATGCGCTGACACCACCTGATTTTCATCTGAAGAGGAGTGATTTTGTTCAAGATGGCAACTTCTTACCCACCCCAGACTCATCAAATTAATTACCTCAAATAAAGGTGTATCGGGGGTGACAATCAAAGGATTGCGTTCTATCGCTTGTTCCAGTGCAAATCGCTGGTTCTGCTGCATAGTGCAAGTGCGGTGGGTAATTTGAAAAAAGCATTTTTATCTTTAATCTTTACAATAGAACAAATTTAGGGTTTGAGTAACCTTCAGTATCTGAAATTTTCTTTACTTGTATATTGAGCACAAATCCTGTAAAAGAAGCAAACGTACATGAAGCTTTGTTTCCTCGCTTCTAAATAAATAAGGTTTATCAAAGCCCATTTTATGAAATATTACTAAACCGTGTTCTTTTATACAATGAAAAAGCAACTATAATAATATTTATAAAAAAATAGGTACCCCTAAGTTCAACATAGCAATACTTTGAAATAAAAGTACTCAAATTTATCGCAGTAATATCACTAAACTTATTCTTTACACGTAAATAAGTATGCTCACGAATTCCTCACATTATTCTCCTAATCTTGAAATTGTAGACAATAAACCACTAAAAAAGAAGGAGAAGAACTTATATTCCTTCCTAGTACCGCTTCGCGGAAGTAAGAAGTAAGAAGTAAGAAATTTGATTTTCTAGGGTTTTGTGCCATTTTTAATGGTTGTCTTATTTATGCCGACTGGTACTAGTTTAATAGTTCACCACGTCTTGGATAGGTAGGTGATTATGAATAACAATAAGTTTCAAATAGTGTTCAAGTACACAACGTTTTTTACTTTGATTACTGTATTAAGCTTGTGTGGAATTGGAATAAATTCTCAAGTTTTAGGGCAGACTATTGAGGAGCAGAAAGAACAAATAGAAAAATTACAAAATGAAATTCAAATTGAGCAAGAAAGGACGAAACTTGAACAGAATAAAAAAGCTCGGATAGAAGCTCAAAGAGCCGCAGCAGAAGCATTATTACCAAAGATTGATTCATCTAAAGCACCTAAAGGCACAATTTCAGCTAATGACAAGGTAACATTTGAAAATACAGTTCTAGCTTATCAATCCATGAACCCAATCATGGAAGTAGTAACTGAAGAAATCAAAACTGAGATACTCGATCGAGTGGGTTCTAAAGTTTCTCTAATTGTTTTTGATGGAAAAGTAGTACCATTTGCACTTATAAAATTGGATTATGAACTTTTCAAGGCTCGAATTGATTCAATCAAAAAAGATTATCAAGAATTTATACCTGATAATATAGAGGTTCCCCACAGTGATGGATCTTCTTTTATACCTCCTAGTGCCACAGCTACAGCTGGTTTTTTATTCGACTTGTTACCCTTTTTTAGAGTAAATAAGACTTTCACGGGGACAACAGTTAACGTAAACACTAAAGCATTTGTTGCAAAACTGAGTTCTAAATTTCGAGAGGCAGATCGATCTAATGTATCGGTTTATTACCCAGCAGAATATCCTTTAATTAGAGAAGATGCAGTTGAAAGTATTCTCGAAGATATCAGTAATTTGCAACGGCTTAATTATCAAGCACAAAAGACAATTCCTAATTTGACTCCACAGCAGCTCGCTAAGTTAAAAGAAGTCAATAAGTCTTTTGATAAATTAGTTGGTGAATTAACTCATCCAAATACTGGGAAAAGTATTTTGCAAGGAATAGCTAGTTCCCGAAGTCTTCAATCGATTGTAGACTCCGAACAAAATAAGGTATATTTTCTATCTGTGGAAATTCTTGCTGGTGGTACCAACCGTACAAGCCAAAGTTTTCTAAGCAATCGCTTGCGTCATAGCGGTGGTGTAATTGTGAAATATATTGTTTACGACACAAATGCATCGATTGTGCTTTCTAATGTCCACGATTATCATACTGGCTTCACAAAGGTTCGTACTTCTAAGTGAATAAAGAGGTATTCCTGTTTAGTCATTAATAGGCTGAATCTTAGCCTTCAATTGATAATAGGATTTCAACCTCACCCCATCCCTCTCCTTGTCAAGGAGAGGGTGTACACACATATTGTAAGATCCCCCTAAATCCCCCGTTTAAAAGGGGGACTTTAACTCAAATTTCCCCCTTTTTTAAGGGGGTTAGGGGGGATAAAAACGTTATGGAGCAAACTAATAATACTTCTGTCTACACCGTAGCCTTGTGAAGGAGAGGGTGCTATATCT
>CAYMZW010000135.1:0-15071 GCA_964395005.1 uncultured Rivularia sp.
TGGATGGTTTATCAGTAGCCGATAAAAACGAATTATTATTTCAGCACGGAATTAACTTTAACGAATTACCCAACTGGCAAAAACGCGGTGTGGGTTTGTATTGGGAAGAATTTCAAAAAGAAGGATATAACCCCGTTAAAGATGAAACTGTATTTACAACAAGAAGACGGATAAAAAGGGAATTAGATTTACCGATGAAAGATGATTATAGTGAATTTATTGGGAACTTTTTTGATTGTTGAAATTATCGCAATTTAATATTTTTATTTATAAATTTTCAGCGTTTAAAAATCCGGTTTTTCCACAAAACCAGGTTTTATTCAGGAATGGCCGCAACCGTAACCAAAAAGCAGGCATTCCCAACTCTGATATCCCCCCAACCCCCCTTAAAAAGGGGGGCTTTGCGTAAGCCCTGTTATTATTAGGAGTGATTAAAAAATAAAGCTTTAAATCTCATATCGTCGCGAATATTCTCAAAATCTGAATCAAATTTTGCCTTTTCGCGGAATTCTTCGGGATTAACATTGAGAACTTTTTTTAAATTTTCAATAGCTAAATCGATATTATTTAACGCTGCATAACAGCAAGCTTTGTCATATAAAATATTTGGTTCATCTGGATGTAAATCTAAAGCCTTGTCAAAACAAGTCAAAGCAGATGCAAATTTTCCTAAATTAAATAATGCAATACCTTTGTGGTACCAAGGTAAATCAAATTTCGGTTTGTATTGGATTGCTTTATCAAAGCATATTACAGCATCTTCTAATTTACCCAATTCATACAGCGTTAAACCTTTTTCATGCCAAACTTTAGGGTAATTAGGTTTAATTAAAATCAGCTTTTCAAAACTAATCAATGCTGCTTCTAATTTTTTTTGCTCTAAAAGCACAATACCTTGTAACAACAAAGCTTTAAGGTAGTCAGGCTGAATTTCTATAGCTATATCAAGAGATGAAAGTGCTTCTTCTAATTTTCCAAGTTTAAATAAAGTAACTCCCCGCTCGTACCAAACGTATTGTGAACAAGATGAATGTGCGATTGCTCTTTCAAAATCAATTAGAGCTTCATCAAAATTATCTAAGCCTTGTAGTGCGATTCCTCGAAACACAAGAGCGTCGTAAGCGTTGGGTTCAGATTCTAAAATTTGATTGTAAATTACTAATGCCTCTTCAAAGCGCTTTGACTCTATAAGAGTTACGCCTAAGTGATGTAAGCCTTGCCAATTGTCAGATAAATTCATTTTCGATTTGAAAGCTGCTTATACAAAAAAAGTAGATTTAATTTATTTAATTTATTTACTTATAACAGAATTTGAACGCATCTATTACAATGCGAATACTGCTTAATTAAAAAAATACATTTTCTTAACTTTAAGGTATAAAAAATTAATGAATCAGAAGATAAATACAAAATATGGATCGAAGTTGATAAATATTACATTGAATTCGATGAAAGATTTGGTGAAGAATATTGCAATGTCATAATGTATTTATACAACGGTTCAAAAATTTCTTTAAATATTTGCAGCTATAAATATTTTTTAACTAATGTGAAAAATTTTGATTATATAAATAAAGAATTTGCTATATTACCAGGTGTTCTAGCTATCATTAACTTAATTGAAACAGAAATTTGGCTCGAAGGAAGAGTTTTCCCTTATACACAATAATCCAATAATCTTTTATCACCCATTACCCATTACCAATTATTATGAAAATAACTATCCCCGAACTATCTCTAGTAACGCTCATCGGTGCATCAGGCTCCGGTAAATCAAGCTTCGCCAAAAAACATTTTCAATCATTTGAAGTCTTATCCTCCGATTTTTGTCGCGGATTGGTTTCCAATAACGAAAACAGCCAAGATGCTTCCCGCGATGCTTTCGACGTACTCCACTACATCGCTCATAAACGTTTAGCAGCAGCAAAATTAACAGTAATTGACGCAACCAATGTTCAAAAAGAAGACCGCAAATATTATGTAAACTTAGCAAGAGAATATCATTGTTTACCAGTTGCGATTGTTTTAAATTTACCCGAAAATATCTGTCATCAACGCAATCAACAACGTCCAGATAGACAATTTGGTTCTTACGTAGTTCAGCGTCACGTGCAAAATTTGAGACGTTCTTTAAGAGGTTTACAAAAAGAAGGTTTTCGCTACGTTTACGTGCTTAATTCTATCGAAGAAATCGAAGCCGTAGAAATTAAACGTCAACCATTATGGAACAATCGTAAACACGAACATGGGCCATTTGATATCATCGGTGATATTCACGGTTGTTGTGATGAATTGGAATTACTGCTAGAAAAATTAGGCTATGTAACGCGAAATGTAGAGACGCGATATATCGCGTCTCTACAAACATATTGTCACCCCGAAGGACGCAAAGCCTTATTCCTCGGCGATTTGGTAGATAGAGGTCCCCGAATTCTCGATACTGTCAAACTTGTAAAAAACATGGTGGAAGCGGGTGCGGCTATTTGCGTACCGGGTAATCACGAACACAAACTTTTACGGAAAATACGCGGTAAAAAAGTTAAGATTAATCACGGTTTAGAGCAAACTGTAGCCGAAATTGAAGCTTTATCTCCTGAAATACGCGAACTTTTCCTTAAAGAAATTGAACAGTTTATCGATTCTTTGATAAGTCATTTTGTCCTAGATGATGGACGTTTGGTGGTAGCTCATGCAGGAATGCGTGAAGAAATGCAGGGAAGGGGTTCGGGAAAGGTGCGGAGTTTTGCGCTTTATGGTGAAACTACCGGGGAAATCGATGAATTCGGCTTACCCGTCAGGTACAATTGGGCTGCCGAATATCGCGGTGAAGCGATGGTGGTTTACGGGCATACTCCGGTACCGGAAGCGGAATGGTTGAATAATACGATTGATATTGATACGGGTTGCGTTTTTGGTGGAAAGTTAACTGCTTTGCGCTATCCAGAAAGGGAATTGGTAAGCGTCGATGCTGCAAAAGTTTACTGCGAACCCGTGAAACCCTTATGTAGAGACGAGATACATCGCGTCTCCACAACAATGCAGCAGCAGTTAGATGATGTTTTAAATATTGATGATGTCTTGGGTAAGCGGATTATTAATGTCCGTTTGCAAAATAAAATTACCATTCGCGAAGAAAATTCCATTGCTGCTTTAGAAGTAATGAGTCGGTTTGCTGCTAATCCCAAGTGGTTGATTTACCTTCCTCCTACAATGTCTCCCGTGGAAACTTCTCAATTACCTGGATATTTGGAGCATCCCAAACAAGCTTTTGCTTATTATAAAAATCAAGGAGTTACTGAAGTAATCTGTGAAGAAAAACACATGGGTTCGCGAGCAGTTGTTATTGTATGTCGCAATGAGGAAGCTGTTAAAAGAAAATTTGGAATTGTTAATGAAGGAATCGGTATTTGTTACACTCGCACCGGAAGAAGATTTTTTAATAATCAAGAATTAGAAGCGGAATTTCTACAACGAGTAAATAATGCTCTTACTGAAAGTAATTTTTGGTCAAGACTAAATACCGATTGGGTATGTCTCGATTGCGAATTAATGCCCTGGTCGGCAAAAGCTCAAGGATTAATCCGAAGTCAATATGCAGCAGTTGGTGCAGCTTCGCGTCCGGCTTTAAGTAATGCCATAAATTTACTTACGCAAGCGAGTCAAAATGGTGTTGAAGTTAACTCGTTATTAAGTAAATTTCAAGAACGTCAGCAAATGGCAAATCAATATGTAGATGCTTACCGTCGCTACTGTTGGGAAGTTAACGATATTTCTGATATCAAACTTGCACCATTTCATATTTTAGCTACAGAAGGCGCGGTACATACAGATAAAAACCATTCCTGGCATATGGAACAAGTTGCGATTTTAGAAACAGCTAATTCCGAACTATTAATGGCAACTAATTACAAAATTATAGATTTAAATGACCCCAGCAGCGAAGCAGAAGGAACCCATTGGTGGGAAGAAATGACAAGTAAAGGTGGTGAAGGAATGGTTGTCAAACCGTTGGAATTTATCGTCAAAGGTAAGCGGGGAATTTTGCAACCAGCGGTGAAATGTCGCGGTAAGGAATATCTGCGGATTATTTACGGAGCGGAATATACAACAGAGGAAAATCTGGAACGTCTGCGTAAGCGCGGGTTATCTTTGAAACGTTCTTTAGCTATGCGGGAATTTGCTTTAGGGGTGGAAGCATTGGAAAGATTTGTTGCAGAATCGCCTTTGAGAAGAGTTCATGAATGTGTATTTGGGGTTTTGGCTTTGGAGAGTGAAGCTGTCGATCCGAGGTTGTAGGGGAATATCGTGTTTTTGCGGAAAATTAGACCTCACTCTGTCTTAACGGACACCCCTCGTAAGATCCCCCTAAATCCCCCTTACAAAGGGGGACTTTAATTCCAATTCCCCCCGCCGAAGACGGTCAATTTTTTTGATAATAATATTGTAGGGTGCTGTTAGTAAGAGAGTACTGCACGATCTTAGCGGTGTATACTTGACTCGTTAATTAACTCACAAAATTCAATGGAAAGTCTACCCAAACAATGGGCGGATATTCAAGCTGATGAAATCTATGAAACAACTGATGGATTATTAGTTTCCTTTAGCCCAGAACAAATTAAACTAGGATTAAAGTACGACCAAAATAGCAAGCATCTAAAAGCAATTGAAAAAGGAGTTGTTCCACCACGAGGTAATATTGGGCTTGTACCTTCCCAAGAAGTTGATTTCGATTTTAAATCAAAAGTTTTGGGCAAAGGAGGTGATAGACGGTTTCACGCACAATTTATAGATGAAGTATTGCACTTTCCTGGCTTAGTAACAGAACATTAATTAAAATATATGACTTTTATTGAGTTAAAAAATCATCAAGTTTGGCATGATTTGACAGAAGTATTAGAAAACATAGATGCCAATGCACTAATTAAAGAACATTTAGAATTATCCGATTATAAAATTTGCGGTTACTGGGATGAAAATGATAATTACTATGAAGAAATTCTTCTCCCAAATAGTTATGACACAGAATTAATCAGTAGTTCAATTGGTGTGAATCGAAATCAAAAATTTATTCAACTAAAATTTATTATCGGAAATCAAAATAATAATCAAAGGAAAATAGGTGAGTTAAGTTTAATTTATAATGAAAAGCTAGAATTTATAAATGAAAGTTGGTATATAGATACTGAGTTTTTAGAAAAATTTCAATAATTTCAATATTAATTTTCAAAATCTTTTAATTACTGTTTCTACTTTAAATATTCCCAAGTCTCAGTTTGTTCTGTTTCGTCACCTTCTTTTATCCACTGCTGTGTTAATTCGCTTAATGCAATATGCTGTTGTCTAAGTCGTTGATTTTCTTCTTCGGAAGCATCAGATAATTGACTATTTTTAGTAACGCTTTCACGAAACAATCGCATGATTTGCAGTAAATTAGACCAGTATTCTTTAGGTGTTGTTTGAATATCTTCTAATAATTCTATTATCGATATTTCTGTAAAATTATTATTTTTTGCTTCTGACTGATTTTTAATTATTTTTTTCTGTCGTCATAATTACTCATCAAATAAATTGCGTATGGTTTTAATCACATTCTAAATCAATCATTTCAATTATTTTGTAGGGTGCTGTTATCGCGCAGCGTAACGCACCATAAAATTTAACTAACCCAATAAAAACGATGCGTTAGACGCTACAACTAATTAATTTTTTACCCTTAAAATTATCTTTCGCGTCATAACACACCCTACTATTTCATAATACCTTTAACCTTTAACCTTTGACCTTTAACCTTTAACCTGATTCTTCTTTTCAAAATACTGCTGATGCTCATCACTTGCTAACCAATAATCCGAAGCAGGTTTAATCTCAGTCACAATATCTTTTTCATACTTACCAGAATCCTGTAATTTCTGCTTTGAATTTGTGGCGATCGCCTTTTGCTCTGGTGTATGAAAGAATATTACAGAACGATATTGATCTCCTCTATCTGGCCCCTGACGATTTAAACTTGTAGGGTCATGAATTTTCCAAAATACTTCTAATAACTCATCGTAACTGATAATAGAAGCATCATATTCAATTTGTGTAACTTCAGCGTGCCCTGTAATTCTAGAAACCACATCAAGATAGCAGGGATTTTCAAAATGTCCTCCCATATATCCAACTGTTGTAGATGTAACGCCCTTTAATCTCCGAAAAGCAGCTTCTACTCCCCAAAAACAACCCGCACCAAATGTAGCTTTTTCCATAATGAAATTATTTTAAGATGATGTTTTAAAAGTATCCGGCGGTTAAAATCGCTACTACACAGGCAAAGTCCACCTGCGTGGACTAAATGATTTTTAACCCGCGAAGGCGGGTTTTGCCTGTGTAGCCGCGACTTCCAGTCGCCAGGTAAATTATTAAATCAAACCCCACAAACATCATATTAGATTAATTCTTGTAAATCTTTAATAATTAAATCGGGAATTTCCATACTTTCATTAAGCTGTTTACCGCGTTTGTTTATCCAAACCGTTGATAATCCTGCTTTTTTTGCTCCGCCAACATCACGCATGATATGGTCGCCAATATAAACTATTTTGTCACGCTCTACATCAAAAAAATCAATTGCTTGATTAAATAGTTTCGTTGATGGCTTAATCCAACCATAATCTGATGAAAATATAATTATTTCAAATAAATCGCGAATTCCAACTCGATCAAATTCTTTTAGGAATATATCCTTTTTAGACCAAATATTTGAGATAATACCCAAACGATGAGTTTTTCGTAATTGATGTAAAACTTCTATATGCCGATCGGATATTACTCCAATTTCATGATTTGCAAACACTTGCTCTAATAAATTTATCTCGCTTACTGCTAAATTTTTTGCTTGAGGATGTTTTTGTAAATAACTCAGTACCGAAGGTAAACTTTCATAGTAAGCTGGATTTTTACCATCGGCTTTAATTTTCCTCGATACTGTAAATATAATTTGATTTACTAATTCATCTGGCAGTAAAATTCCGCCCAAAGTATGATAAGTAGCTGCAAAGTCTTCAGTATTAAAGAAACGATAACCCTCAAACATAAAAGTGTGTCCTACGTCTAGCAAAAGTACATCAAATTTATCTATGAGATTCATTAGCAATTATTGTAGTTCTTGAAAGAACCATCTTTACTACAAAACGTCTCCTTCCATACTAATAAACGTACAACCATACAGTTGAATGCTTTATCAAAACTGTTTAATATAAACATTCTGTTTTCAGGGAGGCTTTGTGACAAATACTTTTTCATTTCAACCGGAAACAACCTTCGAGGTAATAGACGGTGGATTCGACGGAGATTTTGATGGAATCGGAGATAGCGTTTTTCCCGGTAATTTTTTCACGGTGATACTTGGTAGTAGTGGTGAAGCTGCTGAATTTGCGGAATTTAATCTCAGTGAATTTACGATTCCTCAACGAAAAACTATTACAAGTGCTAGATTCGATGTAAAAATTACTGGTTTAGAAGTAGGTGGATTAGGCGCTCCTTTTGGCGATAATCCCGACAGTATTGGTGTATTTGGATATGCAGGTAACGGAGTTGCTGATGCTTCAGATTTTGAAGCAGGAGTACTTTTAGATACCGAAGATACTTCCAATCCATTTGTAGGGCAGCAGCTTTCTTTTGATGTTACCGATTTTGTGCAAAACTTAGTTAACAACGACGAAGATTTTGCAGGCATAGGTTTACGCGCTTTGGAATTTGGAGGTTTATTGATAGATCCACCTTCCATAAGTATGCCGACATTGATAATTGAAACCGCTGCGACATCTAACAATATTCCTGTAGCGACTGACGATGTTGTTAGAGCTTCTCAAAATACTCCTGTTATTATTCCCGTTGCAAAATTGCTCGGCAACGATACCGACTTAGATGGTGATTATTTAACTATTACTGCCGTTAATAACGCTATGGGTGGTACTGTAACTCTTAACGATAACGGTACCATTGATGATTCTAGCGACGACACGATAATTTTTACTCCTAACCAAGATAACGATAACACCAACTTTGAATATACACTTAGCGTTAAGCGAAGCTCTACCGAAGGTAATCGCCAAGGTGGTATTGATACTGGTTTAGTCGCTGTAACTGTCTTTAATAATATTGATGGTACCAACGGCAATGATAATTTGGAAGGCACCGATAAAAACGATATAATTAGCGGATTTGAGGGTAATGATTTTCTCTACGGTGGTAATGGTAAAAACCAATTATACGGTGGTATTGGTAATGATGGTATTTTAGGAGGAAAAAACCAAGATACTTTAGTCGGTGGCAAAGGAAATGATTTTCTCAATGGTGGTAAAGGTGCCGATATTTTAATTGGTGGTAGGGGTGCCGATAACTTTTACCTTGATGGAAATAGTTCTACAAAAGATATAATTATTGACTTTAACTTAGGAGAAGGTGATAGAATTACCACTTTCAATAATCTTCTATTCAAAGATTTATCTTTTTCTGGTAGTGATATTTTATTCAGAGATATAGTATTAGCAACTTTACAAGGATTTGATACTGCTTCTTTGGATTCAACTCACTTTTATGCAATTTGAAGAAAGATAAATTAATTAGCTCCCGGAGTTAGGAATTAGGAGTTAGGAGTTAAGAGTTCATATTTTTCCTTTGTGAAAAAACCAAGATATTAGTTGCAAACAATTCTAATCTTTGGTTGTTAAACATTTATAACTCCTAACTTTAACTCCTAATTTAAGATGAGAAAATAATAAATTTAAAGCTAGAAACTTCGATAAAATAAATTAAATAAAAGTTACGTAATTATATGTAACTTTTAAACAAAATTTATACATATAAAGTCATAATCTTAAATTCAATGACATTACGAAATAAGTACGATTATGATTGTAGAAGTATATATAAAGTCTAAAAAGAGTTTGTCATATGGAAAATTTAGATCAACGCAAACTACTATCAGCCGTATGTCATGGAGCGATATTCCTTAGCTCTACGCTCATAGCTGTCGCTATACCCATTGCAATTTTATTTACTATAGAAGATTCAGTTGTAAAAGCTAATGCCAGAGAATCTTTGAATTTTCATATTAATCTGTATATATATGGATTAATCGCTCTAATGCTGACTGTGATTATTATTGGTTTTCCATTACTGATGGTTTTAGGTTTGATCAGTTTTATAATGCCGATTATCGCTATTGTGCAAATTTTGAGTTCACCAGATCAACCTTATCGTTATCCATTTATATTTCGTTTAGTGTAGTAGCCTATTGCTACAAAAAGAAATGTAGAGACGTTGCATTGCAACGTCTTTTGTGATTATATACAATTTTTATAGTAATGTATCTGATTCAATCAACAAGCACCACATAGCTGATATAGTTGCTACAAATAAATACGAATTAGATTTAAGCTTATTATGAGCAGCGTCTCTCGCTTACAAAATATTTTGGCTGATTCTCCCGTTGGTGAGGTGTTGCCAGCTATTTCCAAATTAAATCTTCCCGACTGGTGGTTAGCTGGAGGCGCTGTACGAAATACGGTTTGGCGTTCGATTTTTGGCGAAAACTGTCAACTGTTTATCAATGACTTTGATATTGCTTTTTTTGATGAAACAGGAAACAGAGATCAAGAATTAACAGCAAAAGCAACTTTAAATAAACAGTTTCCAGATTATCTATTTGATATAAAAAATCAAGCCAGCTTTGCTCGATGGCGCTCTGGTAAAAAAACTTTCACTAGCACTGAAGACGGCATCAAAAACTGGCTCCACACCACAGCAGCGATAGGTGTGCGGTTAGACAATCAAGGAAAATGGGAATTTTTTACGCCTTACGGGTTAGAAGATTTATTTAACGGTATTGTCAGGGCAACTCCAGCAAATGTAGATAATCCAGATGCACAACGCAAAGCCGATGGGTATTTACAGAAATGTCCCTGCTTGCGGTTAATGTGATGGGATGATGGGGAGATAGGGAGGAGATAGAGTCGAAATTCCCTACGCCCTATGCCCTATGCCCTATGCCCTACGCCCTATGCCCATTTTTAATTGGTAACTGTTGACTGCTAAATAAAATCATGGTACTAATGTACTATAAGCGTGAGTTTAAATATAAATTTAGCGGTTGGGATTGAGAGATTCCACTTACCCCTGTTAATAGGAGAGCAGAATTTATGAAGTTTAGCAAGGTTGATTTAAGTAAGTTATTAGGTGTGTCGCATAGCGATGGATATTTACAGTTATTGCTCGACAGAGGAGACGAGTTAGAGTTTTTAGAGATAGCGGCACCAATTCAGGCTTATGAGGGATTGCAGGATTTAAATGAATTGATTGCTGAGCCTCCGCCGCTGTTAGAGGAAGAAGCATTTGCTATGTTACCAGTAGCGTCACCAATGGCAAATGCGATCGGATACGATTCTGAAAATGAGGTTTTACAGATAGAGTTTAATAGCGGAGCAGTATATCAATTTTCTGATGTAGATGAGGATACCTTTGAGGATTTATATACATCTGAGGCTGTGGGTAGATATTTTAATCAGAATATTAAAGGTAAATATCAGTCTCAACGGATAGATGATTCTTGTTGAACTAGCATTTTATTCTACAAAAGTTTGAAATATATCTATTAAATTAAAAATTTTAAAGTTTCCTGGTGCCACGGCTAATTGCTTTTTTTAAAGCGGTTAGCCTTTACTTTTCAGTGAGCAGTTAACAGTTGTTCACCCGGAGGGTGTGGATCATCAGTGAGCAGTGAAATAGTTTTTTTTTAATAAATATTTGTTTTCAGTTTTATGATTGTTATAGTAAAAATTAAAACTTATACTATGTTAGAAATTGCTGCTCTTTTTTCTTCATTATTAATTGCTCAAACACCACGCCCATCACAACAGTTTTTAGATTTGAAAAATCAATTAGAAAAATATGGATTTGAGGTAGTAATTGAATTACCACCAAAGCGGGGAGCTTATGGTTTATTAAGCACAAGCCGAAAAAAAATATGGATTAATCCAGTAGTTTTTGATTTAAACATTGCTAAACCAACTTTAATTCATGAATCCGTTCACGCAGCCCAAGTTTGTGCGGGTAAAGGAAAAATTAGAGCATTGGGTTTGAAAATTCAACCAATTGCCAATGCTCGACGGCTTTTTCTAAGATATAAAGATACTCATCGGCAAGATTTGGAAAGAGAAGCTTATGCTGTACAAACTCAATCTAACAGTTTTGAATTAGCGACTAATCTTTTGGATAAATATTGTCAGAAATTGTAGAGACGAAAAATTTTACGTCTCCCGACAGTTGCGGGCAAAAAAATCCCTTGAGAATTGATGCAATCAACTAGTAGTGAAAAGAAGGGAATTTTGTGTCGGGAATAAGAAATTGCGGGCAAGATGCCCGCACTACAATAGTGTGTTTTTACTTATGAAACTCCTCCACCTGCTGACTCAATCAATACACCGGGCTGATATCCATTAGGGCGATTACCTATAGTCAATATGAACCTAGAAGAATTTCACAACGCACTTAAAAAAGGTTTGGGAAGGGCTTATTTATACGTAAAACAATATGGAGACAGCCAGGTAAGCGATAGTATTCTTTATTGTTGTTTGCATAATCCATCTTATGATGCTCAATGTGAAGAGCAACGAGCGGAATGGTTAATTTCTTTAATCGATTTGACAGAAAATCAAGATTTTTACTTTTCCAGGATAATAGATGCCTTGATTCCCTCTACAGATTTTTGGGATACTTATCAGCTTTTTCAACTTTGTGGAATCATTGCGAAACGTAATTTTCAAATAGCAAAAGCTGTAATTTACCAAAAATTTGATTTACAGGAATTTAACGAATCTTTTTTAGGTAGCTATGAAATAATTGATTTAGATGGTTTGGCGGGTTTAAGATATGTTATTCAACGTTTAGGTAAACGTTTGACTGAGGAAGAAGATTATTGGGATGATGGTGATGTAGTTGATTATGCTTATGAGAAACTTGGGAAAGTACAAGTTAACGATTATCTCCAAACGGCATCAACAACCGATGGGCATATCAAAAAATATTTAGTAAAAGTTAAAAATCATAATACGAAAAAGGCATCATTCAGTAAAGAATCATATATTGAGAAGGTTCGTAATAAGTATTCGTTAGAAAGAGTTTTATCAAATGTAGAAAATAAGAAATATAATTTTCCGCATACTTATATAGCTTTTGCAAAATATGCTGTAAAAGCCGAACTTAATCTAGTATTTGAAAAGTTTCTTGGTGAGACAAGAAAAGAGCAAGTAGTGCGTTACTTGTGGATTTTTAGAAAGCGAGAAGTTCCCAGACTTGACGATAAACTTTTTCAGTTAGCAATGTCTGACGATGAAGATATTCGCACTGCTACTGTGGAAGCTCTTAAAAATTGCCAAGATAGCTCTATTCGTAATTTGGCTATAGATTTTAGTAAAAATCAAGATGATGAATTAGCTATTTATTCTGTAGGGCTTTTCATCAAAAACTATCAATATGGAGACAATAGATTTATTGAATCAATCCTTCCTAGAATAAAAGATGAAGATATTAAGCATTTCGTTTGCATGGATTTGATCAAAATATTTGAAAGAAACAAGGTAGATGAATTATTGACAAGTTTATTATGGGCTTATGAAAATACACCATGTGCTTACTGTCGAAAAAAGATAGTCAAAGCTTTAGTAAATAGCAGTTTGATGCCACCAAAACTGGTTGATGAGTGTCAATTTGATTGCGTTAAAGATATTCGGGATTTAGCAAGAAAATATACTCGTGCATAGTTTGGTTATTGCTTTTACGGCTAAATATTAAGTATTTATAAGAGGATGTTTTAAAAGTCTAATTATATACTTCACCTGGCGATTGTAAGTCGCGCGCCACTTGCTACAACGGAGGGAGCCTCCGTGCACGCCGCAGTGGCTTGGCTACACAAACAAAACCCACCTGCGTGGGTTAAATTCGACTAGTCTACGCAGGTAGACTTTGCCTGTGTAGTAGCGGTTTGAACCGCCGGATACTTTTAAAACATCCTCTAAATGATAAGTCATTCAAGCAATCTATCATAGATTAATTTGAGATATTTATGGGAAAATAAAGATGTAGTCATTACTGTTTAAATTTATGACCTTGACAGAGCTATTCCCAACTTTAAGAAAATTACCTCGTGCAGATAAATTAAAAGTAATGCAGTTTTTAATTGCAGAATTAGCTCAAGAAGAAGAACCAAGTTTGCAACCAGGAGCAACTTATCAAATTCCTTCACCTCTCAATTCCCATGAAGCTGCTCGCAAACTAGCTCAACTTTTAGAATCCGAACGGAATCAACCATGATGCGTGATGCTCAGAGATTTAGCTTTACAGAAGGATTTGATGCGTTTGGTATCCCAGATGCACTACCTCAGATACCATTGAATTTAATGTATAGAGATTCCGATATTGAGGTTTTAGCATTACTCGATACAGGTGCAAGCGTTAACGTTTTACCTTATAGTATTGGACTTCAGCTTAGTGCTGTTTGGGAAGAGCAAACAACTTCGGTAACTTTAGGTGGTAATTTAGCTTCGGTTGAAGCACGAGGTTTATTAGTATCCGCTCAAATTGGTAATTTTGATCTAGTTAGGTTGGTTTTTGCATGGAGTCAATCAGACGAAGCGCCATTATTGCTTGGTAGAATGAATTTTTTTATGGAATTTGATGTTTGTTTTTATCGCTCGCAATTGATTTTTGAAGTTCGTCCTAAATCGCTAAATGACTTGTAAATCATAGTTTCCAGAGCAGACGACTCACCCCTAGTTCGCTACGTCCGAGAGTATAGTAACTGTTAAGTGGCATGAATTACTCTCCGTGTGTATTAGTTTCAGTTTAGAGAATTGTTGTGGCGGGTTTATAGTAAATTTTTGCGAGGTTATAGAAGATAAACTCTACAACAAATGTTGCTGCGTTACGCTATCGCTAACAATACTCTAAATTTAATTTTTACTACCCAAAACGCTAAAATATACACTCTTTAAACAAAGACGGCTCGATTTTTATGAGTGAATGGAAAACCTATCTCTACGCGATTCTATCTCACCCAACTGAAGCTAAAATTCTGATGCTATCTAACAATGATAGTTGGTTTCTACCTTCTGTTTGTGTGAATGATGATTTAGAATGCGATGAAATTCCAGTTATCAAGAAGGAATTCGAGCAAGTACTTGGAATTTCAATAAATATTTTATATTGCGCTAATAACAATTACGACGAATCAAAACGTGAAATTCACGCTGTATATGTATTAGATCAAAATGATTCTATTAAAATAAAGAGAAATTGGATAGATTTAGAAACTTTAGCAAACCTATCTTTAAAAGTACCAGAGCATAAATCAATTATCGAAGAATATTTGACGGAGATTGAAAGCGGTGATATTCCACAAGTGCGATCGCCCTGGGCTAGAGTAGGTTGGTTCGATTCTGCAAGTCAATGGATTAGCGAGCAATTACAGGAATTAAAATATGACCAGCTTTCTCCTGTAGAATGTATTAAAAGTTGGGGAATTTCTTGTATATTGCGGGTTAGTACAAATCACGGAAATCTTTATCTTAAGGAAGCTTCTACACTACCGCTTTTTTGTAATGAACCTGTAGTTACTAAAGAATTAGCAAAATTATTTCCCGAACATATTCCTAATGTTCTCAGCATCAATTCCGAGCGTCACTGGATGTTATTAGCTGATTTTGGAGAACCTATTGGCAGAAATTCATCTGTCAAAGCAAAAAAAGACGTTTATCGTTTACTTGCTCAAATACAAATTAAATCGGTTGAGCATATTGATAATTTATTAAATGTCGGATGTTTAGATAGACGTTTGGAAAAGTTAGCGACTCAAATCGATAGTTTATTAAATGATGAAATTGTTTTGTGTCAATTGAAAGAAGCAGAAATAGAGCAGTTAATTAAAATTGCTCCACATCTGAAAAACTTATGCTCTCAACTTGCTAAATATAAAATCCCTCAAACATTAGTGCATGGTGATTTGCATTTAGGAAATGTAGCGTTGTATAACT
>CAYMZW010000136.1:0-14984 GCA_964395005.1 uncultured Rivularia sp.
TGTGGTTGAAGATACCACTCATCTCGATTTTCATCAAGATTTTACTTTTGTTTAAATTAATTAAATAATTCCCTTCAGTAATTGATTATTTTGGTTTTAGTTAAATAACACAACAAATTTCGTTATCAAGAAAACCTTGATAACGAATTGCTTGATTCAATTAATTAATGTTTCACTATGTAAATATCTGTATTGTTTTTTATATGTTTACAAACAATTGTGTTTTGGAGTAATTAGATGACTATCATACAATGATACAATTCCATCAAATAAAAATCGGTAATTTTTACTATCTATATTTTTAAGTTTTTTCACACGATCATGAACATTTTAAACCATAAATTCAAACTATTTCTGGCGATAACTTTAGGATTTACGAGCTTCATAAATTATCCTAATTTAGTTACAGCACAAAGCAACAATCAAGAAGACGAATTACCAGCAGCGCCGGATACTGGTACTCCTACAGGATCTTCCACACCAGGAGGTTCTCGCCCTAATACAAACTGTCCAAAAACTAACTTACCTTTGCGGGCTTTAATAGCAAATAATGGTAAAGATTTTACCGTTTCCGAATATCCGAATTTATTATTTAACGTTCCCTATGCTGGCAATCAAATTCGTAACATTGAATTTGCCTTAAAAGATCCAGCAGAAATGAAAACGGTTTATCGTACTTCGATTAAGTTAACAGGAAAACCGGGAATTGTAAAAGTATCGATACCGCAACAGCAAAAATATGCTTTGAAAGCCAATAAAGATTATCGTTGGAATTTGATTTTATATTGTGTTGGCAATAAAACTGACGAACCAGATCAAAATTTAATGGGATGGATTAGAAGGGTTCCGAAGACAACTCAATTAAATACTCAAGAATACCAAAGTTATATCAAAAATAATATTTGGTACGACGGGATTAATTTGTTAGCTGAACAATACTTTGCTAATCCGAATAATACAGAACTAAAAGCCACTTGGAGTAATTTATCTAAGTCGCTAGCTTGGGATAATTTAGATAGAAGTGGTTTTGCTGAAGTTGTATTGGCGGAGCCGGAATAATAAACCTCACCCTGTCTTTACAGACATCCCTCTCCTTGTTAAGGAGAGGGAACGAGGGTAGTTTCATCAACTTATATAATCAATGTTGGGTTACGGTTCAAATATAAATTATTCGCTTTCTGATTTTACTTTTTGTGAACCTAACCCAACCTACAAACTAACCCCCCTTAAAAAGGGGGGAATTGGATTCAAAGTCCCCCTTAAAAAGGGGGATTTAGGGGGATCTTGCCAGATGTATGTACACCGTAGCCAAAATATCGGAGAGGGGAAGGGGGTGAGGTTCTCACATCCAATTCCCCACCAAAATATAAGCACCCCAATCATAAGGTTCGTTTCGATATTTTCCTGTAAATACTAATGCTTTCTGCGCTCGATGTAGGGCTTCGGCTTTACTAACTCCGCTGCTTAATTCTTGATAAAATCTCTCGATCAATTTAATCGTAAATTCGTCGTTTACTTTCCACAAAGTTGCTAGGGTACTGTCAGCACCGGCTCTTACTGCTAAACCTGCTAATCCTAATGTGGCTCGGTTGTCACCGCTAGCAGTTTGACAAGCGCTTAAAACTAGTAATTCAATGCGGGATTGTTGATTATTACCACCTAATAATCTATTTATATCATTTGGCCGCAGCAGTTCGTTATAAGCAAGTATATAGGTTTGTTCTGGATCTGAACTAAAGTTTCCGTGGGTTGCTAGATGAAGTACGGAAAAGTTTTCGTTTTTAAGTTTCTGCTGCAAAGCTTTTTGATTGAATTGTCGATCTAATAAGCTTTGAGTGGATGCTAATTCTGAAATTTGGTTTAATTCTTGTTTAGCGTCGATTGCTTCAAATTGCAGATTTTCTACTTCTAATGCTTCGCTGATTCCTCCTGCTAAAATTTTCAGTTTTTCTGATGAAGGGCGTAAATTAAATAGTTGAGAAGTTGGTAAAACGCTTAAAGCATATTTTTTCTCAACTAAATATTCCTTGTTTTTTTGGTCGTATAATACAGCCATGGGAATATTACGCAGTTCGGTATCTAGGACAAATACTAAGGTTTCAACGGCTTGATTTTTTGCTAATTCTGTCTCAAGAGGTTTTATCAACCATTGATATACTGTTTGAGAATATTCGTTTGCTGTTTCTGTGTCTCGTTTGGCTATGGCTCTACGCAATCTAACGGCAGTATTTTCAACTTCATTTCTGGTAACTAAATTACTGTAAGATTTGAATGATTCTCCCGGTAACTTATAAACAACTTCTAATCTATCTTCTAAAACAATTGGATAGATAAATGCTGCGTTTTCTCCAACTTGGTTATTTTGTTGTCTAGCTACAGAAGCAAGATTGCAGCGTAGAAAGTTTTCTAATTCGGCTAGTTGCAGGGAGTCAATTAAGTTGATTGCTGATGTTAAATTATTTTCAGGTAATGAACCATTTTCTGTGTTTGTCAAAAGTAAATTAACTAATTGTCGATAAACTGGTTCGACGTTATCGCGAAAGGAAAACTGTACGTCTGAATTAATGCTGAGTAAATCATCTCTAACTAATTCTAATGTGTTGACAGCAGCTTGATAATTTACAACAGCTTTTGGTTTATCTCCTTGAATATTCGCTAATCTTCCTAATTGCCATTGCCACTGATAAGCTATACTCGGAGCTTGTGAAGGTTGAGCAAGTAATAAAGCTTCTGAGGTTAATTTTTGAGCAGTTTTAAGATTTTGGTTTTTTGAGTTAGATTTATTTTGTAGATTTTGGATTGCTAAATATTCATACAAACTACCGCGATTGCCAATTGCATAGGATTTTGCTTTTTTATCTCTTAAAGTTTCGGCAATTTCTACAGAGTTTTTTAAGATGTTATCAATTTCTCGCCATGAAGAAGCTTGATTTACTAACTCTGGTTGCTGATTTAAACAAGCCAATTCGCGAGCTAAATTAATTTGAGCATAAACTTTTGTGCGACTCGGAGGTAATTTGGATAAGTTAATATTTTTAGATGCTTGTAGTGCAGTTGTGAATTTACCCGTATCTGTCAATAAACTTAAACGGTTGAGTTGTGCTTTTGTGGCAAATTCATTATTACCTAAATCTATTACTTTTTGATAAGCTTTATCGGCTTGTTCGTAAAATGGTTGCGCTTCTGATGGTACGGTATTTATAGTACACTGCCAGGGAGTAATTCGATTTTCTGAGGTTTTTTGATTTCGTTCAAATTCTAAGTTTGCTCTGGCGTAAAATGTATTCCCCAGACTTAGCCAGGTTTTAGCAGCGATGGGTTTATCTTTTGTTATAGCTAAAGCTTGTTGTAAAGCTGTTTGAGAGCCTTTTAAATCTCCGGTAGCGCGTAAAATATCTCCCAAACTCAGCAAAGCTTGTGTTTTCAAAGGTGCTGGCAATGTTTCAACATTTTCCTCTATCTGCCCTACAATAACTCTTGCTTGCTGATACAATCCTAAAGATTGCAATGCTTTCACTTGATTGATTTGATTTTGAATTAATCCAGAATTTTCGTTTAATTGTTGATTTAATTTCTGGTACACTTTACCGGCAAGTTGCCAATATTTTAAAGCACCTTCCGGTTGAGAGCGTGAAAATAAAAGTTTGCCGTAAATATCTAAGGATGGGGCTAATATTTTTAATTTTTGGTTTGAAAATCCGTTAATTTGTGGTTTTTGGCTGTCAAAACCGATAATTTGCAAACTTTGATTGATTGTTGTTTCTGCTTCCTGCCATTCTCCAAGCTGTTGATAAGCCAAAGACAGATTGCTCAAAGTTACAGCCTGATTAAGTGTATTTCCGGAGATTGTAAAATGATTAAGGGCTTGTTTTAATTTGTCAATTGCTTGTGTATATTGAGCTTTATCATAATATTCTTTTCCCTGTTTGACGATTTGAGCGACTGGTAGCGGAGTTTGCGATAATACTGGCGATATTTCAAAAGTGACTAGGAAAGCAATTAAAAAGAATATTAATATATGTTTTTTAAACGCAGAGGAGCGCGGAGGTAAGCGCAGAGGAGCGCGGAGTTTTTTCAAAAAGCGTTCCACTGTAATGAGAATAGCAAACCGTTTTCTTGCCATGTTCTGTTCCTCGAATCTATATCAGTTAAGGGAATACCCCAATCCAAACGAGCGATCAAATCATTGCGATCGCGCCACTGCAATCCCATTCCTAAAGAGATTAAGGTACTTGTGCTGGGATTTTCGATACCGGAATTATTCCAAGCTGTACCAATATCGAAAAAAGGAATTATCTGTAAAATTCCTGTCGGTGCAGACTTGTTGCCAGTGCGGAGAATCGGTATCTGAACCTCGGCAGAAGCAAAAACACCGTTGTCGGCAAGCAGTTGATTCTGACGATAACCTCGCACGCTGCCCAATCCACCCAGGGTAAATTGTTCGGAAGATAAAAGCCCTTTATCTGATAGTTGAGCATTTGCACGCACTAATAATAGAGTATCTGGAGCTAAAACTCTTATATATTGCCCTTGCCCTTGCCATGCAAAAAACCGGCTATCGGGTACAAATTCGCCGGTTTCAGGAATCCTTTGGTTAATGGTTGAATCAAAAGCATCTAAACCAACGCTAAATTGAGAGCGAAATGCAATTACCTGTTTGGCGTTTTGTTGAGTCCAATCTTGGAAAAATCGCAGAGCAAATACGCGGGTATCTCCGTCATCATCGGCACCTGGAGATAAGGGAAAAGGTTCGTCTAAGAAGGAACTGGAGCTATCTCGTAAGGAAGTGCTTACACCAACCGCTAATTCTCGGAAAGTTCGATTTTTGATGCGACGAGTCAAAGGTTGACGCAAGGAAATTTCGTAAAAACTAGATTGAGATTCGATATCAGAACCCTCACCGTCTTCGTTTATATCATCAAAGGGTGGTTCGATGACGTTGCTATCGGTGGCGTTGAAGCTAAAACGCAAAGTTCCATTTTGAGAATTGAGCGGTAAAGTGTAGCTTGCATTCAAACTGTTGCTGCCATCGGTGTTGCCATAACCCAAACTCAAAGCATCACCCCAGCCAGTAACATTATCTTCCCTAGCAGAAATCTGTCTTTGAAAACTCCCCACACTTGGCGATCGCCCGTTATCTAAACTGAGGGTGGTATTAAAAGATTTGGCTTCTTTGAATTCTACATTTAAAACGCTCAAACCAGGACGGGAACCGGCGCTCAGTTGTGCGGATACTTGTTTAATTAAAGGGTTGAGGCTAAGTAACTGTAATTTTTCTTGCAAACGATTGACATTTAAAGCTTTATCTGAAGATACTCCCAAACGAGATTTAATATAGCTGCGGTTGAGTCTTCTCGAACCTATAACATTAATTTCTTCTAACTTACCTTCAATAACTTTAATATTGACAATTCCTCTTTGCTCGTTGCGAGTAGCTTCCGGAATCGAAATAATTGCTCCAGAAGTGCTGTAACCTTTTGCTGCATAGAAACTCGCTACTTCAGATGCAATTTGCAGTAATTCTTGTAATGAGAAAGTCTTAGATAAATTGTTTTCCTGATTCTTTTCTATAAATCTACTTAAAACCTGTTGAGTTAACTTTTCAGAGGAAAAAACAGTGTTTCCTGTAAACTTAAATTCCGTTACCGTAATAGTTTCTGTAGCGGGAATATCTGATGGTGTAGGAATTCGAGGGGAAGGTAAAACATCCTCCGGTGGTGGAGGTGGTGATGGATTCGGATTGGGAATTGGTGGTGGTTGGGGATTTGGCGGAATTACATCTTGGGGTGGTAATTGCTCGGAGTCAGGTAAGGTAACTTGAGCCTTGACAATAGCAGCATTCAAAGTGGTGGTTATCAGTAAACTAAAATGTAAAAATAACAACCAGCTTGATAAACATTTATTCATATTTAGTTATTTATCAAATATCAAATTTTTAACTTAGATAAAGTAAATTCAAGTTAATTATAGATTTACTCAAATATTATTTTTTATTTGTACGAGTAATATTAAGCAAAAACACCGAGGTTGTCTAGTAACTTTAATGAAAATAAATATTGTTTTAACTTTTGTTGATGTATCAAGCTAATACCACTATTACCGATTTAAATTTTTATTACCCGATTAAGAAAGCAAATTTCAATTATTTCGCTTTCGTTCCCTTGGTGTAAGTAAGTCGGCACAAAGAAACATAACTATGTAACGGAGGGTAAATCAGCCTTAAACCTTTACTCCTACTGCCTACTGCCCATTGCCTACTGCCTGCCCTAATTACAATTTTCAACGCCAACCTACTTAGTACTAGAATAATTAGGAGATAGCTTATAAAAACTTGTCATGTCTTCCCCTTTTCCTGGGATGAATCCTTACTTAGAACATCCTACATTATGGTCAGGTATTCACCATCGGCTAATTACGGCGATCGCCAATGATTTAGCTCCCAAAATTAGACCTAATTATATTGCTGCGATTGAAGAACGTGTTTATGAAATGGGTGGGGAAGCTTCATTACTAGTAGGTATTCCTGATGTATCGGTACAAAGTTCTAAAAAAGCAGTAATCCCTAAGCCTAGTAATGTAACTTCAACTGCTCAAACTATTACACAACCTACAGAAGTAACCCTTCCTTTACTCGAAGCTTTGACAGAAGGTTATTTAGAAATTCGTTCTGTAGAGACAGGCGAAGTAATAACGGCGATTGAAGTTTTATCTCCTAAGAATAAACAATCTGTGGTTGGTCGTCTCCAGTATGAAACAAAACGACAAAAAATATTAAGAAGTGACACTAATTTAGTAGAAATTGATTTACTACGACAGGGAAAATCCATGCCAATTTTAGAAACAGAGATAGATAGCGATTATCAAATTTTAGTAAGTCGCAGTAATATTCGTCCCAAAGCAGAACTTTATCATTTTAATTTACAGGATAAAATACCTCAATTTCTTTTACCATTACGCAATAAAGATACAGAAACTGTAGTTGATTTACAAACATTATTGCATGACATTTATGATCAAGGCGGTTACGATTTGAGATTAGATTACAGTCGTTTTCCCGTACCTAGTTTATCGAATCAAGATGCTGTTTGGGTTGACGAATTATTAAAAAGTGAAGGTTTAAGATAACTATTTCAGGACTTACGCAAAGCCCCCCTTAAAAAGGGGGGTTGGGGGGATCGAAAATGTCTGGAACACTATATTTTCAGTTATTACTGCGTAAGTCCTATATTTATTGAGAATGCTTTAAAATAATAATCCAAAATCTAAAATCCAAAATCCAAAATCCAAAATCCTATGACTTTAATTGCTGCGAAGTGGACGCTTGAAGATTATCACAACATGATTGCTGCTGGGATATTAGAAGAGCGTAAAGTTGAATTATTAAAAGGGGAAATTGTTGAAATGTCACCAGAAGGAGAAGCTCACGCTTATTGTAGCGATGAAGCAGATGAGTATTTAAGCGAATTATTAGGTGAACGAGCTAAAGTTCGTCAAGCTAAACCAATCGCTTTACCCAATGATTCCGAACCCGAACCTGATATAGCTATTGTTCAACGTTTAGGAAGAGAATATAGAGAACATCATCCCTACGTTGAAAATGTTTTTTGGGTAATTGAATATTCTAACTCGACTTTAGAAAAAGATTTAGAAAGAAAAACTAAAATTTACGCCGAAGCTGGTATAAAAGAATATTGGGTTGTAAATCTCAAAACATTGCATTTAATAGTATTTAGAGAACCGTTAAATGGATATTATTCGACAAAATTTACAGTTGATACAGGAATAATTCAACCTCTTGCATTTGGTGATGTTGATGTTTTGGTAGAGCGGATTATTAATAAGTAATTAGTAGTTGGTAGTTGGTAGTTGTCTAATGAACTATCAAAAAACACTAACTGAGGAGGAGATTATCTTATGGATAAAATAGAACGCTATCAAAAATATATTAAACAGATATTAAGTAAATATGCCGAATTAAGTCCCGGTAGCGACACTGTAAAACCACACTTATTTTTGATAATTAAATAATAATTTCTACAATCTATGTTTTCTCCACAACGTTGGGAGACGTAAAATTTTACGTCTCTACAATCGGTTTCGTGTTTG
The DNA here is from genome assembly GCA_964395005.1 of uncultured Rivularia sp. Lineage (GTDB taxonomy): Bacteria > Cyanobacteriota > Cyanobacteriia > Cyanobacteriales > Nostocaceae > Rivularia. Next base: position 8,107 of record CAYMZW010000136.1, read on the forward strand.
CTATAAATTAATATTTTCTCTAGAAACTTTTTAATCCACGTTGCTTTCCTCTTCTAAAACCAACGGAATTTAAGAAGCAATTACATCGTCACCGTCTAAGGTTTCTCCTGGTAATTATTTCCAGCACAGCTTGAACGCGGAGTTAAGATAGTCAACACATTTAAAGGATTTAAACCACTATTCTGTATTAAACAATTAGCTTCATTTAGTGGCAATGAAACGTTAACTTCAGCCTTTCCTATGGGAGTATTTATGTAAGTTTCAATTGTTGGCTTTTTGACTGCTGAATTTGTAGAAGAATTATTAACTTCGTTCGCAGTCTCCAAAATTTGTTGAGTTTGCTGTTGAGTAATTTCTGCATTAGCAGGGTTTGAAGTAGATGCAATAAATCCGGGAATAACTAATGCTGTAGATACAAATAATGCTGCTAGTTTATTGTTTTTCATTTTAATTTATCCTGCGATTTACAAAAAGTTGAAGGTTTAATTTGCTCTGTTATTAATCAATTGGTTCAGTTGATTAAGCAGTATGCAGGGTTATAATTTTTTTTGGAAATTAATTTGAATTTGCTAAGCAAGTGAAAAGTCACGCTCGCACATTGAAAGAGACGTAGCACTGCGCCCCGTCTCTACATTGGTTTCGGGTTTGCGATTAATTACAGGAGATAATTCTTTTCTTTTTCACGTTACTTGCAATTTTAGAAACTTTTTCATCAACCTGAGTTTCTTCCATCACCAACGGAATCCAATTGGCGATCGCATCTTCACTATTCAAAGTTTCTCCCGGCTGTTGCGGTAAACCACCACGCCCAAGATTGAAAAACGCCACCGCTGCTTCCCCTGATACCTGACATCCTTGAGCAACTTCTGTAGATTGAGTGTCTTCTGCTAATTCCACCGTTTCGGGATTTGGTTCAATTCCGGGAGTTTCGATATTCACGTTACCATCAAATCCTAACTCGGAACTTGCCGTAATATCACTGAAGGAAGTTGGTTCGTCTCGAAATTCTATACCAAATATTCCAAAGGCTGTAATATCCACATTTCCCCCATTACCTTCAAAAGCATTGGCAGTGATATCGCTGTTTTCGTTGGGGAAAGCGACGATAAAACCATCGGGGGTATTGATATTGATATTTCCTCCATCACCACCAAATTGTTCGTCTCCTGCGGTGGTAGAGATTTGACCTTCATTGCGGAGTAACAGTAAATCTTGAACATTTAAAGTGATATCGCCGCCGGTATTGCTGCGGGTTGTGGTCAATATTTTACCGTTATCAAGACTAAGCGAGTCAACATTAAATTCGATTTCCCCACCAGTATTATCACCCTCAGAACTAGCGGTAACATCACCACCATCTCGGATATCCATTTTCTTCGTCGTCACAAAGATTTTTCCGGCATTTCCCGTACCTTCCGAAGCAGTGAACAAAGTACTGTTAACCTGGGTATCTCCAATCGTACCGCTACCGCTCACCTGTACCGACTCAGCAGCATTAACCCGTAGAATTCCAGCCGCTCCTCTTTCCTGACTTACAGCATTTTCTTCTACCAAAGAACCAGTTCTTACCAATCCCCCATTGCGGATAACCAACTCATTCACATTCAAAGTTAATTCACCCGCTTTACCCGTACCAAAAGTATCTGCTGTTACTGTTCCTCCTTCCTCAACGGTTAACTTTCCGGTATTTATGAGTAAATTTCCAGAATCTCCGGTAGTGGGCACTAATTCTCCTGAAGCATCTATATAAGAAAGTTCCGCAGAAACAAAAATTCCACTTCTTCCACTAAGTAAAGTTGCATTTGGCGCACTTCCACTTACAAGAATAGAATCAGTAGCGTTTATATTTAGTTCTCCCCCCTTGGAGGCATTTCTTGTACTACTTGAAATTTGTGCGCCATTAACAACGGTTAATTTTCCAGCTTCAACAGTTAAGTTTCCAGCATTACCCGAGCTTCCTTCGTTAACTTGAGTAAACAAGCCACTAGAAAAAATCTCGTCATTTCTTAAAACAAAACCATCTAATTCTATAGATTCAGAAGCTTTGATATTTAAATTCCCAGCACTACCTTCAGCAAATGTTGAAGCTGCAACTTGTGCTCCATCTTTAACAGTTAGTCGTGGTGTCTCAATTGTCAGATTTCCCCCATCACCGACATCATAAACATCGGCAAACAAAAGACTGGGAAACTGACCATCCGTTGATGTTCCTAAAACTTCTACAGATTCCGATGCTTTAACAATTAAACTTCCACCCTTTCCTTGTCCAAAAGTAGATACCGAAACACTCCCTCCGTTTTCAACAATCAATCGTTTTGTTTCAATAGAGATAGTTCCACCATTACCCGTAGCTTCAACATCACCCACAAAACCACTAGGAAACTGGAATCCGTCAATTGTCTCTGTACCATCCAACTTGACTAATTCCGAGGCTTTTACAGTTAAATCTCCAACTTTTCCTTCACCAACAGAATTTAAAAATACCTGACTACCTTCTGTAAGAGTTATTTCTCTTCCCTGAATGTGAACGTCTCCGGCTTTATCACCGAAAGTATTAATGAATGCAGCTTGGGATAAACTTATATCTCCAAAATTTTCAATTCCTGCATAACTAAAGAAAATTCCTTCATCTGTTGAAGTCAAACTAACTGTATTATCCCCTGCAACGCTTCCCAACTCGATTCTTCCAGCTTCCGCTCTGAGAAAACCACCTTCTATATCAATATCACCACCGACTAAAGCCAAGGTTTTTCCCGGTTTTACTCCAATTCCTATAAGTTCCCCATTATTTATTAGTAGCGAGCGATTTGTTATCTTTCCCGGTACACCTTCAAACTGCAAACCAACGGGTGCGGGAACATTAACTGTTAATAAGGGTGCAGGAGCTTGGGGATTAACAGCACTAAACTGATTTTGATCGGAAAAATTGATGCTACTTGCTGTACTAGCGACAAAAGAGCCTTTAACATCTAGAGTCGCATTTTCACCGAAGAAAATCCCATTCGGATTAATAAAAAATAAATTAGCATCACCTGAAACGCCTAATTTACCTAACAATGTAGAAGGATTATTCCCCGTAACTCGGCTGAAAATGTTTTTGATTTCTGCGGGATTAGCGAAATTAGCTTCTTTTCCTTCACCAATATTGAATTCTTGGAAGCTATGAAAAAGATTGCTTCCTCTGGTAGCTCCTCCTTCGATTAGATCACCTTGTCCGCTTGTAGGGGAAACGATGGAATTTTCACCACCAAGGCTATCATCCGCAGTAATTTGAGCTAAAGCTTTATTACCCGAAAATAGTATTGCATTGCTCAGAGCTAAGAAGATAAATATATTAAATTTGAAAACTTTGTATTGCCAGGGGATAGTCATTTTTTATGAGATTTTATGAATAGAGTTAAAACCATTACCCGCCGGGGGTTGCAAACCACCGTTTAATAGCAGAAGTCCTATAAATTTAACTTCTTTCACCATTGTCGTTAAGCTCGAATACCCGCCTTGAAATTTATTTCAAGGCTAATATACAAAGTACGTTAAAACGCACTAAAAGCCTTTGCCAGTCGTCTTTAGACGACTTTGTGTGTGAGCCTGGGAATTTATTCCAAGGCGGTTGTTGAGAATGGTGCAAGATGTAAGATAAATAGGACTAAAGTAACTTTATGTTTTATGCCAATGGTAATTTCTCAATCGTCTTTAGACGACTTTCGCTATTAGCCGGGGGTTTGCAACCCCCAACGGGCTGTATCGCACCCAAACAAAACGCTGTATTACCCAAAACTAAATCAAATTACTAATCACTACGTCTTTTCACCAAAGCAGATACATCTCCTAACACAATATTTAAACTTAAAACATAGTTATTCCGCAAAACATCTTAATCTAAATTGATATTCATCAATCTTACGTAAAAATTAGATAAATAAAGTTTAAAAAACACGTAAATTATAGTGAAAATACTTGGGTAGATATTCGGTGCATGATAGTATCAACCCGTAACGAGAAAGCACTTCGCAAGTATACTAATTTTGTTCAAACAAAGCTATATTGCATCCTCAGCGATACTTAATTCGCTAAGGAAGGTTTTTGTCGTGCTTTACAAAGCAGCATATTGCTGTAACAAATTTGCTCTAAACATTTAGGAGAAACAAATAGTGAGAATTAATTTGCAAAAATTCACTCTTTCAACATTAATATTTTCATTGGCTACAACTTTAGCTGTAGGAGGTTTTAGCGAATCTGCTAATGCACAACAAAGGAGCGGAGGTGGTAGATACAATAAATCAAATGTCGCCCCTGCATTGATATTTGAAGCTTTCTTTGAAAAGGATAATGGTGATCCAATACTCGAGGATGAAAGTAGTAAGGATGATGATGAGATTGGTATTTTCCGAGATGCTATTCAACTTGAACAAATCATTCTTAGACCTGATGTAACACTTGAAGGAGAAGAATTGCCTGAATTGAGAGATAAAGTAGAACTTTTTGGTGATGGAGGAGATGGATTTGACAATAGCTTTAATGAGGAAACTGGAATATTTAACCTGAGTGCAAAGCGACAAGGTGACTCAATACAATATCAAATTTACCAAGGTGATATTAATAGCCCTAAGACAGGAATAAGATTTGCTCCTATAAACGTATCTTCATTTGATAATAGTTTAGATTTAGTTAATAACATAAAAGACATCATAGAGAGTAGTAATAACGGAAAATATGGAGTAGAAAAGAATAATGGCGATTTTAATCAAGATGGCGCAGGTGTACTTGGATTAGCAATTAACAAGTCAATTCGATTTATTGATGAAGATACAAAAGATAAAGAGTTTGAAGGAAATGATCCGGACATTCTAAACATTAAACTTACCCCTTCTCAAAGCACCACTTCAATCCCAGAACCAACCACCGCACTAGCAAGTGTATTCGCATTAGCTTTCGCTGGTAAATTCCTACGCAAATCCAAGAAAAGCAACGCTTAAATTAACTCTTGGAGTATTATAATTTATTTAAGTTTTAAAAGAATTTAGGTATTAGCTCGTAGGGTTTGCAACCACCAGTTTAAAAAATGGCGATCGCCTCTGGTGTCTCACCTTGGGAATCGCCGTATCTAATGATTCATGTTTGTACTGTCTTCAAGTTTGTCACTGAATTATGATGCTTTATTGCAACGAATACTTAACTCGTTGTGACCATTCTTGTCTTGCTTTTGTCTCATTTTTAATGTTTTGCCATTAAATCTAACTTTATGATTGCCTCCCCAAAAGCCACCGGAATTATCAGTTGGCTCAGCATAATAATAATAAATGCTATTTTTTGAAGCTAAACGAATTCCATTAGATTGCAAGTAAGCAGATTCTCTAGCAGCAAAATTCCACCATCCTTTAGTAACCCATTTTCCGCTGGTATTTTTGTATCTAATAGCCAGACGAATTGGTGAACTACAATTATTTGTAAAGTGGTAATTATATCCGCTTTTTCTTAATTTGCTTTTTGCCTTGTTTTGTGCTTTATTATAAGCACTTCCCCCAAATTCTCTTACTACCTTGTAATAAGCATTTGCTGCGGTATTACATTTAGCAAGTAAAGGTCTTTCCACTATTGTATTGAACTTTCTAGCACATACTTGAAGCATTTCACTACGGAAAATTTTATCGCATTTACTCCGTGAAAAATTATTTGGGTCGTATGTATCATAACATCTATCATGGTTGTTACAAGCTGATTTAAAACTTACCCCCGCAGGAGCATTAGGAGTAACATACCAAGTGAAACCACTTCCACATCCTTCTGTTTTTTCAACAGTAGGGTCAATTTTTCGCAATCCTTCTCGAACTGCGCTATTTGGATTTGTAGGATCTATATTTCGCAATTCTTCTCTTGTTTTGCTATTTGGATTTGTTGGATCTATATCTCGCAATCCTTCTCTTACTTTGCTATTTGGATTTGTTGGATCAACTTTTTTTAATCCATCCCTTACCTTTTTGAAAATATTGGCTTGGGCAGGTTGTTGAATGTTGACAATACTTCCGCAAGCGATACTAATTACAGCAGTTCCGAGGAGGATTTTCTTGAAGTTAATCATTTTATATTTCCTTTTATTTACAAATAACTTACGGCTTAATTTGCCTTGTTATTAATAAATTGGTCTAGTTGTTTGAGATGTATGCAGAGTTATAATTTTTTCTACTAATTAATTTCAATATGTTAAGAATAAATCAAGGCTCGTAGTCGCGCTTTAGCTCATCTGAATTGCGGATGCGCTGAAGCGCTACTACTAACCAATGAAATTATGGATTTTAAATTTTTATTTTTTATTTTTTTATTCTCCATAACAAATGTAGAGACGCGATATATCACGTCTCTACACATAATTCGTTATTCATTTTGCACATTCGATTTACACTTTTATTTATTCGATATTTCTTAAACCATAGGTGTCATACTCGAAATGCATCCTATTTTCGCGCCAAAATCTCTATTTTCAAAAACAAATTCGCTGTAGTCAGCCAAATCATCGATTCCGATTAAGTTGAGGATAATTTCGGTTGCTATCCAAAAAGAAGTTTTTACTAATAATTTTCTCCAATATACATTCATGATTCCCCTCTTGCCTAAAAAAGCTTATAAATATTTTTTTTAAACCCTTACTTATTAATTAGTGTCGGAGTTGGGATTTTATGCAGCTGTGTGAAACGTTAGAAACCCGGTTTTTTGAAAAAACCAGGTTTCTGAATTTAGTTTTTACCATTTTCACAATAAACTCTTGTGGGATGGGCATCCCTGCCCGTCCAATTTTCAAAATCATTCACTTAAAACTCTGCAAAACTTCCACCAATTTCTCAATATGACTTTGTTGATGAGTAGCCATCAAGGAGATACGA
>CAYMZW010000137.1:0-12522 GCA_964395005.1 uncultured Rivularia sp.
TTTTATCGTTCCCAGGTTCTACCTGGGAATGTAGTTCAAGAGGCTCCGGCTCGCGTCTTCTACGGAGGCAGAGCATTAAACAATGGGTTCTCAGTCGGAGACTAGGAACCAGATATCCCCCCAACCCCCCTTAAAAAAGGGGGGCTTTTCACAGTTTAGAAATACATTTGCTAACAGTAGCTAAAAATAGCTCTGATAGAAAGGCGACAGACAGAGTTAAGCAAGCTAAGCAATCATTAGAAAAAGCTAAATATCAAGTAGGCGGGCAGTTTCCTTTCGCTTGCTCTCAAATGGTGCATTCTCCATTCCCATAAATTAATTCAACTAGATTTTTCAATGGAGTAATAATGCAAAATGCAAATAACTAATCAGATCCATTTCCGTAACTTGCGAGGAGATATTCTCGGAGGGGTAACGGCGGCGGTGGTGGCTTTGCCTATGGCATTAGCTTTTGGTATCGCTTCTGGTGCGGGTGCTTCTGCGGGATTGTGGGGAGCGATATTAGTGGGATTTTTCGCCGCTTTGTTTGGTGGTGCCCCAAGTCTAATTTCCGAACCAACCGGCCCGATGACGGTAATTATTACGGCAGTTATTGCCGAATTAACCGCTAATAATCCCGAAAATGGATTATCAATGGCATTTACCGTAGTCATGATGGCGGGAGTATTTCAAATTATCTTTGGATTACTCAGGCTGGGTAAATATATTACGATGATGCCCTATAACGTGATTTCTGGATTTATGACAGGAATCGGTGTAATTCTTATTTTTATTCAAATAGCACCTTTTTTAGGACAAGAAACTCCCCCTGGTGGAGTGCTTGGTTTAATTCAGAATTTACCAACTTTAATTACTAATATTAATTTCTGGGAAACTGGTTTAGGAATTGTCACTTTAGCAATTCTTTTTCTGTATCCAAATAAATTAAAAAACTTTATTCCTTCACAGTTAGTAGCTTTAATTGTCGGTACTTTAATTGCAATATTTTTATTAAATAATGTAGAAATTCGCACCATTGGTACTATTAGTGAAATTACTCCCGGTTTACCTAAAATACATTTACCTACTTTTAGTAGTGGCGATTTAAGGTTAATGTTTGTAGAGAGTTTGGTGTTAGCTATGGTGGGTTCTATCGACTGTTTGTTAACTTGCCTTGTTGCTGACAGTCTGACTCGTACCGAACATAAATCAAATAAAGAATTAATCGGACAAGGTATTGCTAATTTAATAACTGGCTTATGCGGTGGAATTGCTGGTGCTGGTTCCACAACAGCAACTGTAGTTAATATTCAAGCTGGTGGAAGAACTGCGCTATCGGGAATCAGTCGGGCAATAGTACTGTTAATTGTCGTATTGTGGGCTGCTCCCTTAACTTCTGTAATTCCCCTTACGGTGTTAGCAGCAATTGTCTTAAAAGTAGGATTTGATATTATTGATTGGAGTTTTCTCAAACGAGTTCACAAAATTTCCTTGAAAGCAGCCGGAATTCTGTATGGTGTCGTATTGCTAACGGTATTTGTGGATTTAATGGTAGCTGTAGCTGTAGGGGTATTTGTTGCTAATATCTTAACTATTGCTCGTTTGAACGAAATGCAATCTAAATCCGTCAAAGCAATTACCGATGACGACGACAAAATTATTTTAACTCCCGAAGAAAAAGAACTTTTAGATTTAGTCAAAGGCAGAGTATTATTATTTCATCTTAGCGGCCCCATGATTTTCGGTGTTGCTAAAGCTATTTCTAGAGAACATGGTGCTATTAAAAATTATGATGTTTTGATAGTTGATTTAGCTGAAGTTCCTTTTTTAGGTGTAACTTCTTCCTTAGCAATTGAAAATGCAATTCAAGAAGCAATTGACGAAGGTAGAGAAGTAATAGTTGTCGGAGCAACAGGAAAAGTTAAAAGACGTTTAGAAAAATTGGGTATCCAAGGTTTAATTCCCGAACATCACTGGATGGATAATAGATTGAATGCGTTAAAAGAAGGTTTTGCGTTAGTTAACGGCAGAGAAGGTGGTAATTGGGAATTGATAATTGATGATTGATAATTGGTAACAGAAATCCGGCGGTTGAAACCGCTACTACACAAACAAAACCCACCTCCGTGGGTTTATTTGCTATTTATAAAAGTATGTAGGGTGCGTTATAAACGGAACGTTTTAACGCACCGCTTTTAAGTATGTGGTGCGTTACGCTCCGCAATAAAACACCCTACGAAATTACTTTGTTTGTCGCGCATATAAAAATATTGTACAAAGCTCATAAAATCAGCATTTTTACGAAGTGCGGTTATATATGTGATACGGCTAAATTTGAATTACTTAATTTAATCTATTTAAGCCTTTATGAATATGGAAGCGCTGCATCAGCCAAATAATATAATTGCCCAAAAAAACCAGATTATCAACACTTTGGGAGAAGGTGGAAGTGGAATAACTTACCTCGCGCTTCATTTACAAAATAATCAAACCCCGCAAGAATACAAATGGATAAAAGCAGAAATTAATACATTCGTTGACGACGAATCAATAATGTAGAGACGCAGCACTGCTAGCTCTCCCCTTGGCTAAAATTAGAAATTAAAAATTTTGTTGAATAAAGATTCTTTGTTCGTAGTTGCGCTGTCTTCGCTTCTTAATCCGGATTTGGCGAAGACAGCGCAACTACAAACTAATCATAATCCGCAGCATGTTCCTTTCACAATACTGTAAATTCAATTATTCGTCTAATTGAATTGTTTTTTTGGTAGTAATCCTATGATTGGTAGTCGGGCGATCGCCATTTTTTTGGGCTTAATTTAATATAATGCAATTTGTCATACAATATTTACTGTGTACGACAAAATAAAGGAAAGTAATGCAAAGTGGTTATATACTTGAATTACATTGTCATACAAAGAAACGAAAATGAAAGCAGACGATAGGTTGATATTCCGGTTGCCATCATCCAGAAAAACGGAGTTTATCAATAAAGTAGAGAAGGAAGGCAGGAAAGCAGCGGAAGTACTAAACGAATTGGTTGAAAGATATTTAAACGAACCGGATCAAACAATTGAGGTCGAAGAATTAAACTCAAGGTTGAAAAAGGTAGAGGAAATAGTCATGGGGGAATCAGCCGCCTAAGAGAAGAAAATAAGACTCTTAGGCAACAACATAATTTAATCTCTCAAATAGTCAAGAAAAGCCCGCTTCACTCCAATGAAGACGGGCTTTAAGTTTTTTCTCTATATGTATGACATAATAGCCATTGTGTCATACAATATTCGTGTAAGCAGTCAAAGCGACTAAGCTTACCGAACCAAGAAATCGGAGAAGAAAAATGATTTTCTACAAATTATCAACCATAACAAAAAAATTGCAGCAACTATTTGGAAGATTAAAAACTTTAATTAAGCTAGCTTCCATACGACGTAAATATATTATCCATGTGCTAGACGTTGAACAAAAAATTGTCCGTTTAGAGCAGATACGCCAAAACACTTCAATAAATCAAATTAAATCGCAAGGCGAAAATTCTCAGAAAGAAAATAACCCGGTTTGGGAAATGCAAAGTTACCTAAAATCCCTTGAGCCTTCATTAATCGAATTTTTGAAGCGAGTTGAATTAACTGTAATTTTGAGCGAATTGTTTGATGATTGTCTATCAGTACTGACAGATAAAGGATTAATTCAATATTCGAGCGATGGCTGGTTTGTTGATTTTAGGAATGGTAAAACTGCTAGATTTAAGTTTATGTATGTTGCCGTTGAAAGTTTATTCACCGGAAAAGAGGTAAGGTATTAAATGAAAATATTCTTTGCTCGTAGTTGCGCTGTCTTCGCTTCTTAATCCGGATTTGGCGCTGAAGCGCAACTACAAACAAGTTAATCGTAATCCGCAGCGTGTTCCTTCAATTCATCCAAAGAAACATACTCTAACGTAGATGCATGAGTAGCCGCTAAATCTACTTTCGGAGCAACTCCATCATCCAAAGCTTCCTTCCAACGAGAAGCACACAAACACCATTTATCACCAGGTTTCAAACCAGGAAACTCATACATTGGTCTTGGCGTACTCAAATCATTTCCCATAGACTTGGTATAGGTGAGAAACTCTTCAGTCATCTCGGCACAAACAGTATGTGCGCCGAAATCACCCGCACCCGTATCGCACACCCCATTACGGTAATATCCCGTCATCGGAGAAGTACAGCAAATTTCAAGCTTTTCACCAAGCACATTTTTTGCGTCAGACATATCAGTTAACAGTTATCAGTGAGCAGTGAGCAGTGAGCAATTTAAAATATTTTTTCGCTATCAACATAATGTTAGCGCGGTAAAGGCGATTAGGAGTTTGGCAACGGATGGAGTTTGGCAACGGATGGAGTGGCGGCAACAGATGGAGGGGCGGAGTTTTTATTTCTTCCCCTAATGCCCAATTACCTATTACCCATTACCAATGCCCAATGCCCAATGCCCAATGCCCAATGCCCAATTCCCAATTCCCAATTCCCTAATCCCAACTAACCTGCTTTCTTTCTTTAACAACCTGCTGATAAACTCTTTGTGTTTGCTTGGCTATTTTTACCCAGCTAAACCGCTTTTCTAAATCTTCGTAAGCGTTGTCTTTTAACCATTGACAATAACCGGGATTTTTCAATATTTCTAAAATTCCCCAAGCTAAAGAATCTGGATTGTTAACTTGAGTAATTACACCTGTTTTTGTATGATGAACTACTTCTGGTAAACCGCCGGTATCGGAAACTACTACTGGAACTTTTGCTGCGAAACTTTCTAATGCAACTATACCAAAGGGTTCGTAAAGACTGGGGAAAACTGCACAGTCGGCGATTGTCTGAAATTTATCTAAGTATTCATCTGCTATGAAGCCGGTAAAATAGCATTTATGCCAAATTCCTAAATCCCAAGCTTGTTTTTTTAGCTGGCTGGTATTTCCACCACCGATAATCACAAATTTAACGTTACCTCCCATTTCCGAAAGTACTTTGGGCGCGGCATTTAATAATACTGATATACCTTTTTCATAAGTCATCCGACCAACATAATAAACTATTTTCTCGTCATCTTGAGCAAATTGACGGCGAAAATCTTGCTTATAAAACTGATTATCATGCTGTTTCTTTTCTGCGCGAATTCCGTTATAAATTACGTCAATTTTATCCCAAGGGCTTTTTAACGAACTTTCGATTTCTCGACGCATATAATTTGTACATACAATAACTCGCCAAGCTTCAAAAGCAAGTTCGCTTTCTTTACGATGGATATAGCTTTGATTATGATTATGAATGCCGTTATTTCTTCCGGATTCTGTCGCGTGAATGGTAGCAATTAAAGGAACTTTGAAAGTATGTTTTAGAGCGATCGCCGCATCCGATACTAACCAATCGTGAGCGTGAATTACATCAAAAGGACCTTCTTCTAAAATTAATTTACCACCTTGTCGTCCCATGCTTTGATTCATGTTGACAATCCAGTGGAAAAAATCGTTAGCTTCAGCTACAGGTACCCGATGTATTTTTATTCCTTCTACTTCCTCATAAAGTGGCGCTTCCCCAAACTCTGGAGTTATCAAGTAAATCGAATGCCCTAACTTCACCAATTCCGGATATAGCTCACCAACATGACGAGCAATTCCGCCAACTATACGAGGTGGAAATTCCCAACTCAATACCAGTATTTTCATCTTTTACCTCAAATTATTTACAAATCGTTTAATTATGTGACTGATAAAAATAATTAAAAGTGCGATCGCTTATTTTGACGGGAGTATAAATACTCATTTTTAGCTAGTTATAACAATTTGGTGACAAAAAATAATTGGGAATGGGGCATAGGGCATGGGGCGTAGGGCATTGGTAATTGGTAATTGGTAGTTGGTAATTTCTAAACTCCATCCGTTACCCACACACTATCCGTTGCCAACCACCATCCGCTACCAACCACCATCCGCTACCAACACATCCGTTACCCACACACCATCCGTTACCAACCACCATCCGTTACCAACCACCATCCGTTGCCAACCACCATCCGTTGCCTAACTCTCAACTCCTTGCCGAAACCTCTTCCATTCTTCAACTGCTTTCTCGTCAGAAACTGCATCTTTTTTCAACAGAATCACACCGTCTTCAAAACCAATAATTCCGTATTCTCGATTATCAGTAACTGTATCGACAAAATTTATTAATTCCTTTAATAAACCCCTATCACCTCTAAATGCTGGTGCATATTTTTGTAATTGCCATAAGTCGGCGATTGCATAATCCATTTTCACAACTTCTCGGTTGTCGTTTCGTAATTCCAACATTGGTAAACGGAGAATTTGCCGACGATTTGAAAGGTGGGGTACGAGATAAGTGGTTGCAGATACACCCGCATCTGGGGGGATTTGCGCTAGTAAAGGGCGAATTCCTTTGTTAACGTGATTCCACTGTGTTGGCAAGGAAACGTGTACCCAAGGATCGACTGAATCGGGTATGGCAAAGTAAAAGGTGCGGTTTGGATTTGATGTAAAGCTAAAAATTAACGATAAAGTAATACAAAATATCCAAAAGCGACGAAATGATGGTTTAAATACTTTAGGATGTTTTGCCCACCAAAGTATTGCGCCGTAACATAATCCCGGCACTACACTTAATGCGTAACGAATGGTAATTGCTAATACTGACTCTCCTTTACCCAAAAGCAATTTTAGTAAGGGAAATCCGGCGATACTCCAAGAAGCCGGAGCAATTGCAGGTATAAATGCAAAAGGCAATAACTGACCGAGTAAATACCTAATTGTTCTATCTACTGGAGTAACTAGTTCTACCAATAAACGCACCGGATTGCTGACTATTCCCCAAATAACATCTAAAGTACTAGCTTCATCACCATCAACATATTGTCCAAACCTTTCCAACATAAACCGCTTAGAAATATCATCAGAAAACAGCGGCATAATTAAATTAGTTAGCAGCAGCATATATCCAAAACTAAAGATACAAACCGCTAAACCATTGCGAGGAAAGCGTTTACTCAAAACCATGTAAACACCTACGCCAAATAAACTAATCCCCGCATCTTCTCGCACTATGACAATTAATCCAGCCATCAGCCAAAATAGCCACCACCAGCGCTTCTCCATTGCCAAAAGCAAAGTAAAAATAAACAGTGGGAGTTGACTGATATCGTGAAAATTACATAAAGTTGGCCCGATTACAGCATTTGCCGCATAATAGCTACCGGCGATCGCCACCGCTAATCGAGGTTCTAAATATTGACGCGCCAACACATAAAGCATCAAACCACCAGCAGTGATCAGCATTACCAGCAACACCGCCAAAGTCGCCGCATTGGGAAACAAAGCATATATAGGTGCCCAAAGTAACAAAGCTGGAGTAAAATGCTGTCCTAACCGATGATAAAAAACCGTAGGAACTTCCGAAGCATGAACAACATTAGTGGAAAGACTTGAAGACAAAGAACTTTGGAAAAATCGTCCGTGGATATTATTCCAAAAAACCTGATTAAAAATACCTTGATCGAAAGATGCGTAAAAGCTAAAATATCGATTTAAAATCAGTACAAGACATATAACAAAGAATACTCCCGCAATAGGAAGAATCGGTTTAATAAAAGTAAATAAATTAGATAAATTTGACCTTGACTTAGGAATAGATATACTTTCTTGCAATTGTCACTACCTCACTTACTTATCTCAATGATAAAAAAATTAACTTTCATCTAAGATGCAAATATTATAATCAGTAACCAGTGAGCAGCGAGCAATTACCCATTACCAATGCCCCATGCCCCATGCCCCATGCCCAATGCCCAATGCCACATCTCATGCTAGAAGAGAGAAGTAACATTAAATTCCCCGAAGATGCCTAATTTAATTACCGACACAAAAAATTTACTTACCGATTTAATAGCTCGCTACTCTAAGAAAGTTGATTATTTAATGATTCGCCTTGAGGAAGCCGAAGGGGCTGATATCTTATTGCGTGGCGATAAGGTAGAAACTCTGAGCGAATGTATTTCGATTGGGGGGCAGGTTAGAGCTTGTTATAAAGGTGGATGGGGATTAAGCAGCTTTAATAATCTTGACACTATTGAAGATAGAATTCAAGAAGCTGTCGCAGCCGCACGAATTGTTGGGGATGAGGAAACTATATTAGCTCCGATAAATCCAGTGCAAGCTGTATGTGAATTACCTTTGACAGGTACCGATCCTAGAAGTATATCTTTAAATCAAAAGAAAGAGTTGTGTGACAAATACACCGATTTACTCAAAAGTATAGATAATCGCATCACAACTACCTCAGTACGTTATGGCGATAGCGCTCAAAAAGTAATTATTGCCACTAGTGAAGGCACTTTTATCGAGCAATCTTGGGTAGATATGGAAATGCGTTTCGCTGCTACCGCTAGAAATGGCGAAACCGTTCAAACCGGAAGAGAAACTACAGGCTCTCGTAAAGCTTTTGAAGATTTAACCAGCTTAGATGAGCAAGTTACTAGCGCTGCACGTAGAGCGATCGCCGCCTTATCCCTACCTCCAGTCAAAGGTAATACTTATACTGTAGTGATCGATCCAGTACTTACAGGTTTGTTTGTACATGAAGCTTTCGGACATCTTTCCGAAGCAGATATGGCTTATGAAAACCCAGATGTGTTGGAAGTAATGAGCCTTGGAAGACGATTTGGTAACGAAGAATTACAGATATTTGATGGTGCTGCACCCGAAGGACATCGCGGCAGCTATTATTATGATGATGAAGGTACACCGGCAACTACCACTCAATTAATCAAAGATGGAATTTTAGTAGGAAGATTGCATTCTCGGGAAACAGCAGGAAAATTAAACGAAGCTCCCACAGGAAATTCTCGCAGCTTGAATTATCATTATGCTCCCATAGTAAGAATGACAAATACCTGGATAGAAAGAGGTAACACTCCCGTAAATGACTTATTTTCCGGCATAAAAGAAGGAGTTTACGCCAAAAACTGGCTGGGTGGAATGACTAACGGAGAAATGTTTACTTTTAGTGCTGGTGAAGCCTGGATGATTAGAAACGGTAAAATTGCCGAACCCGTTAAAGATGTCACCCTTTCCGGTAACGTATTTCAAACATTAAAAGATATCGAAGGCATCGGAGACGATTTTTACTGGGATGAATCCGGCGGTTGCGGAAAAGGCGGACAAAACGGCTTACCAGTAGGTTGCGGTGGCCCCAGTTTAAGGATAAAAGATGTAGTAGTGGGAGGGGAAGCGGGTTAGGGAGTTAGGAGTTAGGAGTTAGGAGTTAGGAAACGGATGGAATTAGGCAACGGATAGAGTTAGGAGTTAGGAATTAGGAGTTGATAATTGGTAATTGGTAATTGAAAATTGGTAATTGAAAATGACAACTTTTGCAAAAAGAAATGTAAATCAGATTCCGCTTTTGGAAAGTGGAGATAGACTGACGCGCCATGAATTTGAAAGACGTTATACCGCAATGCCGGATAATAAAAAAGCGGAATTAATTGAAGGAATCGTTTATATGGCATCACCTTTACGCATAAGAAGTCATGGAGAACCTCATGCTAACCTGATTGGTTGGCTATGGAGTTATAAGATTGCAACTCCAGGTTTAATTTTGGGTGACAATTCTACAGTGCGTTTGGATTTAGACAACGAACCCCAACCTGATGCTGTATTATTATTGGATGAAAAATTTGGGGGGCAAGCACGTATAAGCGAAGATGATTATATTGAAGGTGCGCCAGAGTTAGTTGCTGAAGTTGCTGCTAGTAGTGCATCTAATGATTTACACGACAAGAAAAATGCTTACCGTCGCAATGGTGTTTTAGAGTATATTGTTTGGCAGGTTTTTGAAAATAAACTTGATTGGTTTTATTTACAAGATGGTGAATACATATCATTAGAAGCCGACGCGGAAGGAATTATAAAAAGTAAAATATTTCCCGATTTATGGTTATCTCAAGAAGCATTACTTGCAGGAGAAATGAACCAGGTTATTAAAGTTTTACAACAAGGTTTAAATTCACAACAACACGCAGAATTTCTCAATCAACTAACCACTAACAACGAACAACGAACAACTAACAACTAACAACTAACTATCTTTGAAATATCGCAACATCTACTTGTTGTAATAATTTTTCTACATTTGAACTATTATCTAAAACAATATCGGCTTTTTTCTTTTTTTGGGCTAAAGGCATTTGACTGCTAATTCTTGCTTGCGCTTGTTCGAGGGTTAGTTGATTTCGCTGCATCAATCTTTCTAACTGCTGTTTCTCCGAACAAGTTACTACCCAGATTTCCGTTACTAAATCTGTCATACCGGCTTCAAATAATAAAGGCACAACTACAGCTAGAGTTTCTACTGAGGTTTCTTTGATTCCAAGAGCAAGGCGATCGCCGACGTAGGGATGAATCAAGTTATCTACCCACAAGCGTTCATCCTGCTGGTTGAATATTATTTCACCTAACTTCTCTCGGTTAAGGCTGCCATCTTCAAGTAAAATTTGCTCTCCGTAACGTTTAACTATTTGCTTTAGAAGCGGTGAATCAACCGCAACGGCTTCTCTAGCGTAAATATCTGCATCTAAAATCGGTAAATTATAAGCATCTGCTAAATAATTAGCGACAGTTGTTTTACCTGTCGCTATACCTCCAGTTAAGCCGATTACACGTTTCATGAATTATAGGAAATTAGAAATAAGGGTTAATTGATAACTATCTATTATCTACTAAAGATCGGCAATCGTCTCGCTATATAGATATATTACCTATTACCCATTACCAATTACCCTAAATTCCCTACCCAATCAATAATTGCTTGAGTTAAACCCTCCAAGGTATATTCTTGAGCTTCTACATCTACCCTTCCAAAATATTTACGACAAGCTTTAGAAGTTTGAGGCCCTATAGAAGTAATACAAACACCTTCTAAATAATTAGATACTACGGATGCTCGATCGTTTATTGAATTATCTGCAAAAACTTTTTCTGCTAATTGATTGAAAAACTTCACCGTTTTAGAACTAGCGAAAGTAATAACATCAACGGTTCCACTTTGTAAGGCTAATTCAGCAGAAACAGGTATATCGCTAGGGCAGCAAGATTGATATGCAGCAACTTCTGTTATTTCTGCTCCTTGATTTCTAAATTCTGTGACTAATTCTTTTCTTCCACCGCTTTCTACTCTGGGAAACAAAACTTTTTTACCATTAAGCTGTTCGGGAAAATGTTCTACCAAAGAATCAGCAATAAAATTAGGGGGAATAAAATCGGGCTTTAAATTATGATTTTTAAGACTCTGAGCAGTTTTCTCTCCCACAACGGCAATTTTGATATCAGCCAAAGTTCGCACATCTTTTTCTAATGCCATTAACCTCTCAAAAAAGTAATTTATTCCGTTACTAGAAGTGAGAATTAACCAGTCAAATTGTGATAAATTAGCAAGTGCATTATCTAAAGCCTCCCAACTTGAAGGAGGACAAATTTCTAATGCTGGCATTTCAATAACGTTGGCTCCAGTGGCTAAAATCATTTGAGCAAATTGACTCGATTGTCCCACAGAACGAGTTATTAGAACAGTTTTTCCACTTAAAGGTAAAGTAGGAGATACTGTTGCAGAAATTTGGGAAGATTGATTTAGTGACATAGATTTTGGAGTGCAAAGCGTCTCTAAAATAGGGAAGCATCTAACTACATAATTACATCTTCTCAGAAAACTTGGCATACCCCACTACTTCACCAACTACAATCACTACCGGAGACAAGCGCACAGCTTTTACTTGTTCCACAATTGTAGACAGTTTACCAACCCATATTTGCTGTTGTGCGGTACCAGCTTTACGAATAATTGCAACGGGAGTCAATTTGTCTTTCCCATATCTAATTAATTGCTCTACTATTTCCCAAAGATGTTTTCCACCCATTAAAATTACCAAGGTATCTAACCTCGAAAGCGCTTCCCAATCAAGAATATCCGGTTGATGAGCGCTCAATACAGCAAAACATTTACTTACCTCTGCATCCGTAAGCGGAATTCCTGCTAATAAAGGTGCAGCTAAAGCCGAAGAAATTCCCGGAATCACTTCAAAATCACAGCCAGCGGTTTCTAAAGCTTGAATTTCTAAAATACAGCGACCGAAAATAAACGGATCTCCCGATTTAAGCCGGATAACAAGCTTTCCTTGCTGACAATATTTAACTAATAAATCATTAATTTCATCTTGAGGAGTACTTGGTAAACCACCGCGCTTTCCCACATGGATTTTTAAGCAATTATCCGCTACCAGTTTCAGTAATTGCTCGTCTACCAAAGCATCATAAATTAACACCTCAGCTTGAGCTAATAACCGATAAGCCTTCACCGTTAAATAATCAACATTTCCTGGCCCCGCACCTACGAGGTAGACTTTGCCATTAGGTTTTGTCATCGAATTTTAACAACGGATGGTTTTGGCAACGGATGGTTTTGGCAACGGATGGTTTTGGCAACGGATGGTTTTGGCAACGGA
>CAYMZW010000137.1:12622-14974 GCA_964395005.1 uncultured Rivularia sp.
TGGTTTTGAATAGTTGGTAATTATTCTCCTATGCCCTGCGGCGCTATTCCCTATTTATTTATCTTTTCTAACAATTGAGCAACTTCTTGTGCTTTCTCTGGCTGACGTTTTTGTAAGACTTCTTTGGCTTTTTGTAAATATTCAATTGCTTCCGATTGTTTATCTTGCTGCATATAAATTCGACTCAAACGCAAATAAGCATCAGCTTTCTTTGGTGCGCGTTCGATCAATTCTTTGTACTTTTCCACAGCTTCTTCTACTTTTCCTTGCTTCAATAAAGAATCTCCCAAAAGTAAGCGAACTACATCGTTACTTACATTTATAGAAGTTACTTGGCGAAAAACAGCTTCTGCGCTTTCATAATCATCTTGCTTATAAAGTTCGAGTCCTTTCTGAAAAAGATTAGAAGTTCTTAATGTTTTTATTGCAAAATAAAGCAACAGGAAAATACTTGAAATAACTATAAAAGCAGGAATAATGGTATTTAATTGATAATTTTCTAACATAGTATTAGCGAATAAATTCTAAACAACTTTGTGCAACTTTATCCATAAAATTTTGATTCCAACAAGCAAATTGTTTCGCTTTTTGTCGAGCATTTTTAGTTATTTGCGGTATGTAATCAGTCGCATCCGAAAGTCTTTCCTTAGTAAAAGGTGGAATCATGGCAATTGCTACTCCTAAATCAACTAATTGTTTTGCTATAAACAATTTTTCAACATCTTTAGGAAACACAATCTGAGGTATTCCGGTAAGTAAACAAGTTATTGACATTGCAAAGCTCGCATGATGCAATGCAACTGACTTACCTTTGAGAACAGTGTTTAAATTACCAAAGTCAGATTTTGCTTTGAATGTATCTATTATTAAAGAACGACCTTCATAATCATCCGTCAAATAAGCCCAAGCTTCACCTTTTTCATCACCAAGATTTTCTAGGAATGGTGCTGTGTAAATTCCCACATACTCCGCTTCATTTCGTAAATCAGCATATGTATCTAACTCGGGAATTCCAAGTATAAAAGAACGGTCTCCATTAAGCAAACATCCTAAAGGCGCATGATAGTCTGTAACTTGTTTAATATTATCTGCCACTAGTTGAGAGCGTTTAAAAGCACTATCTGGTATTGGTGGAGAGCGAAGAGGAGGAAATTGTTCTACTGGTGGTGGAACTGCAAAACCATTTCCAAAAACGATTGTTGGAATTTTTCCTTTTGCTGCTAATATTAAACCTGGTGCATAATCGGCAATAATAAATGATGGTTTTATTATCTTAATCAGGTTTTCCCATGCTTTTAAGTATAATTTTAAGGTTAAAACATCACTAAAACCAAACATATATAATATATCGGTTAAAAAATAAGATTTAATATTACCTGTATCATCTAAAGGTTTAAATAATGCTGAAGGAGCTTTAACTACCTTGCCTGGAAGAGTTAATCCTTTAATCTGAGAATTCTGCAAAGCGAAAACTGACTCTACCCCATGTTTTTTTAATTCATTAGCGATTGCAGCTAATTCATGTAGGTGTCCCTGTCCTCCTCCAATTTCCCATCCAAGTAATGCTGTAGTCATTTTTTATGCCTTTTTACCCCTTTATAAGATGAACTTACATATTTTATAATTAGCAACAAAGTTTCCACGTTTCCACTACTACTGTGTACTATTTTTTCTGAATAAGAAAATCATTTACCTGCGAAACATGCTTTGAGACGTAGCACTACTACGTCTCTACATTCATTAATGATTTCTACATATGTTTTGCATCTGGATAACTCTATCAAATCATCTAACCCAACAAACAAGAAATCGGAAAAATCAAATATTCAAGATAAAACAATTTCCAAATAAACTTGTAAGCGCTAGTAATAGAACTTTTATCTTGTAAATCAGTTTTTTGAGTCTGCCACCACATCAAAGCTAACAGCAGAAAATGAACGGCTACAACAAATATTGAGTTAACTTTTGCAGAGCCTGATAATCCTACCAAAATCATACCAGCGTAACAAACACTCAGCAGCCAGCGAGAAAGATTAAAAACTGTTTGCTTGCCTAACTTAATAGTGAAAGTCGTGATATTGTACTGGCGATCGCCTTCCATGTCGGGAATATCTTTAAAAATTGCGATCGCGATTGTAAATACTAGAATAAACCAGGTTAATGCCCATACAGTAGTCGGAATAAATTGTTTAGTTTGCAGTACCCAAGAGAAATGCAAAAATAATCCTAAATTAACAATTGCTCCTCGTACTGAAAAAATACAAATTGCCGCAAACAAAGGAAATCTTTTTAAACGTATTGGTGGTAAAGAATAAGCCGTACCGATAGCTAAACTAATAGCCACCATTCCAA
>CAYMZW010000138.1:0-14957 GCA_964395005.1 uncultured Rivularia sp.
TTTTAGAATTAGTTTGTGGAAAAGCAGAACCATCATCCCAAGCAGAATCATACTTCACACCATCCCAGTCACCTTTATGATGTTGTGAATCTGGGTGTTGATATTGCTCGATATCAAAAAGCATTGTCATTTTTACGCTAATCCGTTGTTATGGGTTGATATAAATTCAACGTTCGTTGCGTTCAATACCTTTAGTTATTTCAGCAGCCTTTTTTAAAGTAGGTAAATTTCGTCTATCAAATTTTTGTGTTTGGGGATTATAAGTGGCGATCGCCATATTGTGTCTAGCTAAAAAATTAATAATGCCAATAGTTTGAGCGTCTTTAATCCCAATTGCAATATCTGATGATTCTTTCATCAGTCCAATTGCATCTTCTACGGACGCATTGCCAATAAATTCAATATTTATATCCTTGTGTTCTACTGCAAGTTGTTCAATAGTTCTTAAAGCTGAAGACTCTGTGGGAAAGTTAGAAACATCAACAAACTGTACCCTCTCATAACCCAACTCAGAAGCACGTTCAACAGCCCGCTTAAGCATATTGGACATCACTTGCTCTGTTAATGGTTGAAGTTTACTATCTACAGATGCTTCAAAAAATAAAACGGTGCAAACCGGCTTATTACTTTCTTCATAATTTTTATTCTGCTGTTCCGAGGTAGTTTCAATTTGTGGAAACTTTACGGTAGAAGGGTCAATTACAATATCCGCATAGCTAGCAGGAGCATTTTTTAAGGTACCTGAAAACGTAAATCCTTGAATTGACTTACCAACAGCAGCAAGTTTTTCTTGTAAAAAATTGACTGATTTTTTATTAACGCTTCCTAATATTTGATTATCAATCTTTGCAAAAATAGTTGGTGCTTTACGGAGGTTAATTTGTCCTATAGCCAAAGTAATATTCGCTTGTTCGTTCTGCCACTCATGAGATTTAAAAGCATATTTATTAACGTTATCAATTTGCAATTTATTATCTGGATTTTTCAAGCTAGTAATAATCACGCTTTTACTAGGAGGAGAATTGATGCTAGCAATAGCTTCACACCCAGGTAGTAAATGAGGAGAAGAAGCATCAATAGTACCTAGCTTTTTACCTTCTACCATTATCCAACGCGCAGTTTGATTGGGGGCACGAGGATTAATTCCATTTTCAAATTTTATTGGGACTTTTTCACCAGCAAAGTTTTGATTAGCATAATGATTGAACTGAGTACCAAGCACTCTCATTTGGGTAAACTGTAACTGATTTAATTGACCTATAACTTCGTCGATAAATATAGAAAACGCCACACCTGCCTTTTTTAGTCCTACATAATTTTTATTTTCTTCGGTATGACTAATATCATGAATTGCAGCTGCTAGCTGTAGCTTTTCATTATCCGGAGTGCTATTTCTAATTGA
This sequence comes from uncultured Rivularia sp., assembly GCA_964395005.1. GTDB lineage: Bacteria > Cyanobacteriota > Cyanobacteriia > Cyanobacteriales > Nostocaceae > Rivularia. Next base: position 1,403 of record CAYMZW010000138.1, read on the forward strand.
CTCGACGTATTCAAGAGTTTGCTGCTTCAAAGCATCAATCATACTATGACTAATTCCAAAGTAAAATTCAACTTTACCTTGTTTTATTGTCATTCCAGGTTTAAGATTATTTTCTGCCATTGATTTCATACTAATTGTGCCAATGGGTTTAATTCTATTTACACCTTCAGGAGTCTGATATTGAATACAGGCAGATAAAGGATGGGGTAATTTTAAAGTAGGTTGTCTTGGTTTTATCGTGATACTAAGTTCTGTTGCATTCCAAAATTCAGTATCTTTGGATATGTCATATTTAATTAAATTAGTAACTTCTAATTTGCGTCCGCTTATTGGAGAACTAATAACTATATAAGCACCCGGTTCTATCTTTTTTCTTTCCTGTAATTCAATACGTTCTTTTATTAAAGAATTATATTTATGTCTAATATTTTGAGCTTGCTGTTTGTGTTCGGAGGTAAATTCAATTGTAGGATAAAGATTTCTAAATTGTTCAATAGGTCTAGCTATAATTTGGTTTTCTTCAAATATTCGATTTGTTTGTTGAATCATTAAATCAATTGGACTCAAACCATTTGTAGCCATACCTTTATTAGTAAAAGCTTCCGTATTTTTCTTATCAGCCAGCCATTCTACTTCTTTATAACTAGTTACTACTTGACAATGTTGAATAATATTATTATCAGGTCGCAATGCACTTTTAGCTCCGTCAGTAGCAACTTGTAATTCGTTACTAAGTTCTGAAACATAATCTTTTAATAATTTTTTAAAGGATTGAAGTTGTATATCAACTTGATTTGTATCTAAAGATGTATTACCAGTACGAGCAATTTGATATATTCTATTTAATCTGTCTTCTGGAAGTTGTAAAGTTGTATGACTATGCTTTGATAAAATATAATTTAAATGTGTTGAAACTTTTTGTATATATTCGACTTTTATGGATTGCGGTAATTCATCAATTTCACACCGAAGGGCAATATTTTTTTGAATTTCATTAGCAATAATCCCAATTTGATTTTCCATCGCAGAAACAGCAATTTCAGGAAAACTTCCTTGATAGGGAACTTTTTCTTTTTTGACAATATCAGGGTACTTATTTACAGGTAAATTCTTTTGTTTGACTTCTTCTGTCATTATTGGAAACTCTTCACTCGATGCAAAAGCTAGTAAATCACCATCGAAATCGCACTGCATATTATCCATTGCTGTTTTAGGATTTATATAAACGCATCCCGATAGCATTTTCGGTAAATGTTTATTATTTAAGGTAATTACGCCATTTGAATTAATTAAAGGCGAACGAGTTACTATAATTTCTAAACCTTCTTTCAAATATGGAATACAGATTTCATCTTCCTGTAAATCTAAATTAGGTTGAGCTAAACCCGACATAAACTTTATTGAACGTCCGGTAGCAATATCAACCCATTCTTTACGAGCGAATTCTTGCAGTTCGGCTACGATTTTAGGATGTTCAATTAGTTGACAAAAATTGTTTAAATCTACTTTTAATAAAGAATAGATTAATAAGTCTTTTTGCTCTGCGCTTAATTCTTCTTCTTGGTTAATTTCTTCATCTTCAGTATTACAACAAAAGCAATCTAATATAGCTAGTTTTTCTGATAATTTTTCATCTGTTTCCGTAATAGTTTCCTTCTTAATATCTTCTAAAAGTGCTTTGCGGTGTTCGTAGTTTTCAACGTATTTTTGGGCTAATTCCCTGGGACTTTTTTGTGATGATGCTAATTCTTCTGCTTGCTGCTTCAGAATTGGTAAGATTTCTTCTTTGACAGCGCGAGGATAATTAACTAAAATCTGGGTTCCTAAACTATGTTGTCTGTATTGAGCGACTGATTTAACACCTAAACCTATATCAAATAGGTATTCTCCAGGTTTGATAGCGTCTTCTCCTTTTCTACCTTTAAAAGAAGAAGTAGCCAGTACCATATCATATCCAGTTCTGGTTCTAATAGTACCTTTTCTAGCGCTACCGCTTATCTGTAATTTCGATTCTCCTAATTTATCTAGTCTTTCGGGTGCAAGCGTACCTTTAGCAATTCGCATCACATGGCTTTGTTTTTGAGGTCTGATACCAAGTCTGAATTGAAAAGCACGCGGTTCTATATTGTTCGAGGAGGCAAAATCTTTATCTATTAAGCCTTTACAATCACCAACTAATTTTTTGGCATCACTCGTAGCAATAATTCCACCTGAATCTCCCGTTACATCATCAATTACCAGTATCCTAATATTATGCAACTCGTGAAAACTTCGACAAGGTGTAAATGGTAGAGGATAAGCAGCACCATCAGAAGGGTTTGGGTAGAGTAATGAGCGTACATCTGGATCGTTTGCAAAATACATTCTTTTACGAGCCGAGAACTGTAGAGTCATTCCATTGTGTTCTTCTAAATCTTGTGGAATAGTGGCTTCAGGGTAAGCAGTGCCAATGCGAAACTCAACACCAGGAAATAAGTATTCTGCTAGCGTATTCTCTAATTTTTCCTCAATTCCGGTATCTTGCTTTGTCTTAGTATCGAAATGATTGAGTTTTATAACCATAGCGCTATAAAAAGAGGAAAGAACAATTGTTAACAATCAGAGCAATACACAATTTGTTTTTCACATTTAGAATAAATATTGTTATCAGTTAACAGGTTAGACAGATGAATCAACAGCCAATGAATCAGAAACCAAAAATAAGTAGATACCAGGTAATGGCATCGATGACCCCTGAAGAACTTCTGAGCGAGGGATATGCAAATTACGATGATTTTTATGACCCACAAGATGAGAAAGAGAAAGAGGCAATTGCTTTATATGAAAGAAAAATGCTAGAGACTCCTTGGACTGATGATGGTGAAGAGTTTTAGTCTGGGATTTAGTTATTACGCTTGTGGTAAATCTTCCATAAGCGTTTTTGCGATGATGATTTAAGCTCAAGGTGTGTAAGCAAACAATAAAGTTGTAAACTGACAAATATCCGAAAGCCTTGATATTACGTTGACATTTACAAAGAGCAAAAAAAGAAAGTTGTAAACTGTGTGGGTGTAAAACTGCTGGTTAGTAAGAAACTGCAAACAATAAAGTTCCAAACTGTCACATTGCTTGTTAATTTAAAGCACTCAAAGGTTTTACTAAAAAACGGTTAACAAGTCTCAAAAGTTATAGTTCAAGATTCTTTCTCCAAATCTAACCCCGATTCCTATATGTGACAGTTAGTTTATAACTTTACGACCTAGTTTACGAATTTACGTCTTAGTTTAGAACTTTATTGTTTGGGTTCAAGAACCAAATTTACGTTTACCTGCCGGAACCACCCAAATGGTACAAAATCCTGACTTTGCTTTGCGGTTGTATTGCGATAAAACTACACCCAATTTTTGAGCATCCTTGATACATTCCTTATTGTCTAAATAACCGCGATTCCAATCAATCAAATTTTTCGCAAATTTACCTTCACTCGACATTGCCCACTTCATCGCGTTCAACTCGTTCCAAGTCAAAGTATTTGATTTCACCAAGGTATATCCCTTCCCTAACACACCAACAATCCAAGGTGGTATCGTAACTCCACCAATGAAACCCGCCCCAAAAATCAGAAAGAATACAATAGCAGCTGGATAAATAGAATTGATGATATTTCGACCTTCACGCACCAAAGATTCATGAATCAAAGCCTGTGCTGCTCGGTTAATTGCTACTTTCTGTCTTTGAACAGCAACTTGTTCTACCTTCTCTAAATTATTTGCTAAATCTTGATTCCAAGTTTTAAAAAGTACTTTTAATGTTTCTGGTGCATCCTGCAACATTGCTTCCAATTGTCCCGTTGCAACCAGTACCAGAAATAATGGGTCATCTTTTGATAAGCCACTTCTAAAAGCGAAATCCACTACTCGTTGCTTAAACTCTTCACTCTTCCCCTTCAAAGCTTGAGCAAGTAAATCATCCGGAGTTTTTGGTTTTTCTTCTATATTTTTGGAACCATCATCCGTACTCATTCAATTAACTCCGTTGCAGCTAAAGAAGCATAAATCCTCCTGAGATAATTTTTTACCCGCTGCTTTGATACCGCTTTAAATTCAGGATGAGAAACTGCTCTTTCAAAAGTAATTTCTAAACGGTCTATCATATTGCGTTCCCAAAATGGAAATCTGGGAAATTCCATAACGATGAACTTGTATTTATCTTGAGCAGCAACGAACTCAGGCATTTGTTCAATGTAGTTCCACTCATCGCACAATCCCAAGTTTTTGACAAATACGTGAGTGATATCATCACCTAAATCCTCTAAAGATTTAAGGAAGAAATTGACCGAATCAACTCCGCCAGTACATACAAACCATTTAATAAATGAAATGGAATGTTCTTTACCCAATTCGGTTAAATTGTTACGTTTAATCCAGTTAGTTACATTAGAGTAAACTTGGGCAGGTAAATTAACAATTACTGACTTTTCAAATGCTAAATCAAAGATTTTATCGGCATAGGAAGCCTTCTTTTCATCATCGCTAAAAAATGCTAATTCAACATCATCATAAAGTTTTGCAATATCTCTATTGCTCGTATCCGCATCTACAATTGCGACATCTAAATCTTTAAAGGCACAGTATTCAATAAAAGCTCTACTGAAAAATGATTTACCAGCACCACCTTTTTCTGAATCTACAATATGGATTTTTGTTTGTTGTTTAGAATTTTCTAGCAGATTATTAGTAATATGCGATTCAATCTGCGTAGAATCTGGTGAATTTAAATCAGTTGAAGTTAAATTACCATCAAGCTCACGTTCCCAGTCTTCTACTTCAAACTCTGAATTTTTAGTGGTTGATGATGTATCCGTTTCTACTTGCTCAGTCGGCGAATAATTAGTTTCTTGTATTGGTTGCACGGTTTCAGATACCACATTAAACGGTAGAGGATTCTTTCTAGGTCTGCCTCGTTTTCTTTTAGGTTGTGGAAAAGCCATAATTATTAATTACCAACTACTAAATGAATCAATGTCATAATCAAATTGCCCAACAGCTTTTTTTTGCTCGTTGATGCTGGGTGAATTTTGAGTGGATTTATCCTTCGATTCCTCGGGAGGCGATTGTTTTACAAATTCTCCTTGATTAAGCATCGGTAGATAGTTGGGCAGCGAAAAGCCAACGGCAGCATAAATTTGATTGAGTTGGTTGAGCAACGTACAGCAAGCTTCGGTAACTATGCGTTCCTTAGTTGCTTTGTCTTCATATGGCGATCGCGCAACTGCAAGTGGAAGCCAAAACGCTCGTAACGACAGCAGCATCATTTCTGTGGTACTTCTAATTTCACTCTTCGTGATGTAATCGAGCATTAAAACATCCATCTTGTTACGCGGTTGATATCGCCAGCGAAAATTCTGGCGCTTAGACACGATTATTTACCTCACTTGAAATTACAATTCGCTGTTTAACCATTTCATCGAAGTACAAAAATGCACCGTAAACATCTGCAAGACGACAACCAAGAGAATTATTGTCTATTGATAAAGGAATGTTAATGCCAGAAAAGATGCATGGTGTACTCCGATAGTACGAATTCAATTCTTTTTTCAAGTAGTCAGCAGTACCGCCGCAAAACAATATTTCTTCGACATCTGCTGGAATTACTTGGTTAAACCAACTTGTTAAAGCGGTAAAGTATTCATGTCGGGAAAACTTAATTGCCCCCGTAAGTTGCGTAAATTCATTATTGCGTCCTTCTTGAGTTGTAGAACGTAGTAATCTTTGTAAAGGACGAGTATCAATTTCGCTTCCACAAATAGCAATTGCCGATGTCAACCGTTCCACAGTTTGTCCCGCAGTTGCAGCAACAACCTTTTCTACCATCCTTATCATTCCTAAATCTGACGTTTTACCCTCTCTTGAAACAACACCTCGATGAGAAATTAATAGCGATGCATTACGAAAACCAATCATTGCCACCGCACACACTTTCTGTTTTAGCGCATCCCCTACTTTCTTCTGATGCGATAGATATATTCCTGCACCCTCGGGTAAACAGTTAAACATCACACATTCAACTTGCATCGTGCCGCTAGGTGTTAAGTAGTCAGCACAACAGCCACGAATCAACTGTTCAAAGCTTGTTTTGTTTTCAAACTCTCCAGATGGAAACAATACACAAAGAGCAATTCTTAGCTTAGATGGAAGTTTGAGTTTTTCTTTAATTACCCAAATAGCAGCCAACGTTTTATGAACTGCTCGTTCGTACTTTAATTCAACAAGTCCAGAATTTGCATAATACTTGTTCCTTGCTAAATACCCGACAGCTTTCGTTTCGTTTTTTACAGACACCCAAGCTCTATTCTCAGGATGAGTTGTTCCCATCAGATTCTGTTCATAATTTTTGATAGACTCTAACGTTACCTTTATCACCTCTGGTTCCATAAATAGCGAGTGTGCTTCGGTGTTTTGATAAAGCGAATAAATCCCCTTTGTACCGCTTCCCCCAAAGTCCAGGCTAATCACAATAAAAGGTGCATCGTCAAAATTATTTATTTTTGCAGTATTTTTTTTCATTTACCTGCTCAAATTTGGAGACAATTGGAGACATCTGGAGCCTAATTATTAGTAAGAGTTATAGAAATTGTATTTTTCTGGCGATAAAAGGTGGCTCCAAGATGGCTCCAGCTTAAAAAGAAAGGCGTGAATTCTTGTAAAATACCTCTACACAGAATTCCAGAACTTTGTACCTGCGGCTTCATCAAAGAAATACTTCCAACAATCGTCTCTTACAATCTTGTGTTTTCTCAAAACCCATATATTTTTTAGGTGAGTTGAGCATGGAATTTTTAACTTTAGTTTGTGCCGAATGTGAACACACTACACAATTTACTCATCGTAACGGAAAAATATTACATTACAATTTTCGACTTTCCGGTACAAGAGCCGTATTTCTCCCTATGTAAAAATGACTGAGAAAATTAACATAGCTTTGCGATTAGCTCGACTTATGAGTAAATCGAAATCATTTGAAAAAAAACTGCTCGTAAGTTTAAAAAAGTTTTGCATAAACCAATATTCCGGTGTTCCTTCTCTACCTTGTTAGCGAATGAAAGCCCATTTATTCAATCAGACAAAAGATAGATTTCTTTAAAGGGGCAAATATGCTAAAAATAAATTGTATAAAATATATCTATTTAGAAGATAAATCGTTACTTCAGCTAAAATAGTACGAACTGCGGAATATACTGCTATATATTAATTTCAACTGTAAATATCTTAAAATAAATCTGTGTAAAAATACATTTATAAGAAGCTATCATCCGATCAATTATAACTTCAAATTAGTTTACAAATAGGGGTGTTTTACGTGTTAACACACAAATATAATTAAGAACAAATACCTGAAAAACTACTGTTCTACAAGCAAAAATTTAGCTAGAACAGAAGTTAATTAAAATTGATTACTATAGTAATAATCGCTACATAATTTCATATCAGCATGATGCCACTAGCTGTTTGCAGAATCCAAAAAATCAAAACCTGGGGAATGTTGCAAGGCAATGAAGCTCACACCACAAGAAAAAGAGATACGCCAAATGCCAACCCAGAAGTCACTAATATACGAATTATTGGTGAAAAGGACGAGATAAATTTATCAACTTTGGTAAGAGACAAAATTGGTTTGCAGAAAATCCGTTCAAATGCTGTGCTTGCAGTAGAAATGCTGCTTAGTGCTAGTGCTTCCTATTTCCGTCCCCAAGCACCTCATGAAGCGGGAATTTATGACAAACAACGTTTAGATAAATTTGTGGAAGCAACAGTTAATTGGTTGCAGTCTTCTTGGGGAGAACGAATAGTCAGAGCAGAGTTACACCTCGACGAAATTACACCTCATGTTCACGCTTATCTCGTACCAATAGATGAAAGAGGCAAGCTTAACTGTCGTGGATTATTTGGTGGAAAAATTAAATTATCTGAACTACAAGATAGTTTTGGAGATGCTGTTGCACATTTGGGGATATCTCGTGGGATTAAAGGCAGCACAGCTACCTATACAACACTCAAAAAATATTATTCTGCTGTCAATCAAGATTCTCAACTTCTAAATGTAGAACGCTTTTTTCCCAAAGCCCTGGTACATGAAACAGGTGAAGAATATCGACAGCGAGTTATTGAAATTCTAACTCCAGAGTTTGAGATAATTAATTACCAACTCAACGAACGCTCTCGCTTATTCAGACAAAAAGGACAATTAGAGCAAACTACACGTTGCGGCGAAACACTACGGCAACAGATAGAATCCGAATTAGAAATTCTTAAAACATCAATTCAACCTCAAAAATTACCTTTAGAATTAGTCGCTTACGAACTTGGATTAAATCAAGATAGGCAATTACAATCAAGTGACGCTATTGACTTAGTAATGCAAGTCAATCAATGTAAATTCGATGATGCACTTGTTTGGTTGTGCGATAGATTTGGCTCCGAGCGTATGTTAGCTGCGGTTAAAAATCAAGCAGTTGACAAAGCATTAAGTATTGCACATCAAAAGTCTCATACACAATTCGTACTACCGTCTCCTTCACCCAGTCATTGGCAGCAAGTTGAATACTATCTCAAACAAAAACATTCTATTCCTCAAAGCTTAGTTCAAATCTTATATAAACGAAAGTTGATATATGCAGATATCAAAGGTAATGCAGTTTTTTTGGCGCGGAGCTTAAGGGGTGAAGCAACAGGAGCTTATCTATATTCTCCTAATCAAAGTAGTAATGATTTTATTTTGCATTCAGGAAGCAAACGTTCAAAAGGTTGGTTCCATTTAAGTATGGGTGAAAGCTCTGAGACTGCTACGAAAAAAGCAGTATTGGTAGAGTCACCTATCAAAGCATTGCAGTTGACAGCAAGTAATGCTCCCCATAAATGTAGGACGCTATACCTTTCGGTTGATAGTGAATACGCTCCATTACCATTAGAATACCTAGGAAATATGCCTACTATAGTCACTTTTATGCCCTTTGAAAGAATAGTCGCGGTACAAAAGTCTCTACCGCACGCTATGGAACTAAAGCCAAATGATTCAAGTCATGAGATGGAACCTTAAATGTAGGTGCAGGCTTTAAAACTAATTAACTCATGTTGTATCCGATATCTATCTACACTAAGCCTGCCCCTGCATTTTGCGGAATTTCTAGGTCAAAACAATAAAGTTCGCCGAGCTATAGAAATTTAAAATTAAGTATACTCGGTTATAAAAAATACTCTGCTTGATAATTTATCAGCTATAAAAAAGAATTGTAGACTACAGATGGTTATAGAAAATTACTTCTAATAAGCATTGCAGGAATTATTAAGTTTTACAGGTAGTGCTTAAATGCACATAAACAAACATCTAGTAAGCTGTTATTAGCAAGCTACTAGATTGATTAAGGTTGATCATATATATATGAAAGTAACTAATTTTTGCGTGTTTTTATCCAAATATAGTTGCAGTCTGGTGTAAATATAATATCCAACTAATAATAATAAATATTTTACTCTCAATAAAGTATTTATATTAGCCTGTCAAGATTTTGTTATTGCAAATTTTTTAAGCTAATATGAACTCAATCAGCCAATTTTGAAGAATCAATAAAGTTCCATCAACTATCTATAAGCTTAGTAAGTTGAATCTACATAATCTTTGATGACGTTGTTATCTTCATTCAAAAAGATTATTAAGTTTAGGGTGTTTTTGCTTCAATTTACAACTAGGAGAACATAACCAGACATCATTGTCTGGTTTTTGTACAAAGACCGTATAAAAGTAATTCGCAATGGGTTGCTTGAATTTATTTTGCCATGCAATGATAATTTTTTTTGCCCGTAAATAACTTGTGAAACATAAAAAGGAAGTTGGCAGTTTATGAATCGAAAAGAATCAATAGAAACCAACGCAAAGCTTGATACTGTTCGGCTAAATAGTTTAGAAACACCTAAAACAGTTATAGGTTATTGGCATTGGAAACAATATTCCTGGTCAGTTTATGAGTTGCCGAATGGTATGAAAGTCATGAGTGACCGACAGATGGGATTATTAGTTGGTCAGCCAAAAGTAGATGTTAGTAATTTTGTTAAATCAAATGATTTAGAGACAATAAGAGTTGAACTTGCGAATGGAAAACAAATTCAAGTTTATCCGTTATCGGTAGCTGCTATTTATTTACAAAAACTCTTAGATAAAGGTAAACTTAAGCTTCATCGGCTACTGCTTGATAACGATGAATGGCAGGATGTGATAACAGCATTATGTAATCCAGTACGAGATAAAGCTGTTACGCCAAATCCCTATTTTTTTACTGGTGACTATAGAGTAACAGTAGCCAAAGCACTTCCAATTAAATTGGACAATAATATAAATTTAGAAGTTTTGGTGTTGCGTTCGGGAGAATATCGTATCGAGCATCGTGAAGGTTTAAAGTCCATTAGCTCAAATCCCGGTTGGTTGGTTCAATACTCACCCTCAAAAGCGAAGATTTTTTCTCGATTGAAGCTATCTACTGATACTGTTGAATGTCGGGTAATAACTCAAAATGAAATTAAAAGTATATACGCATTAAGCTTTGAAGACTGGTTATCGGTATGGGAATACTTTGCTAACAAAGGGAATAGACAAGCTACTGCAATTTTGAAAGCTTGCGCCAAGGAGAGTATTGCTTCGAGGATTTCTAGATTGATGAATGAGAATCAATGCGATTAGTTATCTTTCTAGTTACACCTTACGGGAAAAAAGATGTGATGTAAGGATTCTTATGGTTTAATAAGAAACTTCTACTAGATAGTTCCTGCTAAAAATAAGTAGTTGTTTACTATCGTTTTTCACAGCTAGGTGCTTGTTGTTGAATCCGCATGAGTTTGAGTCACTAAATCGATAATTTTATGCGGAGATTTTTCTTCAACTACTGCTAGTAGGTTTACAGCTTTTGTTATCAAGCGATTACTGTCTTCAAAAGTATTTTGGCTGGGTAATACAATTTGAATGGGATTTCCTTCATCGTCAGCAGCACCTTGAAATACAATTAAACGCGGATTTGGGTGTGTTATTGTTTGCCAACCATTTTGATAAAGATAAGATACTATATCGCTAACCTTAAGAGGATTAGTTTGCAATTCCTCTTGGAGAATTTGTTCTGTCATGACCACTCTCCCGTTTTTACTTTTTCTATTAAATCCAACAAAGATTCTGGAGTTAAGCGTTGCTTCCGGTGAATCCTAATTCTAACACTTTGACGGTTTGCTGTTGGTTTACCACCAAGATATTCCCAGTAACAACTGCCACGGAGTCGCATTTCTTCTTCATTGTATATTAACCACTCGGATGAGTTTGGAGGCAAAGCGAACAAGATAAGAATACAAGGTACAGCCATCCGGAAATTACGACGAATTACTAAGTCGTTGTAAGTCTTTGCTTCCAAATCGTAAATAACAGTATCATCGTTTCGCTGCCACTGTGTTGAAGCCTTTAATTGGAAGCTTAGAGAAAAGCCTGACTCGACACGTCGATTATTACGGATAGTTATTTCATCAAAGTTGCCGTCAACCCCGTAATCGTATTCACGGATAGAGAGATTCAAACCTGCTTTTCCTGCTACTGCTCGGATATAAGCTCGACTTAATGATTCAAGGATATGGGGTTCAGTCAACATAAAATTATAAAAATGAGATTCGGGGGCAGCATACACAACCCTATCTAATGGGCTTTAAATTAGCTTTAGATGTAATGTCAAACAGGCTTACAGTAGCCGCAAAACTGATAATTTAAAGTCTATCAGAATTTCAAGAAGAAACTTCTCCCCAAAAGCTAGTAATAGCGGGAGCAAAAACCGATGTATCCGGACTCGAAGCAGGCTGAGTAATATATTTTGCACGATTGGCGATCGCTAAAATTCTATCCGTATCTCTAACGTATAAAGGAACCATCATTTCTCGCTGCTCTAATAGTTCGTGCAACCCAATTTCCATCTTTTTACCTTGATGGAACTTGCTACGCGCAGCCTTCTGAACCATTTGTGCAAGTTCAGCGCCCGTACAATTAACAGTTTTATTAAGTACAATTCGCCATTCTTTCTCTGAAAGCACATCGCCATTTTTATAACGGTTATCAAATCTAGAAAGATGCATCATCAAAATTTCTTTCCGTTCGATAGCTTGGGGAAATCCCACATAAAATATTTCATCAAATCTTCCTACCCTGGTTAACTCCGGTGGTAATGCATCAAGTCGGTTTAGAGTTGCAACAACAAACACTGCACTTGTTTTATCTTGTAACCAAGTTAATAGTGTTCCCAAGATTTGGCGAGAACTAATGTCCTCTCCTGACTCATTTGACGCGGCAAAAAGTTTATCAAATTCATCAAAATACATCACCACAGGAGCGCAAGCTTCTACTCGCTCTAACAGACGTTTGAGGTAAATCGCACCATCGGTAATTATAAGAGCAGTATCTACACTAATTAAAGGAAACCCTAATATTTTAGCTATTACATTAGCTGATAAAGTCTTTCCCGTTCCCGGTGGTCCTACCAGCAAGCAACCTTTAGGAAGAGAAATATTCGCAGTTCGTGCTTGAGGTGAAAAATCGTATTTGACATTTTCTATATACTTTTTGAGTAAATCCAAACCACCAAAATCAGGAATGTTTGGTTTGGCTATAAAGTTTAAATTGAAAGAACGGAAGCGATTTATCTTATATTCAAGTAAATGTTGGGTGAAAACATCATAACTTAATAGAGAACAAGAATTTAGTGCAATGTTTAGCCCATCACATATCTCCTCCTTTGTTAAACCAGCACAAGCACTTATTAACGGCTGTTTGTTTACTATAGGTAGTGATTCATATAAAAATTCTTCTATTAAAGTGGCAATTTCTTTATGACTAGGAAGTGGGTAAGAAATACTAGGAATCAAATTACTCAAGGATTGTGGTAACTCAACATCATCAGTTGATAAAATCACCAAACATTTCAATTTATCACTATTCTTAAACTCAAAGTAAATATTGATTAAATACGAAACAATTTGTGGAGAATCTATGCTGATTAATGATGATAGATTTTCAAATATAAAAATGCCTGCTTTATCACTATTTAATAAGTAATCAAAATTAGTAAAAATATTATTGTATTTAGGTTGTGGATTAATAAAGCTCCCAATTGAATGCGAATTATATTTTACTTGCTTAAAGCATCCCCAAGCAGCATTCCATACATGAAGGGGTATATTCCGCCTTTTAGAGCATTCAATGTAAATTTTATCTAATACGTTCATTCGTTCTGGTAAAGGGGCATTAACACAAACAATTGGAATACCAGAATCGATATATAAATTCAATTTATCGAACTTCATATAATAAAATTATCTTTCTAAGCTGTTATCGGTAGCTTGATTCGATTGAGATGTAATTACTTGTCTTTGACTTCTTGACTGCAAGTTAGGTAAAATTTGCTCAAAATAGATTAAATCGCGTTCGTTCATATTACTTGTTAACTGCCCTCCAGTTTTTTCTAGTAAAGTACTGCGTCCATCTTTTGCTTCAATTTGTACGT
>CAYMZW010000139.1:0-14795 GCA_964395005.1 uncultured Rivularia sp.
CACCCGTGTTCGGTACAACCTTCATAAGTTTAAATAGGTTTTATAGCAATGTCGTAAAAACCAGTATTGTCCACAGTGAAAGTATCTCCTACTCCAAATGTAAGCATTCCACCTGGTGCATCAATTACAAAATTATAGGAATTGTTTGGGCTATAGTCTAGCCCAGATTGAGATGGGGGAAATAAAAGTTCAGCAGGTTCCCCGTTAATATAGAGTCCAAACTCTTTTGCTAATGTAGGAGTAATTTCATTACCATTACTGTCGGTGAAACGATAAAAACTGTCACTGAATGAAGTTCCTGCTGCTTGACCAGTACCAGTAATATCAATTTCTACTAGACCATCATAACTTTTGCTTGTTTTTACTGCCGAAGGACCTCCACTAAAAGGAGCCTTAACTTTTTCTGAGTTAACTGTATCAATACTGAGAGGTTGTGCTTGATTGGTACTCGCACTATTACCTGTAGAATCAGTAGCTGTTGCGGTCAGTTCATACTCTCCGTCAACTAACTTTGTGCCAGTATGGTCAAACGACCAGTTCCCCGTAATCTTGGTAGTTGTCGTGCCAATCTTGCCACCATCTAAAAAAACCGAAACTTCACTCAGCGGTTCAGCCGTACCATTAATGAAAAGTGTGTTATCGCTCGTTTTAAAATCACCAGCCACTCCAGTATCTTCAGAAATAGAAGTAATTATTACTGGGTCTAGTAAATCTTCTGTTGTGTAGAGCCTACCAAATAATTCAATTTGGGCAGTTGTTCCATCTTGCACCTCAAAGTTAAAACTTAAATCCTCAAGCCCTGGATCTGCCTCTTTGTACTGTGTCGGGGTGCCAACACCAGTAGCATTCGAGATTGGTTTTCCACCCACATAGTCGAAATAAATAGGTGTTCCTTTAATTAGAAACTTAAAAGGTCTATTTGTAGATTTAAGCGCAATTGTTTCGGGACCTTCTCGCTGGTCATGTATTCGTATTGGAAATGTAATTTTTTGAGTTGCACCTATTGGGTCATTTATTGTAATCCCTAACTTTCCACCACCTATGATGCTTTGGGAGTTTCCAACATCGTTTTCGTCTTCGCCATTAATAAGCTCGTTCGTATATGTAACGACTCCAAGTGATACTAACTGGTCGCTTTGGGGAACCTTCCATTGCAACTGGTTGGTTCCTTCATCATTACTATACGCATCTTTCACATTCTCATATATCGGAGCATCAACGGTGAACTGAGAAGGACTAAACGCGAGTGAAAGCCCTTTGAAGCTCCCTTGAGTTACTCCCCTATTATTTCTATCTTGGTCAAAAGTTATTTGCGCTTGACCGTCTAAAACCGTGGTTTTTCGTTGGTTAATGTCTAAAATATCGGTTGTTTCAGTGTTTAACGCCATAATGTAAGGGAGAGCAATAAAAAGCTTTGTAATTATACCCCTACAAAATTTACATTATTTAAAAGTATACAAAATATTAAAATTCTCATTTTTATAAGTGTAAACACCTCATACTTCTTGACACACGGTTTCGTGTTCAAACTATCAATACCCACGTTATTCATAGCTTGATATTGACTGTATATGTTTATTCAAAAACGTATGCGTCACACACCCTACGTGCTTGAAGTAACAAAAACAACAGGATATTTTTTCGTAGTTTTGTTAATAATTCCTGCCGTTTCTCCACAGGCAATCGTTCTGTATCTTTTTTGTAATATCCTTGTATTTCCCCAGTTTCGGCAATTTGTTGTAATTCTTTCACTTTTAAGATGCTCAAATAGATTTTCATGACTATTTTTTAGCCTCAAAAAGTGGTAGTTGCGGGGAGTTTTCAACCGACGGTGTTGTTATTCCCCGTTTATAGATATAGTTGCCACTTTTTTTAACTGATGCAGTCGGGATGCGATCGCCTATTTTGGTTCCTGGGTGAGGGTTGTAGAGATTGATACATAACGTCTCCCTAGGTTTGGGAGAAAACGAACCTCTCAAAATTTATGAAAAAGACGACTAGTAGTCAACCACATTAATTTTGCGGGGTTAATAATTGTTCGTAGTTGCGCTTCAGCGCCTCATATTCCGGCATCCGGAGGCGAGTCACCGCGCAACTACGTACCCCGTACTATTTAATGTGGCGGAGTACTAGTGCATCAGTTTATTATTTTGAAATTTATTAAATAGATAGAGGAGAATTAAACCTCAACATTCCGTAAATAGCAAAAAATCGGTAAACAATACCAAGAAGGAATTTTTATGAAAGCATCAGCGTATCTTTATAGCCTTTTTGATAACAAAGGCATTGTTAGACGCGATTTACCAGAATCTAAATTTGCACCTCAAAAAGCACCAGGAGAAACTAGCGAAGAGTTTAACAGTCGCGAAATTAAAAAAATCGGAGAGCCAAAACCACAGCAACCAAAGCTTGTTAGTAGCTGTGAAGGTAAAATCAACTCGATGCTGCTGACTATTCCCCTAGACTCGGAAGATTTCGCAGCTATTTACAAAAAATTACTCGAAACCCTACCCGAATACACTTCCTTGGTGTGTTTGGTTAACTCTGGCTCTAAAGCGATGGTTGAAAACTGGTTAAAAACATACAAGCGAGACGAAACATCTATAGTCATTGAAGCTCCCGATTCTGTAGGCTTTTCGATTTGGGCGCAGGATGCCTATGCTCTAACTACATCTAACGAGCAAGCATATTTTGTCGAACCTTTATCGTTTTTACGATATGCCGACGCAGTTATTGCTGACTATGTTACCAATGCAACAAACATCAAAAATTTTCAGGTTCCTTTATATTTTCAGGGTGGAAATATTTTAGTTGGTGATGACTTTTGGTTGATTGGTGCCGATTACCCTAAAAAGTCCCTGGAATACATTAACAATGCTATCTTTGCAAACGATGGTGAAACCTCAGAGCAATTAGTCAAGCGGCTTTTTCAAGAGAATTTAGATACATCTCGCGAACTAACTTATGTAGGTTCACCAATTCCAGTTCCTGCGGATGATGTGATGCTAACGCAAGAAAATGGTCAATTTTTTGTTGATATGGTGTTTCAGGGTAACGAGAGTGGCACAGTACAACCACTGTTTCACATTGATATGTTTTTGACATTGGCAGGAAGAGACGCAACCGGAAAATATCAGATTTTGGTGGGAGATCCTTCGATGGCACCAATACATCCATCGGTAAACCCACCCGCAGTATATTCCATGCAAAATGTTTATGATGCGATCGCCGACTTTTTCAAATCTTCTGGATTTAACGTTATTCGCAATCCGCTACCACTGACATTTTCAACAGAGAAAGTCCAGCTTGAGAAATTAAATGTTCCTGACTATCAACCAATCTACGAAATTTATCTGAAGTTACATAACTTAGGTTTAACAGAAATAGAACTGCGTAGTTGGTATTTTGCAACAGCAAACAATGCTTTAGTTGAAAATACAGCATCTTGTAAGCGCGTATGGCTACCGACTTACGGTTACGAAGAATACGAATATTTACAAGAATCTGACCGAAAAAACCAGGAAATTTGGCAAAATCTAGGCTTTGAAGTCACAATGCTGCCAAACTTCCATAGTTTAGCCAGTGGATTAGGTGCTGTACACTGTATTCAGAAATATATAGAGCGGGGATAATAATTGTTCGTAGTTGCGCTTTAGCGCCTCCGGATACCGGAATATGAGGCGAGTCACCGCGCAACTACGTACCCCGTACTATTTAATGTGGCGGAGTACTAGTGGTTTATCCCATACAAATTGATGGCGATATAAACTATTACAACTCTCTTCTTTTCTCTTTTCTCTGTGCCACGCCACTTCTCTCAACGCGGGGAACCCGCGCACAAGAGTGGCTCCTCTGCGGTTATATAAATTAACCACTCACAACTAATGGGACACTAGTACTTCACCACATTAATTTTGCGGGCTAATCCAAGGTATGTCCTATCGGACACGCTCCGCTAACGTAGTAGCGCCGTCTTCGCCTCATATTAGGGAATCCGGAGGGGCTAAAGCCCAACTACGAACCCCTCATATTTAATGTGGTTAAATACTAGTGAGTGAGTGGTCTTTTTTATTTTTTTATGATGGGTTGTAGAGACGTTATACATAACGTCTCCTTAAGTTTGGGAGAAAACAAACCCATCAGAATTAATAACACAAACCACTGGTTTCGATCGGATTTATCTTAAGTTCCCATCAATGCTTTTGTAATGGCTGCTAATCCTTGGGCATCGCTAAAGTAACTCATGTGATCGGAACCAGTTTGATAAATTTGTGGTTGGGGAAGGCGGTTACTATTTACGCTGGTGATACTCTCGACTTTGACGGCGTTATCATTGGGTTGATTAAAGAAAGCTAAGTTTCTAATTCTAATTCGCAGTTTTTGGATTAGTCGCTGCAATTTCTCGTTATCATTGCTTTCAAACAAGATTGAGTTATCGCCAGCTATGATTGAATAAGGAATACCTGGATCTGGACTCGCTGCTAAGGTTTTAAGGAAATTTGAACCGGGCTGCATTTGATCTAAAGTAATATCAATCGTTTCAATGGCAGCTAGCAAACCAACTAATAGCTGCACGGGTAAAGCGACTGTAGATAAGCCATTTAACCCTAGTGTTAGTACAGTTATCGCCCAATTTTCTACTATAGCTAAAGGTGAACCCGCATTTGGCGTACCTGCCATAATTAAGCGATCGACAATTTTGTTTCCACCTTCGCGCTCGATAAACCAGCGAGATACTAAACCACCCATCGAATGTCCCATGATTTGCAGTTGTTTACCATGATTTTCACCTAAACCTACTGCTTCAAGACGCTGTTTTAATAGTCTTCCAGTTTCGTCGATGGAAGTATGCAGATTTTCGTAGTCAAAGGCAAGAATCAAATCGAACGCTTCAACTAGTGGTTTTTGCTTACCTTCTATTTCAATTTTTGCTCGTTGCATACAGGGTAGTAATGTTCTGGTTTCACCCGTAACACCGTGAACAAACAGCACTATTTTTTTGGCTTGTTTAACTCGTTGTTTGACTTTTTCTAGGTCTAATTCATAACTAACGCTTTCATCTGCTGCTATATTTGCTATTGCTAAATGCGGATAGGAATACTCGAATCCAAATTTTTCACCTGCAATTTTTTGGAAGAAAATTTTGAAAGCACCTTTGATATCCCGTTCCCCCGACACGGTTTGTGGTAAACTTTCTAATTTAATTTCGGTTCTACCGTTTTTAGAATACCCAATTCCCAAAGGTAGGTAAAATTCGCCGTCATAAGCAATCGGTAAAACTTTTTCTTTGGATGCTAAAGGTGTGTCAACAATTAATTTCAGCGGGTTTTCGCGGTTGACTGTGGAGATAGTTTCAGGATCTACGTCTCTTAGTTCCAAAACGTTTGCACCGGGTTCGATTCCTCGACTGCTAGTTAATACAAAGGGTTGGGATTCTTGTAATAATGTTGGTAAATGATTGCTGTTTGTATCTCTGGTAGATGAAGCAGCATTTATTAAACGAGCTTGTGCTTGTAACTGTGGATGAGCTTGTAATAACACTCCCGCACCAAGGGATACCCCACTTCCGGAATTGGGTACGGTTGTAGTTACTAGGGGTCTATGAGTCTTAATTACTACTTGAGTAGTTACCCAGTCATCGTATTCTTCAGCTTCATCATCAGCGAATAAATCCCTAGATTGCAGGCGACTCATCAACCGATTTAAAGTCCCCCCACGCAAGCTTCCTCGTTCTCCAGGAGTATATTTATTACGCGGTAAATCTAGTTTCTGTTGCTCTAAAAGTCTCGCATCAAATTCATCAGTACAAACAATTAGTTTAAAAATATCTTGGTATTGAGTAATTCCCCGTTCCCATACTTCTTGGGGAACGCTAGCACGAATCAATCTTTTACCTAATGCCCAGGCTTCTTGGTTTGGCTCAAGTTTGATACTACCAGCTTCAAAAAAGCCCGCGTTAATCGCAAATTGTTCGGTTAAATCGAGCAAAGCACAATAGAGTGTTTCATCGGTAGTGTTTTTCAACTTAACTGTAAAACCGGGTTTTTTCCAATTACCGCTATCATCTTGATAGTAATTGAGATGAATTTCACCATCTGATAAAATTTCATTATCTTGATAAATCTCCATCTGAATCGCATCTGTGCTGATGCGACTATTCGCTGTGCTAGAAAGTTCGCTTAAATTTGTCCACCGGGTAATATGTTCGAGTCGTTGAATGACTTTAACTGCACTATTTTCGGTATAGTTTTCAATCGAAGCAACTATTGGTACACCGTCGGCAGGTCGAGTAATGATATATTCACCATTACGGGCTAATACTTTAAATTCTGCTTCGTTGGTGCTGACTTCTCGCACATATAGCGAAGGTTGATTGTCTTCGATGGTTTGTATTGCTTGTTGTAATAGTTCGACTCCTTGAGTATCGCTTTCTGTATCGGCTTCAAAGCGTACAGTTTTCGGGGGTAAAGGTAATTTAGTAATTACGGCTTTGAAAGTTTGCTCTTTTCGATCGTCAAAGTTAGGAGTAATTTCAACTTTACTCAATTGCGGTAAAACTTGGGTAACTTTCGCTTCTGCAATTTTATTAGATAATGAACGTAAATTTTTTCCTTGAGTTTCAATCGGGAAAACAGCCAAATGCATAGTTTCCTCATTATCCCCACGAGGTACACCATGCACCGCACCACCATCAATTACCCAACCATGTTGCTTGTGATATGACACCGTATAGTAAGGAAGGCGATCGCTAATTGCACCACCCAAAAATAATTGCTCTAAATCATTTGTCTCGGTAGCTTCTAACTGCGGGGATTGGTTGTTAACTTTACTGCGTACTGATGCGTTTATTTGCTTGAATAAATCTCGATAAGTCAGATTTCCTTTAGCTTTTTTGAGCGTTTCGGTGAGAAAATAACAAAATGCTCCCCGATGCTCTCCATCGGCACGATATTCTTTCGCGGTTTCCGAATCCTGACAAGATGCAAATAAAATATGTTTGCCTCTAGGTAAATTCCAACCAGAAGCTTGTTTATCTGATGCGATTAAATCCTGGATTTCTTCAGATGAAAAAATAAAGCTATCTAAAGGGCGCACGCGACTATCTGTAAAATATTGACGTACTGCGGTTTCCTGAAGTGGATCTTTTGTGCCACTGCCCGAATGACAGCAATCTAAAATCAAGGTAATGTGAGGATTTTTTTGAGCAACTTCCGAAATTAATTTTGCTAATTCCTTATCTGCTAAATCCCAACCTCCTTGGGAACGACTGTCATAACAAACTAAAGTTTCATCTAGTTTATCTGGTTCCAAATGCCAAAATTCTCGTGGTGCAGGCTCTTGGGAACCATGACCGCTATAGTAAAATAATGCTACATCATTACTGCTAGCTTGACACAAATGCTCGCGAAAACCATCAATAATTGCTTGACGGGTTGCTTCCCCATTTTTAAGAGTTTTTAACTGTAAATTCCATCTTTCCGTTTTGACGCGAGTTTCTAAATATTCTTCTACTGCTTTTACATCGTTAACACAACCTTGGAGGGGGCTAACGGGTGGAGCATATTCATCGATTCCTACTAATAATGCGTAAATGTTGCTAGTCATAATAATTTTAGATTTTAGATTTTAGATTTTGGATTGATTCGTCAGATACAGTACATTTCGTTTTAAGAGCGGTAGATTCGGACGGGCAGGGATGCTCCGCAGTCGCTACAACCGGGGGAACCCCGGCAACGCGCTGCTCTCCATCCCACAATCGAGTTTGTAATTGATGACTGTACCTGATTGAACTGCAAACTGCTGTAAATCTGGGAAAAAGAGGGAAATATACCATTTATTGGCTATAACCCCACCTATCCGATTGACTAAATTGTTATAGATGTTGCAGGGTTGAGCTTATGCAGTTGTGATTTTTTAGAATTATTTTATACTTATAGGATTTACACAAAACCCTCCTTCAAAAAGGATAGAAAATAATGCACAAATTATCATTGTGCTAACAACTTTTGATTCGACTTCTTAACTTTTTCAACCCAACCTCGATAAAAATTTAAAATTTCTGAATATCTTACATTCGGTTGGGATAAACTCTCAAATAATGGAGGTAAAAAATATTGAGGAAAAAGTTTGTGAAGCAGTTTGTGAATACCTAGTCTAATCCCAAATTCAATAGATAATCTTTTAGATAAAGGGGAACTGTTGTTACTTAATTCAACTAAAGCATCTGCATCAGCTTTGCGACGTAAAGTAAACTGTTTGATAACTTCTGCCCAATTATCGCTATACTCATCCAACAGATTATTTAATATTAAAACATCTTCTAAAGAACTGTTGCAACCTTGTCCTAATGAAGGCGATACTGCATGGGCTGCATCTCCGATTAATAAAGCATTATCATTTAAATCATACCGATTACAGCTAATTGTAGTAACCCTTGATATAGGATTATTTACAAACGCTTCTATTTCCGCTGCACTCATCAATTCTCCGAGTTGCGGACTATTTTGTTGAAAATATAATGATGCTTCTTCAACATTCTTCAAATTTGCAATCGAATTATTTGCGTAAGGAAAACGAATCACACCGTTTAAGGAACCATCTGTTTGCTCGATTAACAATGCACGAGTATGCTTTTCTATATCCCAAACATGGAGTTCCCCTTCTGCGCGATCGCAATTGTTTTGATTGTCAGATGCTCGAATAAAAATTGATTTGTAAGCATAGGGAACGTATGCTTGGGAATATTCAAAAGTATCTGATAAATCAGCGAAATTTTTCCTAACTACAGAACCCGCTCCATCTGCACCAATTAACAAATCGTAATCTACATTAAAATCAATTTCAGTTTTAATATTGCGAAACTTAATAGTTTTTGAATCGACTATACCCTCGCATTTGCAATCAAAATGAATTTTCAGGTTTGGATTATGGTATTTCCGTAGATATTCGAGGAATACTTTAACTATATCGTTACGATCGATACTGAATAAAGGCTTCGATCTCGATCTCACCTTTGCTTTACCATTCTTACGGTGAATAACAAAATTCGTAACTTTACTACTTGCAACTTTGATAGCTGCTTCTAATCCAGGAATTTTGTTCAAAGCGTTATATCCCCGTTCATTTAAAGCGATAGGGAAAGTTCTGGAACTAGAATAAGAATTAATTTGGGGATCTGGACGACGTTCGTAGATTTCGACTTGATATTGGCGATCGCGACTTAGTAAATAATGAGCTAAAAGCAGCCCACATGGCCCAGCACCAACAATTACAGCTTTTTTTAGCATTAGGCGATAACTCCCGATATGATAGCTTCATCCTTCCTATTTACTATATGGATCGTTCTACAGTTGATTTATGCAATAAATCGATAATTAATATTTAATTCACATTTTTTGGCGTTCTTAAAAATTAAAACAATATGCAACATTTACCTGCTTTGACTAAAGCGGCGGCTTTGGGTAAGTTGACTTATATTGATATTGTTGAGGAAAACTTGGAAAATTATACATATGCAACCACCAAACATTATTGATACTGCGGTTTATCAACAACGATATCAATGGATCGCTAAACCTCTAGATTTCATGGAAAAAGCTGTGAAGCAGTATCCTGATATATTTACTTCTAGGATAATGGGTGCCAAAAAGCCGATTGTGTTTGTCAACCATCCTAAAGCTATTCAAGAAATTTTAACAAACGATCGCAAAAAATTTACTGCCCCAGGAAACTTAAACTCAGCACTGAGGCCGTTAGTTGGAGACTATTCGGTTATGCTACTTGATGGAAATCGTCACAAACGCGATCGCAAATTGTTAATGCCGCAATTTCACGGGGAGCGAATGCAAACCTATGGCGAACTCATTTGCCATCTTACAGAAAAAATATTTAGTCAAATACCACAAGATAAAGTTTTTAATGCCCGTGATGTAACATCGGAAATTTCACTGAGCGTAATGTTGCAGGCCGTATTTGGTTTGCACGAAGGAGAGCGCTATCAACAAATTAAGTCTTTGATGATTAGAATGCTAGATTTGTTTAACTCACCACTCGCTTTTGGCTTCTTATTATTTCCCGTTCTACAGCAAGATTGGTTGAGTCCTTGGAGTAATTATACGCGCCGCAGAGAGCAACTGGACAAATTACTGTATGCTGAAATTAACGATAGGCGTTCTGAGTTAGACAATTCAAATCGCGTTGATATTCTTTCATTACTCATGTCTGCAACAGATGAAAACGGTAACTTAATGACAAACCAAGAGTTGCGCGACGAGTTGATGACATTGCTGTTAGCTGGATACGAAACTACTGCTACAGCTATGGCTTGGGGATTATACTGGATTTATCAACAGCCTGAAGTACGAGAAAAATTACTGCAAGAATTAGATACTCTTGGAGAAAACCCCGACCCCATAACTATATCTAGGCTACCCTATCTCACCGCCGTTTGTAACGAGACTTTGCGGATTTATCCCGTAGCATTAGCAACTTTTGTCAGAGAAGTGCAAGAACCTGTAGAATTATTAGGGTATCCAATAGAACCAGGAACGGAAGTTTGGGGCTGTATTTATCTTTTGCATCATCGAGAAGATTTATACCCTGACTCTAAGCAATTTAAACCAGAGCGATTTTTAGAAAGACAGTTTTCACCCTATGAATTTATGCCTTTTGGTGCTGGAGCCAGACGCTGTGTAGGTTATGCTTTAGCAGAATTTGAAATGAAGTTAGTATTAGCAACAGTAGTTTCTCAGTTTAGTTTGGCTTTTGCAGATAATAAATCCGAAAAACCCCAGCGTCGAGGATTAACTTTAGCTCCCGCACAAGGTGTAAAAATGAAGATGCAGGGAACACGTAGGGCTGAAAAATCTCAAGTTGCTGCGGTATAGATATCTAAGGGAAAACATTTATATGGTTTCTTTCCTTACATAGAAACCGCGAGCCTCCTACCCCCCTACCCAAAAGCGGGAAGGGGGAAAATTAAGCCGGAACTCCCTGTGGGGTAGAGAAAATAAAGGTGTTGTAGTAAACGCTCCGGAGAACCGGAATACACCACACCTTACGATATTAATTTGATTGGTGAATACAATATCGCAGGCGAAATGTGGAACGTTACCCCAATATTAGAAAAATTAGGCGTTCGCGTTTTAAGTAAAATTACAGGCGATGCTCGTTACAAAGAAGTTTCTTATGCTCACCGTGCCAAATTGAACGTAATGATTTGCTCCAAAGCCTTGATTAACATGGCTAGAAAAATGGAGGAGAATTACGGGATTCCTTATATAGAAGAATCTTTTTACGGCATAGCTGACATGAACCGCTTTTTAAGAACTGTAGCGGCTAAGTTAGGAGATAAAGATTTACAGGAGCGGACTGAAAAATTAATTGCCGAAGAAACAGCAAAGCTAGATGAAAAATTAGCTCCCTATCGTGCCCGGTTGAAAGGCAAGCGCGTTGTACTTTATACCGGAGGGGTAAAAAGCTGGTCGATTATTTCGGCTGCTAAAGACTTAGGTATGGAAGTTGTTGCCACCAGTACAAAGAAAAGTACCGAAGAAGACAAAGCCAAAATCAAGAACTTACTTGGTAAAGACGGGATTACCATGTCTAAAGGAAATCCTCAGGAATTGATCAGAGTCATCGGCGAAACCAAAGCAGATATGCTGATTGCTGGCGGCAGAAATCAATACACCGCGCTCAAAGCCAGAATTCCTTTCCTCGACATCAACCAAGAACGTCATCATGCTTATGCAGGCTATGACGGAATGGTAAATATGGCAAGAGAATTAGACGAAGCCCTTTACAGTCCAGTTTGGCAGCAAATACGTCAGCCTGCTCCTTGGGAAATCAGTGAACAGTGAACAGTTAACAGTGAGCAGTGAACAGTGATCAGTGAACAGTGAACAGTGAACAGTGAACAGTGAACAGTGAGCAGTTAGCAGTGAACAGTTAGAAAATTTGTGGTAGTGGGAGCGTCTCGCTCCCTATTTCCTAAAATAACTGTTCGCACAGCAAATAAATATTCACACTACTATTTTTCCCTCTCCCATTCACTCTCAGGGTAAGGAGGCAAAGCCCTATGCCCTATGCCCAATCCCCAATTCCCAATTTAAAACCTTTAACCTATAAAATTATGGCTATAGTCGCAACTCAAAATAAACCAGTTATAGTAAATCCTCTCAAGCAAAGCCAAACCTTGGGTGCAACTTTAGCCTTTCTAGGATTAAAAGGTATGATACCTCTAGTTCATGGCTCCCAAGGATGTACAGCTTTCGCTAAAGTTGTATTGGTACGGCATTTTCGAGAAGCGATTCCTCTTTCTACTACCGCGATGACGGAAGTCTCTACTATTTTGGGTGGAGAGGATAATGTCGAGCAAGCTATTCTAACTTTGGTAGAAAAGGTAAATCCTGAAATTATCGGACTTTGTACTACGGGGCTGACGGAAACCAGAGGGGATGATATGGAAAAAATCCTCAGAGATTTTCGTCAGAGTCATCCTCAACTGAACGATTTACCTATTTTGTTAGTCTCCTCACCAGATTTTAAAGGAGCGCTGCAAGATGGATATGCTGCTGCTGTAGAAAGCATGGTTCGCGAACTTCCTCAAAAAGGTGAAATTCAACCACAACAAGTTAATATCTTGATGAGTTCCGCTTTTACCCCAGGGGATATCCAGGAAGTCAAAGATATGGTTAGTGCTTTTGGATTAATTCCCGTTGTTGTACCCGATCTTTCCGCCTCATTAGATGGTCATCTAGATGATTCATGGAGTCCGATAACTGGCGGTGGTACCACTTTGGCACAACTGCGTCAAGTAGGTAATTCGGCTTTTACTATTGCGATCGGTGAAAGTATGCGACGTGCAGCCGAAATTCTCGATCGCCGCTTTGCAATTCCTTACGAATTGTTCGGCGAGCTAACCGGATTAGATGCTGTAGATAACTTTTTACAAGCACTATCAGATGTTAGTGGTGTTGCAGTACCAGAAAAATATCGTCGCCAACGCCGTCAATTACAAGACGCGATGCTCGATACTCACTTTTTCTTCGGTCGCAAGCGGGTATCCTTAGCATTAGAACCAGATTTGCTTCATTCAACGGCTAATTTTTTGCAATCAATGGGAGCAGAAATTCAAGCCGCAGTCACCACTACACGTTCCCCTTTACTGGAAAAACTTCCTGTTGAAAAAGTAATTATTGGTGACTTAGAAGATTTTAAGCAAGTTGCCCCAGGTTCGGATCTATTAATAGGTAACTCCAACGTTAAAACAGTTGCTAGCAAGTTAAATATTCCTCTTTATCGCCAAGGTATTCCTATTTTTGACCGTTTAGGTATAGGTCAATTTAATAAGGTTGGCTATCAAGGAACCATGCGAATTTTGTTTGACATTGGCAACCTATTTTTAGAGCAAGAAGAAATGAGTGTAAAACACTAACTGGGGTTAAGAGTTAGGAGTTAGGAGTTAGGAGTTAGGAATTAAGAGTTAGGAGTTAAGAGTTATCTTCCCCCTCTTCCCCCTCCCTACTCCCTACTCCCTACTCCCTACTCCCCAATTATCGAGTTAGGAGTTAGGAATTAAGAGTTAGGAGTTATGAGTTATGAGTTATGAGTTATCTTCCCCCTCTTCCCCCTCCCTACTCCCTACTCCCTACTCCCTACTCCCCAATTATCGAGTTAGGAGTTAGGAATTAAGAGTTAGGAGTTATGAGTTATGAGTTATGAGTTATCTTCCCCCTCTTCCCCCTCCCTACTCCCTACTCCCTACTCCCTACTCCCCAATTATCGAGTTAGGAGTTTTAACCAATTACCCATTACCAATTACCTTTGACCTAAATTAAAGGAGTAATACACATGAAAATTGCCTTTACGACGAACGATAAAGTTCATATTAATGCTCATTTTGGTTCGGCAAAAACCATTGATGTTTATGAAATCTCAGACGATGGCTATCATTTTTTAGAAACACTTTCCTTTGATGGTGAACTGAAACAAGATGGCAATGAAGATAAATTAGTACCCAAACTAAAAGCCTTAGAAGATTGCACCATCGTTTATGTTACAGCAATCGGAGGTAGCGCTGCTGCTCGCTTAATTAAAAAGGGCGTTACCCCAGTTAAAGCGCGTTCCGAACAAGATGAAATTAAAGAACTTTTAGAAAGATTGGTACAAACTCTCAAGGGAAGTCCCCCACCTTGGTTGCGTAAAGCTTTACAACAAAAAGATCGTAACTTTGAAGATGAATTAGAGGAGGATGCAACTGTATGAACCTAAATAATAGTGTGAACGGTACGACAACTAGCGATGTCTTAAGTTCTTCTTTTATTAAGGCATTAGTGCAGCAAATTCGAGGTTTAGATACTTACGGAACTTATAAGAAGTGGTCGGATGATTTACTTCTTAAACCCTACGTTGTTACCAAAAAAAAGAAACGCGAAATTTCTGTCGAAGGTGAAGTTGATCTGAGGACAATATCGCGGATTAATGCTTTTTACCGTGCTATAGCAATTCGCATCGAACAGGAAACTGGTTTGCTATCGCAGGTTGTCACCGATTTGAACCATGAAGGTTTCGGATGGGTATTAGTATTTTCCGGTCGTCTTTTATTAGTTAAGAAGACTATGCGAGATGTTCATAGATTTGGTTTCGATTCTTTGGAAAAACTCGCAGAAGAAGGAGATAGTTTAGTGCAAAAAGGCGTTGAATTAGCTCAACGTTTTCCCGAAGTAGGAAATGTTTAAATAGTTAGGAATTAGGAGTTAGGAATTAGGAGTTAGGAGTTAGGAGTTAGGAGTTAG
>CAYMZW010000140.1:0-14675 GCA_964395005.1 uncultured Rivularia sp.
CTCAAGATTCTCAAACTACTGAAAATTCCGATACTACTCAAGATTCTCAAACTACAGAAGATTCCGATACTAATCAAGATTCCGATACTAATCAAGATTCTGATAGTACAGAAAATCCCCAAACCTAAAATATGCGAATGCGGATAGATATAGCAGTTTTCCTGAAGGGTGGAATAGTGCAAGATATGAGATTCAACCGAAAACCGCTATATTTGAGCTTCATTTAAGATTTAATATAGTTGTAAATTTTATGTATTAAATGACTCAGTTAGCACCGCAACGCAATCCCGTATTGTTAGTTCATGGTATTTGGGATACTGGTAAAGTATTTTCTAGAATGATTCCTTTCCTTAACCAACGCGGTTGGAAGGTTTATGACTTGGATTTGGCTCCTAATGACGGCACTGTGGGTTTGGATGATTTAGCGCAACAGGTTGCAGATAAAGTTGAATTAACCTTTGGAAAAGAACAACCTTTTGATTTGCTGGGTTTTAGTATGGGGGGAATCGTAAGTCGTTATTATGTCCAGCGACTAAGTGGAATCAACAGGGTGCAAAGATTTATAACCCTTTCCGCACCAAATAACGGTACTGTCATAGCTTACTTTAATCAAGGGCTTGGTTGCGTACAAATGCGTCCTAATAGTCGTTTGCTCAAAGATTTAAACAGCGATGCTCAAATACTCTCGCAAATTAATTTTACGTCTATTTGGACACCATACGACATGATGATTGTCCCGGCAAATAGTTCAAAAATGCCAGTAGCCAATAACATTGTGGTGTCAGTTTTTAATCATGCTTGGATGCTTACCGATGAAAAAAGTTTAAGCGCGATCGCAACAGCATTGTCGGCTCCAGTTAACAGTGAGCAGTGAGCAGTGAGCAATGAGCAACTATCAACTCCCAACTCCTAACTCCTAACTCAAACCCTATCCCCAATTTGTGTAAATTCAGCATTACCAAAAATTGCTTCGGGATAGCGGTAATATTTATATTCCATCAAGTTGTAAAATGGATCTTCGAGAAAAAAGGTACGATGTTCGAGGGGAGTATTTGTAAAACGATTTTTCGCTGTTTCTCGAAATGGTAAATTCCGCTGTTGTGCTTTTGCTAGTAAATCTTCCCAATCAGCTTGTTGAGTAAAAACCAAGCCGAAATGTCTGGGATAAATACCTTTTTGCGGTATTATAGGCTCCTTGGTGACATGTGCAACTAACTGATGCCCGTAAAGATTGAGTATTAAGGCATTGCGATTTTCTCTACCGGGGGTGCATCCCAAACCATCGACATAATATGCTTTGGTTTGAGCAATATCGGTAACTGGGAATGCCATGTGGAAGATGATTTTATTCATTGGGAATTGGGAATTGGTAATTGCTAATTGGGCATAGGGCATGGGGGGATTAAAATAATTTTATAGAAAAATGGTATCAATATTACTTGCCAAAAAAGCATCCCCTCGTTCCCATGCTCTGGGTGGGAACGCATTTCCTAGAGGCTCTGCCTCTAATTCAAATCCCCTCGTTCCCATGCTCTGGGTGGGAACGCATTTCCTAGAGGCTCTGCCTCTAATTCAAATGAGGTAAGCTTGAGCAGAATGAAGGCGGAGCCTTCGGTTACTGCATTACCAGGTTGAATCTGGTAACGAGAGGAAACAACTAACAACTATCAACTAACAACTAACAACTAACAACTAACCACCTTTATGTTTGGAAATCATTTAATTGTTGGTGTTTCGGGTACTGCGTTAACCGATGAAGATAAAAGAATACTCAGTACAATCAAACCTGTAGGAGTTTGCTTTTTTGCGAAAAATTTCCGTGACGGCGAGCCATATGAAGTTTGGTTGCAAAGTTTAAAAAAATTAAGTCAAGAAATACGAGAATATACCGAACGCGAATCGATGTTTATCTCCATCGATCATGAAGGGGGAAGGGTAATTCGTGCGCCTTTACCAATTACGCGATTTCCCTATAGTTATGTGTGTCGCAAACGAGCGCGGCAAGTGGCGAAAGCAATGGCAATTGAACTCAAATCCTTGGGAATCAACGTATCTTGGGCACCAGTTGCAGATATATTTTCTAACTCTAATAATCCGATTATCGGGCCTCGTTCTTTCGATACGACACCAGAAGCAGCCGCCGAATATGCCCGCGAATATTTTCTTGGACTCAAAGAATCGGGAATTATTGCTTGTGCCAAACATTTCCCCGGACACGGAGATACAAACACCGATTCTCACTTGGCATTGCCGACATTAAATTTAACTAAAGAAGCAATCGAAAAGCGAGAATTGATACCTTTCAAAACATTAATTGCCGAGAAAATCCCCTTAATAATGACTGCTCATATCCTATTTCCACAAATCGGAGGAGACAAACCCGCAACATTTTCCCAACCAATTTTGAGCCAGATATTAAGAAAAGAACTTGGTTTTGAAGGAGTTGTGGTTTCCGATGACTTAGATATGAAAGCCGTTGCGGATATGTATGACAAAAGCGGTACCGTAGCAAGTACATTAAATGCAGGCTGCGATATATTTTTGATGTGCGGTAATTTGCCATCATCATCCACCGCACGAATTGAATTTATTGCCGAAGATTTTAACAAATCGTTAGCAAACGGTAGCCTAGATGAATCAGTGGTAACAGCAGCAAACGCGAGAATCGAGAAATTATTGAGCCAAACACCGCAATATACAGTAGAAATATTGGATAAAGAAATATTATTGCAACACGCAGAATTGGCGATCGCCTGTAGTTTCGATTCATAGTTCGTAGTAGGGGCTGTCTTCCCTCGGATTTAGGACTAAAGTTCTTATCCTTACTACGAACTTTCTAAAATTTACGATCATCCCAGCATCTTCTCAGCAAAAACTCATCTAACTTGATACAAATCATATTTAAATAAATATATAAAGCGATTATCTGCTAGCAGATTTTTGTCAGCCTTGTAGAATCAACAGTGGGGCGGGTTTTTACCTGCCACCGCTTTTTTCAATTAATGAGCATCTAATTAATGGGCTTCTAACTAAAAGTTGTCCGACAACTAATTATTAATATTAATATTTATACAACATAATCCAAAATCCACAATCCAAAATCCCAAATCGAATGACTTATCTAGAAACAGCAGCCCAATTTTACAGCGAAGTAGCGCAAACTCCCGAAGTGGGATTATGTTGCGTGCAGAGTACTCCCATGCAGTTACCGGGGTTGCATATTCCTCTAAGAATGCAGGAAATGAACTACGGTTGCGGTACTACAGTTCATGCTAACGAACTTAATAACGAACCAACAGTATTATATGTAGGCGTTGGTGGTGGTTTAGAAGCTTTACAATTCGCTTATTTTTCCCGGCGTGCTGGTGCGGTAATCGCGGTAGATCCGGTTGCAGATATGCGCCAAGCGGCAATAAATAATTTAGAATTAGCAGTTAAAGAAAATCCTTGGTTCGATCCTAGTTTTGTAGAAGTTCGTGAAGGCGATGCTTTCAATATCCCAGTTGCTGATAATTCGGTTGATATTGTTGCTCAAAACTGCCTTTTTAATATCTTTGAACCCGAAGATTTAACACGTGCTTTAAAAGAAGCATATCGCGTATTAAAACCGGGCGGTAGATTGCAAATGAGCGATCCCATTGCAACTCGTTCAATACCAGAACATTTAAAAAAAGATCAGCGATTGAGAGCAATGTGTTTGTCTGGTGCGTTAACTTATGAAGAATATATTCAACGCATTATAAATGTTGGTTTTGGACAAGTAGAAATCCGCGCTCGTCGCCCTTATCGTTTGCTAGAAGCGACAACTTATAACTTAGAAGATAATCTACTTTTAGAAAGTCTTGATTCCGTAGCTTTTAAAGTATCAATTCCAGAAGATGGAGCTTGTGTATTCACTGGTAAAACAGCAATTTATGCAGGTAGCGAACCATTCTTTGATGACAACAACGGTCACATTTTACAGCGCGGAATTCCAGCCGCTGTATGCGATAAAACTGCCAGAAATCTTGCTGCTGCCTTACCAGAAAAAGTAATTGTCACCGATTCAACCTGGTACTACGACGGCGGCGGATGCTGTTAAAATCAGTGAACAGTGAACAGTTAACAGTGAGCAGTTACCAGTGACCAGATATGAGTTAGGAGTTCGGAGTTCGGAGTTCGGAGTTCGGAATTCTATAATTATAAAAACGGATGCATTTATTTTCAGATTAGAAATAATTAATCTTGATAATTTAAGAGTAAATAGCTTCGAGAAATAAATTAATAATTCCTAACTCCTAACTATAAACTCTTAACTCCTAACTATAAACTCCTAACTATAAACTCCTAACTTATTAAGAAATGATTCAAACTACAGTAACTCCTTTCAAACGTAAACTTAATTCGACTTTAACGAAGAAAGAAATCAATGTTTTACAAATTAATTTAGGTAAGCGTTGCAATCTTGCTTGCAGTCACTGTCATGTTGATGCGGGGCCGAAAAGAACTGAGGAATTATCTATTAAGGTTTGCGAACAGTTAATTGAAGTAATTAATAAATTTCCTGAAGTTCAAATTGTAGATTTAACTGGTGGCGCACCGGAAATGAATTACGGTTTTAAACAAATTGTTGAAGCTGCAAGAAAGAATAATAAACAGGTAATTGTTCGTTCTAATTTAACTATTTATTTTGAAGATGGATTTGGTGATATTCCGGAATATTTTGCTCGACATAAAGTCAGAGTTGTTGCTTCTTTACCCTGTTATTTAGCTGATAATGTTGATAAAATGCGCGGCGATGGTGTTTTTGATGCTTCGGTGAAAGCGCTACAGTGGTTAAATAAATTGGGTTATGCGAGAGAATCGGATTTAATTCTTGATTTGGTTTATAATCCACAATTACCTACAAACGAAAATTTTGCTTTAACTCCTAATCAAGTTAAGTTAGAACAGGATTACAAAAAGTTCTTGCAAGATAACTTTGGTATTGTATTTAATAACTTATTTGCTATTACTAATTTACCAGTTGGTAGAACTAAGTTTCATTTGGAAAGAACAAAGCTATACAAGCCTTACTTGCATTTTCTCGAATCAAACTTTAATCCCGTTACCGTAGAAAACCTGATGTGTCGCGATGAACTTTCTATAGATTATCTTGGCAACGTTTACGATTGCGACTTTAACCAAATGATGGATATACCTGCGAAAACTCCCGACGGTGAAAATATTACTGTCGCGAAGCTGCTCGAAGCTGGTAATTTAAATTTAATTAATCAAGTGCAAACTGCAAGCTATTGTTACGGCTGCACTGCTGGTAGCGGCTCTAGCTGTGGTGGTGCTTTGTTGTGAATTGGGAATTAGGAATGGAGAATAGGGCATTGGGCATTGGGCATTGGGAATAGGGAATGAGACGCTGCGACTACAAATGCATAAATCGTTAACGAAATCATCCTGTTACCAAAACTGTTACCAGCGAACTATTGCTGTTTAGAAACTATACAATAGCGATTAAATAAGCAAGTCTCCTTACACCATATTTTAAACCGTGGACCTCCCTGAAATACCCCCACGGTTTTCTTTCTTTATCTATAGGTAATTAAAATTACATAGTATAAGTTCGTTGGCGTTGAAAAAGTTAAATTTTATTCATAATAAAGAGGGAATAGGGAGTAGGGAGTAGGGAATAGGGAATAGGATTGCTATAGATGATTATCTAATAAATATTATTTCAAAATTGAAACATTAGGATTTATCCAGCAATTTGCTGATTATAATAATCTTAATATTAAAATGTAATCGCTCCTCACATTACAATTAAAGTCCGTGAAGCTTTGTATTTCGCGGATTTTTATTTGTTTTACTGCTATTCCATCCGCTCCCAAGTTAATTCAAAAATTTTAGGGGTATCATCGCTTTTACTTGGTGGGGTTTTCAAAGTAATTTGATTTTCGTTTAATACAAAAGTCCTAGTTAAACTTTTACCTACACGATTGGGAATTGATGCGATTTCTACATGATGAATTACTTTGTCACCATCAAGGGTATAACTTCCCGCGTATGAATTAAAAGTTGAAAATGCTTGCGCTCTTTCTTCTATCGGTACTTGATGTATTGCAGATGTAAGAGGTGAAGCTGAATTACCGCTTAATAATGGGCGATCGCCTTTCGAGAAAATTACCATCATTTTACCTTCGATGGTATAGGTGATGTAGCCAATGGGGTTAGCTCCGAATGCTTGTTGATTAACGTTTCCGTCGGGGAATATGGCTGATATTGAAATTAGTTTCCAAGTTCCTAATAAAGGATTATTTTGAGAATATTTAGACATTATTGAAAAATCCGTGCATGGTAAATTCAATTTGAAAACATAAAACAATAGTCTTATTTATTAAACAAATTTCCTTCATTTCGACGACGCTTAATTAAACCTGGTAATTTTTTACCACCACCATGAACCCAGCGATTTAATTCGTTTGGTACGGTTTGATAGTCTTGATTATTTAACTTATCTAGTAATGTAGATGATGCAAATTGTGTTTCTCCAATATTAAATACAAAACTGACCAGTGCATCAAATTGATTTTGATTTAACGGTACTTTTACTAATTTATTAACTGTTTTTTCGGCTGTAATTACATCAGAACGTAAAATTTCCATTGCTCTTTCTTTTGTAATTCCGCGCTTAAATTCTTCCGGTTCTGAACCATTTATTGGGTCGTAATGTACCAAATGTCCAACACCAATTGTAGCATGATTTGCGGGATCATTATATAAATTTAAAATCATTCCTTCGTGTTCGGCAATGAATTTTAAACCATTATCGCTAATTTTTTTACTATTATTATTACCAGCTTTAATATTATAATTTCCTAAAGGTAAATAAACAATTTGACCTATTTGTAAACGTCGTGCTTCATTTTCTGTAAAACATTCTCCCGTATCCTTAGTTATCTCTCGCCAGCGATTAGCGCTACCTAGATTCTGTTGGGCGATCGCGCTTAAGGTATCTCCAGATTTTATCGTATAAGAAGTACGGTTGTTCATCAAATGATTTGATTAAAGTTGTGGCAATTAAATATTACAACAAACCCGGTTTTTTCAAAAAAGCGGGTTAAAAAAAATGGAGAAAGCTGTAAAAATGCTTTCTCCATATCGATAATTTTCTAAATTACAACGAATTGCAATTTACTCAAATTAAGCAAAATTGATAGTGTTGTTGCTGCCTTCATTAACAATATCATCAGCAGTCAAGCCTGTACTGCTAAGTATATCGAAAGTGTTGCCAGTACCAGTGATTATGATTGCACCACTTTCGTTACCCTCGAAGGTAGTACCTGCGCCGATTTCGATGCGATTATCATCACCAGCAACTTCTATTCCCCACTCACCGTTATTGAAAATCTCTGTACCAAATAACCCTACAGTGTTTCCGTTACCAAGAATTTCAATACCGTCTTCAGCATTGCGGAAGATTTCAGAGTCATTGATAGTTAAATTATTCTGCTCTCCAGTCAAGTCGAAAGAGAAACCACTAGAGCCATTATCTAGCATAAAACTATCTTGGATAGTGATAGTGTTAGCATCACCATCAACTTCAAAGCCGTCTTCTTGGTTGTCAAAAGATTGTACATCTTCCCAAGTAACGGTATTGTTACGTCCGAAAATATCAAATCCATCATCACCGTTGTTACGGAAGCCACTTTCTTTTACTTCGATAGTGTTTTCCGTGCCTCGGAAGTCGATATCAAAGCCATCTTCCTTGTTACCGCCGAAAACACTTCTATCTTGAATTGTAACAGTGTTGTTTCTTCCATCAATCTCGAAACCCTCTTCAGCATTGCCATCAGAGGATACGTTATTTAAAGTAATAACATTATCGGAACCCTCGATATCAAAACCATCATCGCCATTTTCACGAAACGTGGTTGCAGTTAAAGTGATTTCATTACCATTAGCAGTAATATCATCACCGAAACCATCTCCA
The DNA here is from genome assembly GCA_964395005.1 of uncultured Rivularia sp. Taxonomy (GTDB): domain Bacteria; phylum Cyanobacteriota; class Cyanobacteriia; order Cyanobacteriales; family Nostocaceae; genus Rivularia. Next base: position 7,964 of record CAYMZW010000140.1, read on the forward strand.
CCATTATCAGAAAAGTTGCCGTCGGTGCCAGTAATTGTGTTATTGCTGCCATCAATCTCTACACCATCCTCAGCATTACCAGTTGAAGAGGCTCTATTTAGAGTGAAGGTGTTTTCATTACCGAAGATATCGATACCATCATCTTTGTTGTCAAAGAATGCGGAGTCTTCGATGTTGAAACTGTTACCTACACCAGTGCGAGGAATTACTAAGCCATCAAGGTTTCCTTCAAATTCGCTGAGATTAATGTTAAAAGTGTTGTTTGTACCATCAACACCCAAGCCACCTGCTTCATTGAAGGCTGCTTCTACTCGATTTAAATCAACAGTATTGTTTTCACCAAAAACATCTATACCGTCATCACCATTGAGGTTGAAAGATGATTGGTTTGCAGTTACTGAAACTTCGCTGACACCACCGCGAATCTCAAAGCCATCATCTCCATTGCTTGTAGCTGCAACTTCATCAAGCTCGACATTAACGCCATCTTCAACAACTGCAATACCGTCTGAATCGAAGTTTCTGAAGGTTTCGTTGTTTACATCCGTATCCTCTTCAACTGCTAGTCCGACTCCTTCAACGTCAGCTACCTCATCAGAAGGTGGAGTCGCACCAGTAGAATCTTCCATGTCACTAGTATCTTCCATGTCACTAGTATCTTCTGTGTCGCTAGAATCTTCTATGTCGCTGGTATCTTCCATGTCGCTAGAATCATCAGAATCATCTATGTCACTAGAATCATCAGAATCATCTATGTCGCTAGAATCTTCTGTGTCACTAGAATCATCAGAATCATCTATGTCACTAGAATCTTCTGTATCGCTAGTATCATTCATGTCACTAGTATCTTCCATGTTACTAGTATCATTCATGTCACTAGTATCTTCCATGTCACTAGTATCATTCATGTTCATATCATTTGTTGCTGTAGCCATGATTGATTCTTCCTTGGAAATTTTTTAGGTTTAAGTAACATAAGCTAAGTCTAAATAATCACTCCAAAATTGCAGTAAGTTCTCAGCTACTAATTTCTCGATTCGCCGATATACTTGCTTATCAAAGAGGAAAAATTACAAAGGAAATTTGGATAAATGTAGCCTTTTGTACAAAAATCATCTGCAAAAAGTGCTAAATTAACTAATAAGATAAAAACCTAATAAGCTAGAATCAGCAGTAAAACGGATAATTTAAGGCTTCAATTCACACAGGCTGTAATTTAAGAATTTTTACTTAGCTCAGTTAATTTAATAGTGACAACTAAAAGTTATCTTTTCTTTATTCGTAATTTAAAAGTTAGTTGTTATCAAGTTAACAAGGATATAACAATAGCTGTAGGATGCTTGCGTATATCTGTGGGTATATATCTTTTGAAATAGAAAACACATCAACCTTCCAAAAATAAGATGCAAAAGTTAGTTTTTAAATTTATATTGGTTTAATTTTTATCAGTAAGAATCCGCAGAAAATAAATTCGATCCTCCTTTGCGATAAAGTAATTGTGTGAAGCGTGCATCGAGGAAAAGAAATATGAAAGCAGTGTTAATGACAGCACCCGGAAACCCAGAAGTTTTACAACTGCGGGAAATTAACAACCCGCTTCCTCCTCAAAACACAGAACTTTTGGTACGTTTAAAAGCTGCTGGAGTTAACCCCATTGATACTAAACTTCGCGATCGCGGTACTTTCTATCCCGATAAAATGCCTGCAATTTTAGGATGTGATGGTGCGGGTGTAGATTTAGCATTCGATACCGTTGGTGGAGAAACATTTGAGAAAACATTTCCAGCCATAAGAATTTACGGCGATATTGTGACGATATTGCAACCAAGCGATTCTACTAATTGGAAAGTTGCCAGACAGAGGAATTTGAGAATCGGTTTGGAATTGATGTTAACGCCGATGTTGCAGGGAATCGAAGAAGCACAGGTGCATCATGGCGAGATATTAGCAGAATGTGCGAAGTGGATGGATGAAGGTAAGTTGAAAATTTATGTGAATCGGACATTTGGGTTGGCAGAAGTTGGCAAGGCTCATCAGTTATTGGAAACGGGTTCGATGATTGGGAAGTTGGTAATTGATATTGGGTAATTGGGCATGGGGCATGGGGGATTGGTTGATGATAAATACCTGGCGATTCAAATCGCGTCTACACAAGTAAAGTCCACCTCCGTGGACTAATATCTTTTGTAGGGTGTGTTACGGCGACGAAATTGTTGCGGGGAAACAGATATGTTAGTTAATGCCGTAACGCACCATGTTAATTGAGCGAAGTTATCTATGATAAACATAAGCTACTAAATTAATATGTAATTTTTTAGTTTTCGGATGTGCCAAATGCTATATTACTTATGCTTAGCTGAAACGAAATTGACAAACTTGTATCAGAAACGTGCGTAGGCTAGTTTCTAACTCATTTAATAACTGGGATAGCTGTTGTGAGTTTAATTTCGATATTGAATCAGAGAAACAAATAGAAATAAGTTTTTCTGTTTCATAGTGTTTAAAAGGATTCATAATAAATTGGATTAGCTAATAAATAAATGCATAGCGATGCCAGTAAAGTTTCATTTTGATTGTTAATCATATAACTTCAACCAAAATTAAAGATTTATAGTGCTTATTAGACAGCAATACTTCATTTAAAAAGTAATCTGCAATACATAAGTTTAATGTTGTCTTTTACATTTCACACTTGATAATATATCTACCTAAATATTTACTTGTTTTTTAGAGTTTGCCCGAACAAAAAATGTATTATTGTATACTTTTAACTATCAGTTAATTTCTAAATCAATATCTAAACTTACAGATTATTTGAGTTATTTCATCTCTAAGAATGAAATTCCAAAAATCTCCACTACAATAGTACTCAAGCGGAGAAACAAAACTTGAAACTAATCCTAGTAGCACCCGATTCATTACTAACAGCAGCTTTTCAAAAACATTTCAATTATTTTCCTAACCTAGAAATCGTTAACAACTACTTTGAATGGTTGCCAACTTTCGATTGTTTGGTTAGCCCAGCCAATTCTTTTGGGATGATGGATGGTGGTATGGATGCTGCCATTATCAAGTTTTTCGGTAGTGCCTTGATGGAAAAAGTACAGCAACGCATCCTTGAAGATTATTTGGGAGAGCAACCCGTAGGAACATCAATAATTGTCGAAACGGGTAATTGTAAACATCCTTTTCTTGCACATACACCCACCATGCGGGTTCCCATGTCGATTGCGGGGACAGATATTCCTTATGTAGCGATGTGGGCTATGCTTTTAGCCGTGCGTCATCACAATCAAATTTCTTCACATCAAAATCAAATTAATACTGTAGCTTGCCCCGGTTTGGGTACGGGAATTGGTAGAGTTGATTATGATGAAGCAGCCAGACAAATGGCTTTAGCTTACGATAATTTTCTTTATCCACCCAAACATCTTAATTGCTTTGTTGCAGCTTCAAGACAGCTTTTGATTTGGGAAGGTGGTAGTTTGTCTTATTAAATATGAGTGAGGATAGGGAGGGGGAAGAGGAGCCACTGCGTTGCGGAGGTTCCCTCCGTTGTAGCAAGTGGCGTGGGGAAGAGGGGCAAGAAGGGGAAGAGGGGGTAGAAAACAATGTATATTAATCCCCATGCCCAATCCCCAATCCCCCATGCCCAAACTTTTGTGTATCTGTACTTTATTTCTACTATTATTAATTAAACCCGTTTATGCTGCCGAGCTTAAACCGCAACGCACTGTTTTAACTTTAGAATTATTACAAGAAAGAATTAATTCGCCTATTGTCAATGAAGGAAGTTTGACGGTAGATTTACGGGAGATGGAAATAAATTTACAGCCAGAAAATAAGGAATTTCGGGATAATTTTTATAAGTCGTTGCAGGATATATTGCAAAAAAATGGTACAAAACCTGTAGGATTAGACTTAAGCGATTCTGTAATTAATGGCGATTTTATTGGTAGCGATTTGGGTTTAAGAACTCCTTTGTATGCTCAAGCTATTGCGCCAATTTTTACTGAAACCGAACAAAATCAACTCGAACGTTTGCGTGAAGTTTGTTTGCAATCGCTTGCTTATTCTGTTCCCAATTCTAAGGATTGTCGTTCGCTTTTGGGAAAAGATTCGACGACTTCGGCACAAATTTCGGTGTTTCGCGGTTCGTTAATTTTTAAACAAACTCGTTTTAAGGGTAAGTTGGAATTTAATAATACGTTTTTTCTGCAACCAGTGGAAGCGGAAAAAGCTATATTTAACGACGCAGCTAATTTGACGCAATCAAGATTTAGCCGTCGCGTTAGTTTTGCAAATGCGAATTTTCGCCGTCAAGTTGATTTTAGTGGAAGTGTTTTCTTTGATGAAGCCAATTTCAAGGAAACTCAATTTAAGAAAAATGCCGAGTTTAAAAATACAACTTTTGAAAATTCCGCCGATTTTGCAAATGCTATTTTTCAGGATATAACTAATTTTAGTCGCGCACGTTGGGAAGGTACGACAAATTTTTCTAAAGCACGTTTTCTCGAACAAATTCAGTTTACTAAAGCTAATTTTCAAGATTTTTTATTTTTAAAGGAAACTAGTTTTACACAATCTGCTATCTTTCGAGAAGCACAGTTTAATTTACCCGTAAATATGCGCGGTGCCAGTATTCTTAATCAAGCTGATTTTAGCGACGCTGTTTTTGCTAAAGGTGCTTATCTCAACGTACCAAGTTTAATTTTTAATTCCGATAAAGCTAAAATTTTGGGTAATCCCGGTGAAATTGGCGTAGCTTTGCAAATACCAAAGTTGTCGGGAAATCAAAATGTATTTCGTAATTTGATTCAAAATTTTCGTCAGTTGCAGCAAATTGCCGATGCCAACGAATTAGAGTATAGCAAACAGCGGTTGTATTTAAACTATTTAACTAGCCGTTTGATTGATCTAAATATAAACAATGCTTCTCAAAAACGTTTAATAAATTTGGGTTTTTCTAAAAATCAAGCAGAAGCGATAATTAAACGTCGTCAAAACGAATTTTTTCAGGTAAAAAGCGAATTACTTACACTAGCCGATATCGACGAAGAGACATTTACACAGCTTGCGTCGCGTTTCGTAGTTGGCGAAACTTTTACCCCAGCTAAATGGTTGCTACAAACATGGAAATGGTTGGCGTTAAGTTTATTACTATTGCTTTCCGGATACGGTACAAATTTTTACTTAGTATTTGGCGTAGGAATAATCGCGATCGCCTTTTTCAGTTTACTATTTTGGTTGGTGGATCGATTCCGACGAGTGCATCCTTACAAAATCGTTCCTACAGCTTACGAAACCACCTGGATGCTAGGAAGTTTTCTTATCAGCACATTACTTGGTGCGATCGCCATCTTTCGCAACACACCACAACCATTATTAACTTTAGCTTGCATGGCAGTTATTATCCTACCCTTGCCAAGTTTTTTATTATTCCGACTTTACCAACAAGGGCGCTATCACGATTTAATAGAAACATCATACTTTACAGAAGACGGTACTTTAAGACAATTACGGTTATTAATTGGACGTTTACCAGTAATACCCAGGTATGAATTATTTCGCGAACGTTATTTACCTTTATTATGGAATCGTCGCTGGAACTGGTTAAATTATTATGACTTTAGTTTGAATAACCTTGTAAAAATAGGCTTTAACGACGTTCGTTTACGAGACGAACACCTCCCCGGAATTATCAGTACCTTAGCCTGGTACCAATGGATTTTAGGTATACTTTATATCACTTTAGTATTGTGGACGCTTTCCCGCACCATTCCCGGATTGAACTTATTGATTTATCTTAAATAATTAATTGGGCATGGGGCATCGGGCATTGGGGATGGATAATTGGTAATTGATAATTGATAACTGTTAACTGTTCACTGTTCACTGTTCACTGTTCACTGATAACTGTAATGAAAATCGCAACTTGGAATGTTAATTCAATTAGAACTCGTTTGGAACACGCTATTAACTGGTTAAAAGAAAGCGGTGTTGATGTGCTTTGTTTACAGGAAACTAAAGTTGTAGATGAACTTTTTCCTAGAGAACCTTTTGAAAAATTAGGCTATCATCTTTATACTTCGGGGCAAAAATCATACAACGGGGTGGCTATAATTAGCCGTCAACCTTTAGAAGATGTTTCAGTTGGTTTTACTTCGATTTTGCCGGATGTAGATGCAAAATGGGACGAACAAAAAAGAGTCATTTCGGGTGTAATTGAAGGCATTAGAATCATCAATCTTTACGTACCCAACGGTTCTTCAATAGGTAGCGAAAAATATGAATATAAATTGCAGTGGTTGAAAATATTAGGAGATTATTTACAGAAACAGTTGAAATCAACACCTAATATATGCGTGTGTGGAGATTTTAATATAGCTTTAGAGGATAAAGATATTCACGAAAAAGCCAAACCAGCAACTCATATCATGTCATCCGACGTAGAACGGCAAGCCTTACAAGAAAATGTTTTAAAATTAGGATTCGCCGACGCATTTCGTAAATTCACATTAGAAGGTGGACATTACAGTTGGTGGGATTATCGAGCCGCCGGATTTCCTCGTAACCGAGGTTGGCGCATCGATCATCATTACCTCACACCCGACTTATACCAACGCGCAAAAAGCTGCACCATCGACATCGAACCCAGAAAACTAACTCAACCGAGCGATCATACTCCAGTTACTGTAGAGTTAGTTGTTAG
>CAYMZW010000141.1:0-14652 GCA_964395005.1 uncultured Rivularia sp.
GTATGAAAGCAACTGCTGATATTATTTCCAAACAAGAAACTGCACTTGAATTTTTGTTAAGAAAAGCACGGTTAATAACCGACTTATAAGCAGCCGAATAGATTTATTTACAAAACATACCAGCGGTTGATTGTAATATGAAAATTTGTTGAGATAAAATAGCTTTTCTCGTTTCTATACCATGAAAAGCGTAAAAAATAAAACAACTACATTCAGTTAGATATATGGTAAATTACTGATATTTAATAAATCTTGTAATTACTTAGCCATAGTTACTGTTTAGTCTAAATTAACTATGATTAACAAAACTAATATTAAACAATTGCGGTATTTGAAGCTTTTAGCAATCCTCAGTTTATCTGTATTCTGGACAGTTAAGTTAAATAGAAATCACGTTTTTGCTCAAAACAATATAGTACCCGATGATACTTTAGGTAATGACAAATCCCGCGTTGTACCCTTTGAAGGCAATAATGCTATAGATACAATCCGAGGGGGAGCCATAAGAGGTTCTAATTTATTTCATAGCTTTCAAGAATTTAACGTTAGTGAGGATGGAAGCGTTTATTTCGCTAATCCAGAAGGAATAACCGATATATTTTCTCGTGTCACTGGTGATAATCCCTCGAATATCTTCGGGAAGTTGGGAGTTTTGGGTGATGCGAATTTATTTTTGATTAATCCCAACGGAATTGTATTTGGGGAAAATGCGAGCTTGGATGTAGGTGGTTCGTTTGTCGCGACTACAGCGAATGCAATTCAGTTTGGGGAACAGGGTTTGTTTAGCGCGAGTAATCCTGAAGTTCCGCGATTGCTTAATGTTAGTCCTTCGGCTTTGTTTTTTAATGCCGTTGAGAATCAAGGGAAAATTACTAATTTTTCAAGGGTATCTGGATTGAATGGTGAGACTAATATTACAGGTGGACCCATTGGTTTACAAGTACCGAATGGAGAAACCTTGGCTTTAATCGGGGGAAATGTATTATTAGATGACGGAAATTTGACAGCCAAAGGAGGAAGAGTCGAAGTTGGAAGCATTGAAACTGGGAAGGTAGAACTAAATCAAATAGAAAATGGGTTGATGTTTGATTATGATGCAGTTAATCATTTTGGAGAAGTTAAATTAGAAAATACCGCAGTTGTGGATGTAACTGCTGGAAATGGTGGAGATATTGCTGTTAATGGGAAGAACATTATTGTAGATAGCAGTATTATAACAACGGGAATAGCTGAAGGTAGTGGTTCGATTAATAGTCAAGCAGGAAATATTAATCTTAATGCTTCAGAACAAATAACTATTGATAATAGCGATATTGACAATGCTGTGCTTCAAAATGCCGTTGGGAATACTGGCGATTTAATTATTGATACCAAAAATTTAAGTTTAAATGACTCTAATATATCAATAACTGTTCGAGGTCAGGGAAAAGCCGGAAATCTTATAGTTAATGCTTCCGAATCTATAAACCTAACTCGAGAGAGCTTATCTTCAGAAGAAGAGTTAGGGGAACCCGGTGGACTATTAAATCAAGTTGAAAGAGGTGGTGAAGGAGAAGGAGGTAATTTAATTGTTGAAACTCCACGTTTAAGTGTGAGTAATGGAAGTAAAGTGCAGGTAGCTAATTTTGGTATCGGAAATCCGGGAGAGCTAAGAATTAACTCCTCTCAAATAGATGTATTTAATACGCCAGATTCTGATAATCAGTTTTCCACAGGTATATTTGCAGCCATATTATTAGACCCTCGAAATCAATCATTAGCAACTGGTCAAGAAACTAATTTAACTATAAATACTGACAAGTTAAGTGTTAGGGGTGGTGGAAAAATATCAGCGGAAACTGATGGTATAGGTAATGGCGGAAACATAGACATTGTGGCTCGCGGTTCAATCTTCTTAGATGGGCAAGGTAGTAGAATATCTAGCTTAGTTAATCAAGGAGCAATCGGAGATGGAGGTAATATAAAAATAACTGCCAATTCTCTTTCTCTTACTAACGGTGCTGCAATCATTACTAGCACTTTCGGCAATGGGAAGGCTGGCAATATCGCGATTGAACTAGGCGATCGCCTGAGTATAGATGGTTCTGGCAGTGGTTTATTTGCAGTTACGCAATATCAATTTGTTGTACCGGAAGTTAGTCCTGATGCTGGTCAGTCGCTCAGTACGGCTCAGGACTTAACGAACCAAAACGGACAGTTAGTCAATGGCATTACGGGAAGTCTCGCTAGCAATAATGATGTTGATCTCTACCAAATTTACTTGGCAGGAAATCAAACCTTTTCGGCAACTACTTTTGACACCTCCATATCTAATATTGATACTCGGTTATTCCTATTTGATGCCAACGGACGAGGAGTTTATTTTAATGATGACGAGAATGACCAAACTCGGCAATCTACCTTACCAGCAGGGCATCCTCTCACGCCTCAAGCCGCAGGAAATTATTACTTAGCTATTACAAGCTACGAAAACGAACCTTTAAGCGAAGACGGTACCATTTTTGGTTCTGGCTCCTTCACAGATATTCTTGGTGCTACGGGAAATGGTGGTTCTCAACCTTTGAGTAGCTGGAATAATAATGGAACTGACAGCGGTACTTATTTCATTAGCATTACTGATAGTTCTACTATACCAGTCGCAATTTCTGGAGGAACTGGTGGCAACATTAACATTCGTGCGGCATCGCTCTCTATCACAAACGGCGCTCAAATCAGCGCTGAGTCTCGCGGACAAGGAAGCGCAGGCAATATCAATATTAATGTGGAAGGCGCTTTAAACGCTAATAATGGCAATATTCTTACAACTGCCGAACAAGCCTCCGGTGGTGCTATTAACATCACCGCTCGAAATATCCGTTTATTTGGTGACAGCGATATAGCTACTAACGTTTTCAGTGGTGCTGGTGGTGGTGGTGATATTATCCTTAACGCAAATACAATCATCGCCCTCGACGACAGCGATATTTTATCATTTGCTGGTGACGGTAAAGGCGGCGATATTACCTTCAATACAGAAGCTTTCTTCAGCAAACCCCTATATCGTCCTACTCCAACTAATAGCAATGCAAATGCACTAACCGAACTCGATAATAACAACCGCGTTGACGTAAACGCTTCCGGTACGGTATCGGGAACTATCGCGGGAATACCCGATACTACTTTTATTCAAGATAGCCTTACAGAATTACCCGAAAATCAAATCGACACCAATACTATCATTGCTAATAGTTGCATTGTCCGCAGCAACGAGCAAAACGGCACTTTCTTAATTACGGGTGCTGGTGGTTTACCCCAAAATCCCAGCGATGCACCACTTTCTAGTTATTCTACTGGTTCAATACGTTCTATACCAAGCAATTCCGATAAATCACCAGCTTCTACTACTAATCGGAAGTGGAAAATAGGCGATCCAGTTGTCGAACCGCAAGGTGTTTATAAATTACCCAACGGACAGCTTGTGTTAAGTCGCGAGTGTGGTTAATTACAATAAAATATAACTTTTTTATCTTACTTAGGGATGCAATACTTTTGCATCTCTTATTTTTTTGACGATTATAGTTTTCTACAACATCAGTTGAAAAAATCAATAAATCACTTCAAACAAATTTTGTATTTAAGCTTATAGAAAAATCAAACAATCAAATAGTGAATCTCTGTAATCTAATAACTATTAGGTTTGAAATGAGGTAAAGTCCAAAATTATCAAATCTAACCTTTTTAAAGAATGCTATGTAATAGAAAAAATTGCCAAAAAAGAGGTGTTAAATGGAAATTCCTGAAAGATTAGAAATAAGACCTAAAAATGCTCGATCTAAAGGGTTTAAAGCTGTAGTATGGATAATGATGATTATTATAGGTATTTTTTCATTTCCTATTGGAGGATTTATATTCGTCCTACCAAGTATTATGTTCTTAACTGTAGTTCAAAATAAAATAATAGAATATCCTATTACTTTTGTTTTAACTCAAAATAAACTTTCTTATATGCATGGTAGAAAAGAAGAATGGAGTATACCGTGGGAAGATATTAATTCAGTTTATTTAATTACGCTGCATTGGTCAGCACTAAAAAATATAGGAATTAAGCTAAATAAAGTTGAAAACTTTCAGAAATCTGCAAGGTCATCAAGTAATAATTTTATCTCTAAAATATTTACAAATACAACAATTATGCGTATTTCAAGAATCATATCAAAATATGATATTGTGATACCATATCAAAAAATAGACCGTTCAGCTATAGAATTTGCAGAACTTATAAATTCATACAAGCAGTATGTTGCTTATCGTTAGAACCTACAGTTGGCAATAATTAAAAAAAAGTTAAAACAAAGCTTGAATATATGGCTCTCACTTTAATCAGGGTAAGCTTAATGCTTAATACATAATCCCAAAATCAAAAATTACAGTATATACATAACAGTCTCTATAGCCTGCCTCAGCGGGCTTTTTTGCTGTTTATTTAATTTTATAGTCTTTTCAAGAGAATTGTTTTTTTGTAGAAAACTATAATCTTCCTGACAACAACCAATAATTTTTTATAAAAAATCTCTTAAGTTAGCTTATAGAAAAATCAAACAATTACTTAGTTAACCTCTCTAATCTAGTAAATATCAGCAAGAAAATATTTTATTAGTAAATATGAGGTTATATATGGCAACTTATCAAGATAAAAATCTGCGCTTCACAGCTAGCACAAATAAAAATAATTCTGATTTTATTACTGATGAACCCAATCCGCTTTTTCAAAATTTAGCGAACAATAATTATTTCAGTTATACGGGAATTAGAGAAATTTTTTCTCCTACTCTAACTCTTACAGATGATGATTTTACTTCAAATAAAATATTGGTTAACAATACAGAATTTTCTATAAATGAAGATTTGTCATCTTTATTACCAGATGATTCTGTGTTTCCAAACATTCCTGAACTACCAGTTTTTTCTAATCATTCACTGCACCATGAAGCTGTCGAAGATCAAAATACAACTTGCTCGCACGAACATAACGACAATAACTCGAATAATGGCTCAACAAATGCTGGTTTAAACCCCCAAGCAGCTGCATCCTATACCAATCGCATTGAAGCATTAATAGGAACAAACCCAAGCTGGTGGACTAATTCAACTATCACCTTCAGCTTTATGAATCAAGTCCCAGATTACTATGCTAATAATGCCCAGGAGCGAAATCAATTTATTGCCTTCAATCAAACTCAACAAGCAGCAGCAAGGCTAGCTCTACAACATTACAGCGAAGTTTCAGGACTAAATTTTGTTGAAGTATCAGATGCTGGTGCGGGGGGAACTATTCGGTTCGGAACTGCTAGTATGCACAAAAAGAGCGCTCATGCTTACTCCCCACACAGCAGTCCAACAGGAGGTGATGTGTGGCTAAATAATAGCGAGAGTAGTAACCTCGATTCGAGCTATGGCTCCTATGGATTTCATACTTTGATTCATGAAATCGGTCATGCCTTGGGATTAAAACATCCAGGTAATTACAATTCGAGTGGGGGTGGTGCGCCTGCCCCTTATTTATATCCTGAATTGGATACCAACCAGTACACCGTAATGTCATACAAATCGCATCCAGGTAGTTATGCTAATCCCCAAACACCGATGCTCTATGACATTGCTGCAATACAGCATCTTTACGGCGCTAATCACAACACCCGTGCGGGCAACAATACATATACTTGGGATGCCAGTCGAGCCTTTGTCCAGACTATTTGGGATGGTGGTGGTATTGATACTATTGATGCAAGCAATCAAGGGCTTGCTGCTGTAATAAATCTTAACCCCGGAAGCTTTAGTTCTATCGGTTCTCAAACTAATGGAAACTCTAGTTCTACAGCCAGCAATAATTTGGCGATCGCCTATGGAGTCACTATTGAGAATGCTGTTGGAGGTGCGGGGGATGATACCTTAATTGGTAATAGTAGCAGCAATTATCTAGCTGGTAGTTATGGAAATGACTACATTGCTGGTTATGGAGGCTACGACACTTTGATTGGAGGCAGCGGTAATGATACCTTTGCTTTGGGAGATTCTTCAAGTGTCTTTTACCAAGGAGACGGATACGCTACGATTGCAGACTTTGATTGGGAATACGATTACATTCAAGTTAACGGTAGTACAAACCAATACTCGCTCTCAACTGGAAACTGGGCTGGTGGCTCTGCTCTAGATACTGCTATTTACTTTGGAAACGATCCAATTGCTGTAGTGCAAGACTCTACTAACGTGGACTTTGATCGAGACTTTCGCTTTGTTTAGATGTTTGATTCCTAATATTTTCAACTGATAAAGATATTAGGAATTTTTACTTGCTGTTGCAATAAAGACATATTCCATATCAAAAAATTTCATCCTAAAATCAATTGCTTTATAAAAATTACATGAAGTTTCCACGAATAGCTTGTAAAAAATTAATTTTCAACAATTGTATGCTTGTTGTTTGATATATCGGTTTTTTAAGGTTTTTGCAAGAAATATAAAGTTTTTGCAACAAAATTATCAAAGATTATTGTACGTGATATTTTGTTTTTAGATGAAAATACTTATATTAAAAGCTATGCTGAATTACCACAGCTTAGTAAATCTACTTTTGCGATCGGCACTGATTTTAAATGCATCTGGGTTGGCTGTAATATTCGGAAATTATGCTTGTGCTCAAGTTCAGCCGGATAATACTTTGGGTACACAAAATTCTGTTGTTAATGATATTGATGCACTCAACAAACGCATTGACGGTGGTGTAAGACTGGATGCGAATCTATTTCACAGCTTTCGAGAATTCAACGTTAGTGAAGGTGGAAGCGTTTATTTCACCAATCCACAAGGGATAACCGATATATTTTCTCGCGTTACTGGTAACAATACCTCGAATATCTTCGGTAAGTTGGGAGTGTTGGGTGATGCGAATTTATTTTTGATCAATCCCAACGGAATTGTATTTGGGGAAAATGCGAGTTTGGATGTAGGTGGTTCGTTTGTAGCAACTACTGCGAATGGGATTGAGTTTGGGGAGCAAGGGGTTTTTAGTGCGAGTAATCCTGAAGTTCCGCGATTACTCAATGTTAGTCCTTCAGCTTTGTTTTTTAATGCTGTTAATAATCAAGCGGGGATTCAGAATAACTCCGTTGCACCCGCAGGAATAAATCCAGCAGGTTTTGGCGCTTTTGGTTTACGAGTAGCGGATGGTAAGAGCTTGCTGCTGGTAGGTGGTGATATCAACATGGATAAAGGAAGATTAAATGCTTATGGTGGGAGAGTTGAATTAGGAGGATTAGCAGCACCTGGAAATGTCAATCTTTTTTTTAATGGGGATAATTTAAAATTAGGATTTCCAGAAAATGTAACTCGTGTAGACGTATCTTTAACCAATCAAGCGTTTGTAAGTGTAGAAGCAGATGGTGGTGGTGATATTGCAGTCAATGCTCGCAATTTGGATATTTTGCAAGGAAGTAAGCTTTTGGCTGGTATTGGGCTAGGTTTAGGGACACCTGAAACTGTTGCGGGAGATATTACACTTAATGCCACAGAAAAGATAGCTATTGCTAATCCCGCAAGTAAAATTTACAACGATGTTACCCCTGGCGCAGTTGGTAATAGTGGTGATATTAATATCATAGGGAAATCTGTCGAAATAAATGATGGTGGCAGGATATCAGCTAGTACCTTTGGAAAGGGAAATGCTGGTAGTATAAATATTTTTAGCAGGGATGCAGTATCTATAAAAAATAATGACAGTAATATTAGCTTGATTTTTAATAATATTGGTTCTGAAGCAGTTGGTGATACTTCCGGAATTAATATTAATACAGGTTCTCTTTTCGTTAGTAATGGTGCTCAGATACAATCGTTTGTATTTGAAGAAGGAAATTCAGGAAATATAGAAATTGATGCTTCTGAGTCAATTGAAGTAACTGGATCTGTTGATTCAAATAATAGTTCGCTTACTAAAATTGGTAGCCAAGTAAGTAGAAATGCTACTGGAAGAAGTGGAGATTTATTACTTAACACAAGAAGATTAACTGTTAAAGATGGGGGACAGATACAAGCAAGTACATTCAGTGAAGTTAGTGAGGCTAAAAGTGGAACTATTGATGTTAATGCTTCTGAATCAATAGAAATTAGCGGAACAAATGGTGATACTATTCCCAGTCGTTTGTTTACTGGTACTTATGGAGGTGCAGATGGTAGTGATTTAAATATCAATACTGGAAAATTAAGCATTCTCAATGGAGGAGTTGTATCGGCATCAACTGCTGCATGGTTAGATGAAGGAAGAGGTGGAAATTTAAGTGTTAATGCAAGAGATTCTGTAGAAGTAAGTGGATTTTCCCAAAACGGGAGCAATATATTCTTAAGTAGTTTAGCTGCTGAAACTGGTCGATTATTCAATCAAAATGTAGGAAGAAATCTAGCCCCAGGAGGAAATTTAACTATTAATACCCCAAAGTTAAATATTAGCAATGACGGTAGAGTTTCAACGGAAAGCTATGTTTCAGCAGGAAGAGGGGGGGATTTAACTGTAAATGCTACTGATATGGATATCGTAGGAAGTAATAGTCGTTTGTCTTCAAGAACAAATAGTCAGGGAGACGCTGGTAACTTAAAAATTCGTACTCAAAAATTAGCGATTCGAGAAGGTGCTGAAGTTTCTGCAAGTTCGAGCTTAGAAAATGAAGATTTACTTATTAGAAGGGGAGGAAATGCTGGAACCGTGGATGTTGATGCAGCAGAATCTATAGAACTAACTGGACTTTTTAGTGGTTTGGTTAGTTTTTCTCTATTTTCTAATGGGGATGCAGGAAAGATTAAGCTAAACACAGGTAGATTGTTAATTCGTGATGGTGCAGTTGTATCTACTAATTCTTTAGGAACGGGAAAAGGTGGAGATATAGAAGTCAATGCTGCCGATTTTATAGAAATAAGTGGAAGCGGTAGTTATTTTGCGGGTAGTATTTCTCCAGCTTTAGCAAAGGAGTTTGGTTTGGAGCAGGTTATTTATAACAGCAATTTATCTGCTTTGACAGGTACTAATGAAGATGCTGGAAATATTACTATTAATACCGGAAGGTTATTTCTGAAAGATGGAGGAGAAATAATCGCAAACACCTTTAACGAAGGGAAAGGTGGAAATATTAATATCGAAGTTGATTCTGCAATTTTAGAAAATAATGCCAGTATCAGTAGTAACAGTGGAATAACGCGAATTGATCCAGAGAGAAGGTTTGGTAGTGGTGGTAATATTTCTATCAATGCCCGCGATAATTTGACTGCTAATAATAGTACTATATCAACTACATCTCAACAATCTTCCGGTGGTGCTATTAACATCACCGCTCAAAATATCCGCTTATTTAGCGACAGCGATATCGCTACCAACGTTTTCAGCGGTGAAGGTGGAGGAGGAAACATCAACCTCACAGCCAATACAATCATCGCCCTCGACGACAGCGATATTTTCTCATTTGCTGGTGACGGTAAAGGCGGCGATATTACCTTCAATACAGAAGCTTTCTTCAGCAAACCCCTATATCGTCCTACTCCAACTAATAGCAATGCAAATGCACTAACCGAACTCGATAATAACAACCGCGTTGACGTAAACGCTTCCGGTACGGTATCAGGAACCATCGCGGGAATACCCGACACTACTTTTATTCAAGATAACCTGACGGAATTACCAGACAATCAAATAGATACTAATGCTTTAGTTGCGAGTAGTTGCATTGTTCGTAATAACCAACAAAGCGGTACTTTCTTCGTCACGGGTGCTGGTGGTTTACCTCAAAATCCCAGCGATGCACCGCTTTCTAATTACAGTACTGGCTCAGTGCAATCTATACCTATTTCTTCAGAAAAATTACCATCATCAGCAACTCAAACTTGGAAAATAGGCGACCCTGTAGTTGAACCATCTGGCGCTTATCAACTACCAAACGGTCAAATTCTGTTAAGTCGAGAATGTTCTCAGTAAAAAATGAAAATATCATACTTAATTTAATATCTTAGAAAAATGCAGTTAGTAAAAAAAACGATTATAGTTTTAACTTCAATAATTATAAACATTACCTTTGCGTATAAAGCCAATAGCCAATCTACTCCACCCGCAGGGATTAATATTCCTCCCGACATACCCGATCCTGTAGAAGAAACTATTCCCGAACGAGAGCAACAACCTGTAATTACTCCAACTCCAGTTCCCCCTCCAAAATTAGAAATACCTGAAACACCTCAAACAACAGAACCCGCAACTCCTAGCAATCTGCGTTTTAACATCAAAAAAATAGAAGTAGTGGGTAATACCGTTCTCGAAGACGAAATTAATCAACTTGTAGGCAAATATGAAAATCAAAATCTTTCTTTTGCAGACTTAATTCAACTTCGCACAGAAATTACTCAACTTTATATCGACAATAATTATCAAACTTCCGGTGCTTTTGTTGTTAATAACCAACTTCTCAATAACGGAATTGCCCAAATTCGGGTAGTCGAGGGACAATTAGAAAGTATAGAAATTAGCGGACTGCAACGATTAAAACCAAGCTATGTCCGCAGTCGTCTTCAAGCAGCTAGCAAACCTCCTTTAAACCGCGAACGTTTAGAATCTGCATTGCAACTATTGCAAATTGACCCGTTATTACAACAGGTAAATGCCGAATTAACCGCTGGTAGCGCTCCTGGTAGAAATATCTTACAGGTAATCGTACAAGAAGCACCCGCATTTCATTCAGGTGTTGTCATTGCTAACAATCAATCACCCAGTATTGGTTCGGTTCAAGGTAATGTTTTTGCCCGTCACGATAATCTGTTGGGTTTTGGAGATAGCTTGAGTGCGGAATACGGTTTAACTGATGGATTGGATATATACAGCATTGGTTATAGCTTACCAGTAAATTATCGTAACGGTACAGTAAACTTTCGCTATAGCAACAATAACAGCGAGATTATTGAAGATACCTTTGAAGATTTGGATATTCGTAGCGATTCCGAGACATTTTCATTTAGTTTCCGTCAACCATTAGTTAGAAAACCCGATACAGAATTTGCTTTAAGCGTCGGCTTTGATTTACGTCGCAGTCAAACTTTTATACTTGATGATATCCCCTTTTCCTTCTCCGAAGGACCAGAAGACGGTAAATCGAGAGTCAGCGCAATTCGGTTTACTCAAGATTGGGTAAAACGGGATGCAAAAACAGTTTTAGCAGCGCGATCGCAATTTAGTTTCGGTATCGATGCTTTTGACGCAACTGTAAATGATTCGGATACCGATGGACGCTTTTTCTCTTGGTTGGGACAGTTTCAATGGGTACGACGAGTATCGGACAGAAATGTAGTTTTAGCCAGCATTAACACTCAGTTGACTCCAGATTCTCTGCTTTCCCTCGAACGGTTTAGTATTGGTGGTGTGGATACTGTTAGAGGTTATCGCCAAAACCAACTAGTATCTGATAATGGTATTTTAGGCGCTGTAGAACTTCGCATTCCCTTAACTGAAAACCCCCAAACTTTACAAATTAACCCATTTTTCGAGATGGGTTTGGGTTGGAATAATCGCAGTGATAACCCAGATCCGCAGTTTATTGCAGGCTTGGGATTGGGCGTACAATGGGAAGTCATTAAAGGTTTGAATGCCCGTGTGGATTATGGTATTCCTTTGGTAGCAGTGGAAGATAAAGGCGATACTTTACAAGATAACGGACTGTATTTTTCATTGCGTTATCAGCCGTTTTGAATTTTCCCGAAAATAACTAACAAAGATTACGGCATAACATCGTCAAGTTTTAACTGTAAATTAGTAAATAAATAAGAACAAATCATATCTCCTAAACGATATTGCTGCTGCTGATATATACCATCAACTAATTGACATACGGTAAAAGTTGGTTGTTTAGGATTTCCGATAAACTGCAAACCGCCCAAAGCGCGAAAATCTACAATCCAATACTCAGGTATACCTAACAAACTATATTCTTCCACTTTTCTAGCATAATCATCCTGCCAATTAGTACTTACTACTTCTGCGACTAATTTAATAGTATCGCCTCTACAAATAATTGGTTCTTTATCCCATAGCGGCTCTTGTCTTAACTTTTCTTTATCTAAAACAATTACGTCTGGACGTAATGCTGTTGCCTCCGCTGCCGGTGGTTTAATTAAACAAGTCTTTGGAATCAACCAATTCAAATGAGAGCGAAAAATTTCGGCATAAACTCTACCAGCAATATTTCCTGAAACTTCTTCATGAGGACCTGTTGGTTCCATATCACGTAATACGGAGTCAATAAGTTCGTAACGGGCGTTATCTCCATACTCAGTAATAAATTGCTCGAAAGTAAGAAGTTTGGGTGGAGTATAAGTCATAACTGGTATTGTGAGCGGGAAATAGTTTTATTTTAGCGAAGCCGCGATAATTAACTGATAGCTATGGAAATACGTTGATGTAAAAACGCAATTAATGAAAATATTGCAAAAATAAATATCTTGACAACTTACTCTCGTTTTGAGAGTATGAATCTTAAGTTAATTCTATTAATTAGCTCACATTAGCTAATTAACTTTTTTAGGAATGCATCTAATCTCGATTCGCAGTCTTCGCATTGATGCTAATCAATTTCCCGATGTTAAAAAGCAAGTTGAGGACTGGTATGCAACTGTAAAAAAAGCTGAATGGAATAATTTAGAGGATGTTCGTTTAATTTACAGGGATGCAGAAGCCGTTGGTAATTTTACTGTTTTTAACATAAAAGGTAACGCATATCGTTTAATTGTTGGGATAGACTATGAAAACCAAGTAATTTACTATAAATACTTTATTACGCACGCCCAATACGATAAAGATAAGTGGAAAAATGACCCTTACTTTTGATAGAAATACTTACCGCAATCTTCTTACAGAAGTTATTCCTGTTGCAATTGAGACAGAGGAAGAGTACGAGCGCGTTTTAAAAATAGTAGAGGAGCTAACTTTTAAGAAAAATCGCACTACTGAGGAAAAAGCTTTACATAAATTACTTGTAATTTTAGTAGAAGCTTATGAGACAGAAAACTATCCAATAGAAAAATCTGCACCCCACGAAATTCTACAACATATTATGGAATCAAGTGGAACCCGTCAAATTGATTTGGTCGGAATTATTGGCTCAAGTGGTGTAGTATCCGAAGTTGTAAATGGTAAGCGAGCGATTAGTAAAGCACAAGCTAAAGCTTTGAGTGAGTACTTTAAAGTATCGTCTAGTTTGTTTATTTGAAAAAAGGAGTTACTAAGTGTATAAATTATCGTTTGTAGCTAGGGATTTATTCCTCTTGTAAGATAACTAAGCAACCCCATAACCTGTATAAGGACGTTTGTAACTTGGATGCAGACCAATAACAATGTCCTCTTTGGGTATACCCATATCTACTAAATCTTGCGCTAAATCAGCTTCCGTCATGTTTCGCTGAATCCAGACTTTACCATCTTTGATATCTATATGGATGAAACAGTTATAAACTCGTTTAAGACCATCCCAACCAATATCAAGAAGTTGGTAATGGTCATGTTCTGTGTCAAAAATCAACTGACACTCAATCTCACTATCCGTATTATTTTCTTCTAGCTTGGCATGATTATTCAGTAATTCACGAACAAATAATCGATATTGCTCTAATTTCTCCATTCGACGACTACCTCTTTAACAGGATCGTAGATTATCAATTTTACTTGATAAAGTTTGACTGCTTCTTGAGTAAACTTTTCCTGAAAAAATGATTCAAATGTATCAATCGGAACTGCTAAATAAAGCATTCTATCCGATTCACTCATCTGTAATGCTAGACGATAATTCAAAAATTGACCTAGCGCTGCATGAAAATCTGTGATTGCAGAAGTCTTGAGGAAACTTTTAATTTCTACTGCTATCTTCTTTCCTGCTTTTTGAGCTGCTAAAACTTTCTCCGCAGCTAAATCTATCTCAAGCTTGACACCTTCAATTTTAATTTTTAGTGGGTCTGCTGTAATAACCCAATCTTCTTTCAAGAGTGCTTGTTTCACAGCATCATGGAATAAGTCGCGAGCAGCCATTGATTTTTCTGCAATTTTTAAAAGTTAGTTCCGCACTATTTAAGAATTTAACAGCTATTTGGGCATTACCGTTGACTAATATATAATTTGCTAACTGTCGCAAATCTTGCGTTGCCCGGTCTTTGATAATTAAACGATAGTTCATGCGTTATTCGGGTTTTTCATTGTTCTTGCCCAAAACCGTAGAACGCAGATTTTGCCAATATTCTGGCGTTGCTTTCTGTCCTTGAGAATCAATACCTTCGAGTAAAAGAGTTTCCAATCTTTCTTTTACCTTACGTTTTTGGTCTTGCTGCGCTAAATTGATAAAATATTTACTGCTATTAGCACCTGACATTATTTGTGCCTCAATATGAACGCGCATCTCCTTGTCCAGTATATCAATATTTGTATTCATAAGAAATGGAATTAGCTTGGGAACTCAAACTTTGCAAACTAACAAAACGGGAGTGCATATTAGTGAATTAATTGAGCAATACGAGCTAAAAATATGAATTGGGGTAAAATTGGGGTAAAAATGTTGGTTGTAAGCTAAAACCGTTATATCTGCGTGGTTTACCAAGGTCTGCAAAACC